>NZ_LT906482.1:1252901-1566126 GCF_900187105.1 Eikenella corrodens
AAGGCGAAGCCCCGTTTGCCACCGCCCTGCGCGAAGTGGCCGAAGAAACCGGCATCCTGCTCGCGCCGGAAGAATTAAAAGACTGGCACACGCAAAACGAATACGAAATCTACGAACACTGGCGCCACCGCTACGCTCCCGGCGTTACCCGCAACACCGAACACGTCTTCTCCGCCTGCATTCCCGCTGCCAGCCCCGTGCGCCTTTCCGCGCGCGAACACCGCGCCCACCGCTGGCTGCCGCTGGCCGAAGCCGCCAATCTTGCCTTTTCCCCTTCCAACCGTGAAGCATTGTTGCGTCTGGCCGCCGAAACCGAAGGCAGGCTACCTGAAAAATTGACTGCCCCACCGCTTTGATAGATGATGGCAGTCATTACCCCAAACGAGCCCTGTTATGGATACCCTGCTGCAAGAAGTTACCCAACAACTCGCCCAACGCGGCGAAACCATCACCTGCGCCGAATCCTGCACCGGCGGCCTGCTTGCCGCCGCACTCACCCGCCTGCCCGGCAGCTCCGCCTGGTTTGAAACCGGCTTCGTCACCTACAGCAACCACGCCAAACAGCAGCTCCTCAACGTGAACGCCGCCACCCTCAGCCACTACGGCGCGGTAAGCGAAGAAACCGTGCGCGAAATGGCTCTGGGCGCGCTCATCGCCACCAAGGCTGATTACGCAATTAGCATCTCCGGCATCGCCGGCCCCGACGGCGGCAGCGAAGACAAACCCGTGGGCACGGTTTGGTTCAGCCTCGCCACCAAACAGCGCATCTGGGCCAAAGAGCAGCACTTCGAAGGCGACCGCGAAGCCGTACGCAACCAAGCCGTGCGCTTTGCCCTGATGCTGATGAAAAAGTATTTGGAGCGATAGGCCGGCAGGGTTGATGGGAATGGAAAAGGCTACCTGAAAATTTCAGGTAGCCTTTTTGGTGGCGTGTTTTAACGATAACCATCCCAATTGCAATGTTCTATAGGAGGAATTTCGCACAACTGAACACCGCTCTGTGTGATGAGCATTCTTGGAAATGCGCAGAATTTGTCTATAAACCGCTTTTGGAATTCTGGGCGCAGAATAATTCGGCTGGAGCCCAGTATGTTGCTGTCATTTGCAATCATGATAGATTGCCCATTTTCTGCAATCAGTCTAACCGCGCAATCGCTTAGTAAATAGCCAATATCTTCCGAAGCCTGCCACGCATAAAGTTCAATTTGCCTCACGCTATCCAGAATAAATGACTGTTCAACTTAATAAACAAAGTAGAGCCTTTTATATTCTCTGCTGCCAATATTTTGCAATCACGTGTATAAAAATCGCGCCAATATAACTCTTGCAAATCGCCCCAATCCGTTGCAATGAGCACATATTGATTTTGGCATGGGAACAGCCAGCAATTGCCAGACAGTTGATCCGACATGTAGAAATCATCTTGAGGTTCGGTTTCATCGAGAGGGTAGCGCAAAGGAGTATGGTGCTCAATGATTCGATGTGTATAAATCTCAACCACAGGCTGCCCAAGTAGATGGCGTAATGCTTCGATAGAAGGTGCGTCAGTTAAAATCTCAAAATGTTTCATCATTGATGCCTCGTGCGAAATAGGCTACCTAAAAATTTCAGGTAGCCTTTATTCATGCCGCCAGCCTTACGCCTTGGGCAGGGTAACGCCGGTTTGCCCCATGTATTTGCCTTTGCGGTCTTTATAAGAAGTTTCGCACACTTCGTCGCTCTCGAAGAAGAGGACTTGCGCCACGCCTTCGCCGGCATAGATTTTGGCGGGCAGGGGGGTTGTGTTGGAGAATTCGAGGGTAACGTAGCCTTCCCATTCCGGTTCGAACGGGGTCACGTTCACGATAATGCCGCAGCGGGCATAAGTGGATTTGCCCAGGCACACGGTGAGCACGTTGCGCGGGATGCGGAAGTATTCCACCGTGCGTGCCAGCGCGAAAGAATTTGGCGGAATGATGCAGCAGTCGTCTTCCACGGTAACGAAGTTTTTCGGGTCGAAGTTTTTCGGATCGACGATGGTGCTGTTGATGTTGGTGAAGATTTTGAATTCGTTGGCGCAGCGGATGTCGTAGCCGTAGCTCGATGTGCCGTAGGAAATGATACGGCGGCCGTCTTGCTCTTTGATTTGGTTCGGCTCGAACGGCTCGATCATGCCATGCTCTTCGGCCATGCGGCGTATCCAGCGGTCGGATTTGATGCTCATGGTGTTTGTCCTGGGGTAAGTTGGTTTGGGGGAGGCTACCTGAAAGTGCAGCTGAGGTTTTCAGGTAGCCTTATTCTATCTTTATTTTCAGGTAGCCTGCCGGCTGGATAGGCTACCTGAAAAATTGGTGTTTAATCCTGCCAGCCGCCTAGAAGCGATACCAATTCCTGCAGCAGGGTAGAGAGCGCTTCGGCCATCAGGATTTGCGAAGCGAAGGCCAGACTGGCGGCATCGTCGCCGTGGCTTTCGGCCTCTTCCTGCAATACGTCTAAATACTGGATGCGTTTGAGAGTGAAATCTTGGGTGAGCACAAAGGCAATCTGATCACGCCACACGAGGCCGAGCTGGGTAACGGTTTTGCCGGTTTTTACGTGCTGCACCACTTCGTCGGCGGTCAAATCCTGTTTCGACACGCGCACGGTGGGCGCGGCATCGCCCGTGCCTTTGAGTTCGCACATATCGTCCAACTCAAAACCGCCGCCGCAAGCACCTTGCAGCAGCCATTCGGTCATCAGGGAGGAAGGTGATTGTTTGGTGTTCGGCAGCTTGGCTTCGAGCCCACCCAAGGCTTCGCGCAGCTTGGCCAGCAGGTTTTCCGCACGGGTGGCCGAGGCCTGGTTCACTAGCAGGAAGCCGCTGCGTGTGTCGCACACGGCTTGCGTTTTGCTGCTGCGGGTGAAGGCTCGAGGCAGCAGGTCGTCCGTAATCTGCTCTTTGAGCTCCTGCTTTTCTTTGCGCCCCACGGTGCGCGCTTCGGCTTCTTGGATTTCGGCGATTTTGTCGTCCAAAATCTCGCGGATTACGCCGGCGGGCAGCACTTTTTCGGATTTCTTCAGCGCCACGCTCCAAGTGAAATCGGCGGGAAACACCAATTCCGGCAAAAATCCTTCCGGCGGGGCAAAGCCTTCGCCAAACCAGTCCAAACCCTGCGGCGGGGCAAATTCGGCCTCTTGCAGCTTGGCGGACAGGGTTTCCAAATCCGGCAGTTTGTCTTTGTTTAGGGGATAAAAGCTGACTTGTTTAAACCACATTTTGCTTGTTGTTTCTATCTGTTTCAAAGCGCGGCATTATACCGCCAATCCGACCAGTTTGCCGTTTCCACCAAAACTTACTGCGCAGGCTTGCTTTTGCCAAAGGCTACCTGAAAACGTGAGCTTCAATAAAGTGGAAACCAAGGCTATACAAAGTGAAGGCATGGTATCTGCGAAGCCCAAGTGCCCACATCCATGCAAATTTAAAACTGCCCGCTCCCTGCCGATGCTTGACAGCGCTTTTTGTATCGGTATAATGCGCGCTCTTTCCCGCATGCGCCCATCGTCTAGAGGCCTAGGACACTGCCCTTTCACGGCGGCAACCGGGGTTCGAATCCCCGTGGGCGTGCCACTATTTCAAAAGCTCTGCTTAATGCAGGGCTTTTTTGTTTGGCTGAATGGGTATTCGGATAGTATGGCATGAATGCACATTTTTATGGATAAAGTAATTGTTTCTTCAGTGTATTGGCTCTTATTGCCACACTGGTCGTGCTGTCTGTATCTCACAGGCTTGCACATGAGTAAATAATTGCTGCCACTATATAAAGGGAGAGATAAGTGGGAGATGTAGGGGTAGGCAGTCTGGGTACTTGGCTAAAAAAGCCGCCTGAATTATTCAGGCGGCTTTGTGACCACGATAGCTTTAGAAAATCTCACGCCAAGAGATACGGCGGATGAGGGATTCGTCAAAGTTGTTGATCGGTACGTCAATAGTTCCGGTATCACCAGCCAAGATATTACGGATACTGCTGTTACCACCAACGCTGGCTTCTCGAGAAGTGCCTACCGGAGCGATTATACCGCCTACTTCCAGCATGCCACCTAATTTATCATTGCCATCGAAACGACCATCTTTGTTGGTGTCAAAAGCCGGCAAATTGTATTGACCACCATTTTGCAAGCTTACGGCAATCAGCGCAGTCGCACCGTTTACCGAGCATACGTTGCCGGTCGGAGTGGTACGGACAGCTGTAAAGGTAGCCACTTTATTACGACGGATTGCCGGTTGAGCCACAATAGCCTGACCTGGTAGCAGACTCAGACGCCAGCCTTTATGATGGCTTTGGATAGCGTTCTGCGACACTTGATAAATCTTTTGTGTCAGGGTTTTATTGCTGGAGTAGATAGCATCCACTTTTTCCCCATTACCGATAAAGTTCTGCCCTAGCAAATCTGCATCGGTGATCGGGCCTTGCTCAGCAAAGAGGCCGAGGGCATAGTTCTGCACGCCTGGTGAAATATCTGCCAGAGAGAAGTATTGGCCTGTGCCAGCTACTACATACAGATGACCACCTGTTTGGGTGATTACCGGAGCTGCGGTAATCGGTGCGCCTGTGCCACTGGGGGTGTATAAAGGCTGATTGTTGTAGGCGTTAACCCATGAACCGTTGGATTTGTCGTAATCCACGCGCCACATTTTGCCGCTCAAGTCGCCAACAAATACGGCTTCTGGCATTTTGTCGCCATCACGGTCGTATACGGCCGGCTCGCCCACACCATCTTGGCCCAAAGGCACTTTCCAGTAGTTGGTATTCAACTGCCAGTTACCTGTGTTGTCTGCGCGCAGAATATACAGGTAGCCATTGCTGGAACCGCTGTTTACGCCACTGCTGAAGATCACGATCGGATTGCCGTCTTTATCTTTGGCAATGGAGGGTTTGCCAACAGTGAGGCCCAGGTCGGAATCATCAGCATTGGAGAATTCCCACATTACGTTATGGGCACCTGGGTTACTCAAATCAGTTACATCTAGAGCATACACCGAAGCACCACCACGACCGGCAGTACCCACCACAATAGATTTTGCAGTAGTACCGAAGCAAACTTCATCTGTAACCGGGGTACCGTCATTCAGATATTGGTGAGTCGGCTGGGCATGTGATGACACAGGTAAAGATAAGCTATACAGTTTCGGTAGCGCTGTAGAAGGGATATAGCCCATCACTTCCTGACCATCTTGGTTCAGAACATGCAGTACGCCAGCATTCGAGGCGGTTACATAGAAGTTTTTACGAACCATGATGTTGCTGTCGGCATAATTACAGCCTGCAGGTTTATTGTGCGGAGGCAAAATAGGCTGTACACCAGAGTTAATAATGGTGCCTAGCAGGCCATTTTCACGTTTACGCCAAGCGGTACCTTCTAAGCTGGGGTCGCCCAGAGTGTATTGTACCAAGCTGGCAGCAGAAGCACCCGCATTCAGTGCAGTGCGGAATTGCTCTACGTTGCCTGGGGTAAAGGCGGTAGTAGTGCCATTGGGAGCCTCGGTAAATAGCTTACGAGCAGACCAGCCCGACGCGGTATGGAAAGCTTCCATTTTGGTTGAAGCACGCCATGCCGGAGTAAAGGTTAAGCCATTGCCTTGAGCACCAATGCGTTGGGCGATAACATCACCGGAGAGCTTATCTACGTTATAAGAAGACTGCAAACCCAAAGTTTTATTAGCGCCGACATCTACTACAGAGTTTTGGTGTTCGGTTACGCCCACAAAGGCTTGAGACGGATCACTGTATTCATTCGCTTTTCTAAATGCATCCTCCAAAGCCTTAGCCATATTTTCTGGGCTATTACCCAAGGCGAAGTTTTTTGGCATGCCATCAGGGAACAATACCGGTGAACTGCTCACCCCCACTGCATCGCTGGTCCAGCTACCACGGGATGCATTGGGCATGGTAATGCCGGGTTTATAATCAAAACCACCGTATTTGGCAGCCCAATAATATGCATTACCAAGTGAATTTGGGTTATCTTTCTCAAAACGGCCGCGCCCCTGCTCCAATACGTCGATGGTAAAGGTATTGATATGCTGGTCACCCGGAATATCTTGGCGGATATCTTGAGTTCTACCCCAATAAGCCAATGCCACGATGCCAGCCGGGGAATAACCTGTTTCATTTGGACTAGAGGCGTGGCCTGCATATGAACCGCGAGATTTATTCCATGAATCCCCGCCAAGGCCTTTGAATTTTTCCTGATCTAAGATGTCTCTTAGAAGCTTTTCAGTCTGGATCTCAGGGTCATCTTTTACCCCGCTATTCGGGCTGAAGTTAGGCAAGTCTTTCTCATCGTGGGTAAAAGTATCGCCAATTAGAATCATGGTGTTAGAGCGGCACTGTGCTTCATCCCGAGAAGCTAAGCCACGCGTGAGCGGGTCGTCCCAATCGTAAATCATTGGGAAACCATCGGCCGAAGTTGGGTTAATACCAAATTGGCGCTGAGTCTGCTCATAATACGCTGGCATCCCTTTATGGCGCAAATAACGCTGAGCGGTATAGAACAACTCGGCTGCAGTATCAAGGCCTTTATAGCGGCCTACATCACCAAACTTATTGATGTAGTTGATGGCGCCGCTATTGGATACATTAGTTTTGCGGGCATCTTCTGGGTCTGGGTTTACAGCCAGCACCCCCGTTCTTTCATCCCACTCTTTACCATAAGTGATGCCATTTTCGCTTTGTGTGCGATCCAAATATTTCATACGGGTGCGCAACACACCACCACTCACATCGTTCGTAGAGGTCAACTGATAGCCGAACACGGCGAAACGAGCAGGGCGGCTATCCGGCCCATCACCGCGACCGTATTGCTGCATTAGCCCTTCCGGTTTGTAATGGCTCCCATATGCACGACAAGCGCTCGGCAAGCCTGCCGCACCACCGGCACTAGCCGGATTACATACCTGTACCACAACGGGCAACCGATAGCCGGTAACATTAGGTTTGCCGCGAGAGGCGTCAGCAGCTTTTTGCACAATAGAACGTACAGATGATGGCGCCGCACCCACATTAATTACGTTTCGATCCTGATAAATCACTTCATTTGTAGTAAAGCGAACAGGTGTAACGTAGAAGCCCTCATTTAGGAAAAAAATACGGTTACTGTAGTCAAGCGGTACATTTGCACCCACCAATGCATGTGGACGTTGGCTACCGGGCACTACTGGGTGATAGCGGAAGCCTAATGCCCGTGGCAAACCGGCAGTAGTATTTGTCGTAGCAAAGCTATCTACCATACTGGCGGGAATAATCCGCTTTAAGAAAGCCAGATCTTGAGCCGATGGATTGCGACCTAACTCAATCCCTCTATAGCGCAAACGGTACTGATTTGCACCGTTGGTGCTTGTATTCACATATGCACGGCGAAGGAATGTTTCCGTTGGTGAATCACCTGCTTGATAATTAGCCGGACTGTTACCGATACCGCGGGCACGGTTACCACCGGTTAGGGTGTAGCGGAAAATATCCAATGCTGACATCGTGGCCCAGTTTAGGAAGTTACCACTATATTCTTCATCATTCCCGCTACATAGGCCGACTCGACCGTAACTATCAGTAGTCGCTACTGAAGAAACAGCAAAATAGCCGTTATCTGCATTGCTATTGTAGTCATAAAATTTATAGCATTTGGTATTATCAAAATACCCTAAGTATCTTGTTTTCCATTGATTTTGCTGACTTATTCTTAAGGTTGGGTAGCCATCAAACATAAATGAATTATCAGAATAAGCTGCACCAGCTGTCGGGTGCTCTACGGATGGTGTCAGGGTGATGTTTGGGCCGTGGGCAATGGTAACGCCGGTAAGCGGTTTGTTACTGATAGGTACTGTTATCGCCTGTGCGGTGAAACTGATGCCAAAAATGGCAGCCGCCAGCATCGTCGGCCTAAAATGTTTTTGTATATTAGAGGTTTTCATTTTCGTCATTCCATGTTTAAGTAGACTGAGTAGCGCCTTCCCTGAATCAACAAACCCTATCAAAACATTGCAATAGACAAGGTTTACTTTGCTCGGCAGTTTCTATTATAACCCGTTTCCATATAAAGAAAAATAAGGGTATATCCTTTAATGGCAAGCAATTTTACTGCCATCTGCTAGATGGGTATGCGTAAAATTAGGCAATTTCTTCCTCTTTGTGCTCGGCCGCTATTGTTCGGCAGGCGTTATCTGCTAAGTTTGTTAGTATCTCGCTTAGATTGCCTGATTTCATTGATATTTATCAATATATTATTGCTATTGGATGGTTGTTTGCCGCAGATTATTTTGGCAATTAACGGCAAAAGCTATGCTTGGTGTGCTGATGTGTAAGAGCCGTATTGCTTGCAATGTATGGCTGGCCAGGAGATGTATTTGGATCATTTGGAGATTGCCTGCCGTTGTTTGTCAGAAAAAGCGGGTCGAGGCAGTAGAAAGGCTACCTGAAACAGTTTGACCAGTTTCAGGTAGCCTACATTTTGGCTGCCATGCGGCGCTGGGCTCAAGCTGTACCGATCGGGCGGCAGGCGATCATGTAGTTGACGTCTGTTCGCTGGCAGAGGCGGTAGCGGCGGGTGAGGGGGTTGTAGGTGAGGCCGCTGGTGGTGGTGATGTTCAGCCCGGCTTGGCGGCAGAGGCGGGCAAGATCGGCGGGATTGATGAAGCGCTGCCAGTCGTGGGTGCCTTTGGCCACGAGGCCGAGCAGGTATTCGGCGGCGATGATGGCTTGGGCGTAGGATTTGGCGGTGCGGCTGAGGGTGGAGAAAAAGAGGCTGCCGCCTGGTTTCACCAGTTTGGCGCAGGCGGCAATCACGGAGGCTGGGTCAGGCACGTGTTCGAGCATTTCCATGCAGGTAACCACGTCGTAGGCGGCGGGCTGCTCGGCGGCGAGCGCTTCCACGCTGATGCAGCGGTAGTGCAGGTTGGCCAGGCCTTGTTGTTCGGCATGGGCTTGGGCTACCTGAAGGGATTTTTCGGCCATGTCGATGCCGGTGGCCTGCGCGGCTTCGCGGGCAATGGCTTCGCTGAGGATGCCGCCGCCGCAGCCCACGTCGAGCACGTTTTTGCCGGTTAGGCCGCCGCTATGTTCGCGGATGAAGCCCAGTCGCAGCGGGTTGATTTCATGCAGGGACTTAAATTCGCCCTCGGGATTCCACCATTGGGCGGCTAGGCGGCTGAATTTGTCGATTTCGGCGGCATCGACATTTTGGGCGCTGGTGTTCATGTTTTCTCCAAAAAAGGGGTTTCAGGTAGCCTCAATTTAAGCGTGAGGCTACCTGAAAAATGCAGCGGCGAAAGGTTTAGCGGCGGCCGCTGTTGTAGCGTTGCAGGCTGCGTTGCACGGGGTTTTTGATGGCAGCGCAGTATTGTTGCTGAGATTTGCCTGCGGTTTGGCTGTCAAGAAAGGTACGAACTTCGGCTTCGTTCAGCAGGCTTTCGCAGTTGGCTTGTTCGAACTGCTGCTGAGCAGCGTTAAAGGCGTTTTTGTAGCGTTCGTCTTGGGCTGAAGCGGGCTCGCAGGCGGAGACGTGGATAACGATTTGGAAGCCGTCTTTCAAATAGCCCAGGCATTGTTGCTTGCTGGCTTGGGCGGGCGCAGCTTGGGCAAGGGCGGGGAGGAGGGAGGCAGTGAGGAGGGCTAGAGTACGGAATTTCATTTGGAGTCCCTTGTATGTGGCTAGGAAGAAGAGGCTACCTGAAAATTGCTTTTCAGTTTTTCAGGTAGCCTGTGGGTTATTTGACGTTGCTGTAGCGGTGGGCAATGCCTGGCAGTTCGTCTTTGACGGCAGGGCAGAACAGGCGGCTGGTTTGACCGAGCCGCTGGAGTTCAAGATTGATGGCGGCTTGGGCTTCGTCTTCGTTGACGATGTCTAGGCAGCTGTCGTGCTCGAATTGGGTTTGGGTGTTTTTGAAGGCGGTTTGATAGCGCTCCTCGGTGGCGGCATCGGGACGGCAGGCTTGGGTGAAGGCGGAGAGGTTGTTGCCATCGACAACGTAGCGCAGGCATTGGGCTTTTGCGGCGGCGTGTTCGGCAGCTTGAGTGCTGTCTTGCGGGCTGTTGTCTTGTGGCTCGGGGTTAGGCTGCGGGCGCTCTTGGGTGTAGGCAGCTTGTTCGTTATCTTGCCGGCGGGTTGGCCGGCTGTGCCGGATTGGGGCTTGGGTGGCGTTGTGGCCGGTATCGCGCTGCTGGCGGGCGTTGGTACGGGTATTGGCAGGTTTGGTTTCCTGTTGTTGGCGCGAGTTTGCACGGCCGGTGGCAGGCTTGTTGTCGTGTTCCCTGCTTTGGCTGTTGCGACCACGGGTGGGTTTGGCTTCCTGTTGCTGACGTGAGTTGGCGCGGCCGTTGGCTGGTTTGTTGCTGTCTTGGGTTCTGTTTTGACTGTTGCGGCCGCGCTGGGGTTTGTTGTCTTGCGGTTTGGAAGATGAGTTTCTGCCGGAAGAGGCGCGCTCTTGAGGCCTGCTTTGCGTGGGTTTGGATTGGGATGCACGGCCGGATGATGGTTTGGCGGGGGCGGCGATGGCGAGTGCGGGAAGGATGGCGGCGAGGGTGGCGATGGTTTTGAGTTTCATGGAGTTTACTTTATGGCGTTGTGGGAAATGGGTTTGAGGGATTTCAGGTAGCCTGTCAGCTATTTGGCTGCCCCCTAATCTACCGGATTGGGGCGCGGGAAGGCATGTATCCGGCTACGGCCGGGCAGGATGTCGAATCATAGCGCAAGGCAGATGAGAAGGCGATAGTTATGAGGGCTGTGCCCGTTTGAATTTTCAGGTAGCCTTTAAATTATTCTTGCCGCTGCCACAACACAAATGCCTCGTGCTTCTCGCGCGGGCGGTTGGCGCTGGCGAGTTCGGCGGCATCGGGCACGGATTCGTGGCGCAGGGTGGCGACGAAGCGGCAGTTTTCGCCTAGGGGATAACGGCTGTATTCCTGCCAGGCGTGGCGTACCACGAGGTGCTGCGTGGAAACGCAGGCATCGGCCGGCAATTCGGCTTCCAGCCGCTGCACCACGGGGCGGTAGCTTTTGGCCGCATCCAGCCAAGGCAGGAACAGGGTGAGGATGAGCGACCAGCACAGCGTGAGCCCGGCCGCCCAGTTGGTTACCGCCTGCCGGCCGCGCACGTATTTTCGCGTAATCGCCAAGAGCCACACCGGCGTGAACAACACGGCCACGATAACCGGGAAGTAATCGATATCTCGCTGATAATACGGGCTGAAATAAGCTGCACGTTCGGCCAGCTTGACCGGCCAGCCGAAGTTCATGGCGAAAAAGCCGAGCCACACAAACAGCGCCAGCGAGCCGAACGTCATGATGCCGAACCAGTTGAAAAACGCCGCTGCGCCGCGCCGAAGCTGGTCGGCCTGCGCCGCTGCCGCCAACACCAAAGGCGGCAACAGCAACATTAAGTTGTCTTCCATATGTTGCGGCGAGGCGGCCAGCACGAGGCCGAACACAGCCAGCCAAATCAGGCACAGGCTGTTCCAGCCGTGGCACGGCAGGCGGCGCTGGCGGTAGAGCGTCCACAAGGCCAGCGGCCAGGCCGGGAAGGCAAACCACAGCAGGTTTTTCAGATAATAAGCGGCGGAAAAACCAAAATCCAACCGGGCGAAGCCGCCGAACGGCGCGAGCGCGTGATGCCGCCACCATTGCAGGAAGGCTTCGTGCGACAAACCATTGAGCACCAGCGGCCACACAAACAGCAAAGGCAGCGTCAGCCCCGCCGCTGCCAGAAGCGTGAGCCAGAAGCGTTTGTTGTGCCAATGCGAATCCAGCAGCAACAGCGCCGAGGTGAGCATCACGCCCAACAGCGGCAGCAGGCTACCTGAAAGCGACAACACCGTCCAACCCAAGAGCGTGAGCACAATCGCCTTCACCGTTTTCTGCCGCGCCATCGCCAGCGCGTAGAAACTCAGGCTCAAGCCGCACAGGGTAACGATTTGCCCGCCGATGAAGTGGCTCATCATCAGCAGGCCCGGGCAGCCGATCAGCACCAGCACCGCCGTACGCCCGTTGCGCCGCCCCAAAAGCATCCGCCCCGCGCCGCCCATCGCCGCGAGCGACACCGCCGCGAGCAAGGCATTCACCATGCGCACCGCCTCATACGGCGGCAGATGGCCGAACAGTTTCAAAAACAGCAGGGAAAGCCACATATACAGCGGCGGCACATCCCAAAACAGCGTCCCGCCATCCTGCGGCAGCCACCATTGCCCGCCCTCCGCCGCCTGCCGGATAACCGCATACACCGAGATTTCGTCTTGCCACAAATCGTGCGCAAACACGCCCGGCCACAGCCAGACAAAAGCCAGCAGCAGCAAGAGCCAGGGCCGCTCGTAAGTGGGCGGTGCGGGGCGTTGCTCGGGCGGAACGTAGGTTAGCATGGGATGTTTGGCAGGAAATTCAAATTGGGCGCTATTGTATAGCAAAGTGCGGGGCGGGGGTGGATAGGCGGGAGGCTACCTGAAAATGGAGCGGCCACGAAGTGAGCATATGGCAGGGCAGGGTGGTGCTGTGTCGCCGTTTGGCTGCGGTTATCAGCTTTCAGGTAGCCTGCCGGGTTCAGTTGGCGCGGCGCAGGTAGGTGGCGAAGCGGGGGGTGCCTTTGGCGGTGAAGCCGCGGTATTTGTAGGTGATGCGGCTGCCGATTGGCGGCGGGTTGCGGCGGTCGGCGTCTTTGAAACCGGAGCCGATGCGGAATTCGCCGGTTTCGTTGCGGCAGGACACGGCGCCGAGCAGGCCAGCGTTGCGGCCCTTGCCTTCGTGATGGGCGGTAACGGTGCATTCCGCGTCGTGCGCGCTTTTGAGCTTGAGCAGGTTGTCGCTGCGGCCGCCTTGGTAGGGGATATTGGGGTTGCGCAGCATCACGCCTTCGCCGCCTTGGGCTTCGATTTGGCGCAGGAATTGTTGGGCATGGGCGGCATCGCGCACGCGGGTTTGCGGGATAACGGCGATTTTGGCTTGCGGGTGGGCGGCGAGGTGGCGCTGCACGAGGGCGAGGCGCTGATACAGGTTGCCCGGGGCTTGGGGCGCATCGAAAACGTGCAGCTTGATACCGCTCCAATCGCCGTTGGCGCTGCGGACGGCGGCGGAAATCTGCTCGAATGCGCCACGCCGGCTGTAGAGCTCGCCATCGAGCGGATAGGGCGGAAAATCACGGGTGAAACCGGCGGGCGGGGAGAAGGGGTGGCCTTGGTGGCTGGTGAGTTTGTGCCCGTCCCAATAGGCGCGCACGCCGTCGAGCTTTTCGCTCATCGCCCAGCCGGCAATATTTTGACCGTTGTACTCTTTGGCCAAGATAAGGTTGGGCGCGGCGTACAGGGGAGGAGCGAACAGAAGGGCGGCGAGGACGAGGAAGAGTGATTTCATGGCGGTTTTGTTGGGGGGTGGAGGCTACCTGAAAGCGCGGTTTCAGCGCAATTCCTGCAAAAACGGATTAAACGCGATTTCCCACAAAAAGCCGTCTGGGTCGGCGAGGTAGCCGCTGTAGCCGCCCCAGAACACTTTCTGCGGGGCTTTGATGATGTTGATATTTGTTGCTGCGAACCCGGCAAACAGCGCGTCCACTTCGGCTTCGCTGCCCACGTTGTGTGCCAAGGTAAAGCGTGGGAAGCCGCTGCTTTGTTCTGGTATTTGCGCGTCGTGCGCCAGGGCGGCTTTGCCGAACAGGGCGAGCAGCAGCGCGTTTCCGGCCTGGAAAAAGGCAATATTTTCGTTGCTGTCTGCCGTTTCCTGCCAGCCGAATACTTCCCGATAAAAACGGCGCGATTCAGCCAGGTCGGCCACACCGAGCGTAATGTAGTTGATATGTTGTTCCATCAGCTGTCCTTGATAGTCGGAAGAGGTGTTGAAAGGCTACCTGAAAAGCGGTTCTGCATTTTCAGGTAGCCTTTGTCATGCCGCGCTTTAAGACGAAGCGAAGGCTTCAAACGGCACGGCGAGCAGGGGCTCGGCGCCTTGGCGGATGCGTTCGGTGCAGGCGTGGGCTTGGGGCAGCACGTAGGCTAGGTAGGCGCGGGCGGTGTGCTGCTGGGCTTGGCAGAATGCGCTGCCAAAGCGTGCTTCTGCGTTGCGCGCAGCCAGGAAGTTTTGCGCCAAGGCGGACGCGCCGAGGGTGAGGGAGATTTGCTCCAGATAGGCGGCGGCGTTTAGGGCGGTGGCAGCGGGGTTGGCTTCGTGCTGCTGCACGAGGAGGACGGTGCTGCGTTCGGCTAATTCGAGGGCGCGTTGGAGCGGCTCGGCGGTGGCGGGCTCAACGGCGGCGAGCTCGTTGGCGGTTTGCTGGGCTTCGGCGAGCAGGGTGCGCACGAGGCTGCCTTTGTCGGACACGGTTTTGCGGGCGAGATCGGCAGCCTGCACGCCGTTGGTGCCTTCGTAGATAGCGGTGATGCGCACGTCGCGTACGAGCTGGGCGATGCCGGTTTCTTCGATATAGCCTGCGCCGCCGAACACCTGCATGGCGAGGTTGGCGAGCACGGTGCCGTTGTCGCTGCACCAGGCCTTAACAATGGGGATGAGGTAGTCGAGCCGGCCTTTGGCGGCTTTTTTGGCGGCGGGCTCGGGATGTTGGTGCGAGGCGTCGAGCGCGGCGGCGGCTTGGAGATACAGGGCGCGCTGGGCGGCGATGGTGGCTTTTTGCACCAGCAGCATGCGGGCAACGTCGGGGTGGTGGATGATGGTGAGCGGGGTGCCGTCGGGCGCGCTGCCTTGGATGCGCTCGTGGGCGTAGGCCAGCGCCTGCTGGTAGGCGGCTTCGGCCACGGCGTGGCCTTCGATGCCCACGCCTAGGCGGGCGTGGCTCATCATGGTGAACATATAAAGCAGGCCGCGCCCGGCTTTGCCGATGAGGTAGCCTTCGGCTTCGTCGAACTGCATCACGCAGGTGGGGCTGGCGTGGATGCCCATTTTGTGTTCGATGGCGGTGGCGGACACGCCGTTTCTCTCGCCGATGCTGCCGTCGGGCTTGATTTTGTATTTGGGCACGATAAACAGGGAAAGGCTTTTAATGCCGGAGGTGGTGCCGGGCAGGCGGGCAAGCACGAGGTGGATGATGTTTTCGGTCAGCTCGTGTTCGCCCCAGGTGATGAAGGTTTTCTGGCCGCTGATGCGGTAGCTGCCGTCTTCCTGCGGCACGGCTTTGGTGGCTACTTGGGAGAGGTCGGTGCCGGCCTGCGGCTCGGAGAGGTTCATGGTGCCGCTCCAGAGGCCTTGGCTCATTTTAGGCAGGAAGGTTTGCTTTTGCTCTTCGGAGCCGTGTTTGGCAATGGTTTCCACCGCGCCCACGGTGAGCATGGGCAGCAGCGAGAGGGCGAGGTTGCCGCAGTAGTACATTTCTTCGCACGCGGCGGAAATCACCGCAGGCAGGCCTTGGCCGCCATATTCGGCCGGGGCGCGCAGGCCGGGCCAGCCGGCTTCGCAGAAGGCTTGGTAGGCGGCGGCGAGGTCGGGATGGGTGATGACTTTGCCGTTTTCCAATCGCGCGCCGTGCAAATCGCCGGTGCGGCTGGTGGGCAGGAAGACTTCTTCGCTGAACTTGGCCGCTTCTTCGATGATGGCGGCGGCGGTGTCTTCGTCCAAACCGCTTTCGGCATACCATTGGGTGATTTCAGCCAGGTTGCCGTGGGTTTGCAGGGCGAATAAGAGTTCGTTGATGGGGGCGCGGTAGGACATGGAAGGCTCCTGTGTAGTAGGGGGAAGATACGAGCTAGCATAACAAATCCGCAGAGGCTTGGGTATGGCGGCGACGGGCTGGCTTGATACGTAGCAAAAAAGGCTACCTGAAACTTTCAGGTAGCCTTTGCCATTCCAGCGGCAGGTTTAAACGGCCAAGAGCGGCACGATAATCGGGGCGAGGAAGGAGGTTAGGATGCCGTTGAAGATCAGGCCGAGGGTGGCGTAGGCGGCGAAGTGGCCGCTGATTTCCAGGCTGGCGGCAATGCCGATGGCGTGCGAGGCCGTGCCCTGCGCGATGGAGTGCGAGATGGGGTTGCGGATGTGGCTGTGGCGCAGAATCCAGAAGCCGATAAATTGGCCGGTGAGGCCGGCCAGCAGCACGGCGGCCACGGAAACGGCGGGGATGCCGTCTAGCACGTGGGTGATTTCCAGCGCAATCGGCATGGTAACCGATTTGGCGGCGAGCGACTGGCTCACGTCGTGGCTGGCGCCCAGCCAGTGGGCAAACAGCACGCCGCTCACAATGCCCACTACGCTGCCCACCAGCTGCGAGGCGGCAATCGGCAGCCATTGGCTGCGGATGCGCGGCCATTGCTGATACATGGGGATGGCTAGGCACACGATGGCCGGCTGCAGCCAAAAGCCGACCATGCGGCCGGTTTGCATGAAATCGTCGTAGCGGATGCCGAAGAGTTTCAGGTAGCCGATGACCAAAGCCGTGCTCACCATTAGCGGGTTGGCCAGCGGGCTGCCGCTGCGCAGGCGCAAAAACAGGCTGAAGCGGTAGATAGCGAGCATCATCAGAATCAGCACAATGGGGTTGGTGGCGACTTCCCTCATTTGTGCCTCCTTAAGATTTCATGCGTTTTCGCGCTGGCGAGCAGCACCAGCACGCTGCTGGCCACGGTAGCGGCGGCAATTGACCAGAAATCGTGCGCCACGATGGAAAAATAATCCATCAGCGCCACACAGGCGGGAATCATCAGCAGCATCATGTGCTGCATGAGGAATTCGGTCATCGGTTTGAACCAGGCCTCCTTCACCCAGCCGGCTTGGAGTAGGCCGAACAAAATCAGCAGCCCCACGATGCTGGCGGGCAGTTTGAGGTGGGTGAGGTGTAAAAGCACTTCGCCTGCGGCTAGGCAGGCGAAAACGATAATGAGTGCGCGTAACATGGTTACTGGCCTAAGCTAATGTTGGAAAGGGCGAATTATAGCACCGGACGGGCGCTCAGAAGAGATGAAGGCTACCTGAAACCTTTTCAGGTAGCCTTCATCTCTATTTGGAAAAGGGCGGATTAGTAGCCCAAACGCTGGCAGATGGTGGAAGACAATCCGGCCTGGTTGAGGGTGTAGAAATGCAGGCCGGGGGCGCCGTGGCGCAGGAGGCGGCCGCACATTTCGGTTACCACGTCCAGCCCCAAGGCTTTGATGGAGGCGGTATCGTCGGCATAGGATTGCAGCTTTAGCCGCAGCCAGCGCGGAATTTCGGCGCCGCACATATCGGCGAAGCGGGCGAGTTTGGAGAAGTTGGCAATCGGCATGATGCCGGGCACGATGGGGATTTCCACGCCGCGCCCGCGCACGTCGTCGAGGAAGCGGAAGTAGGCGTCGGCATTGAAGAAAAACTGGGTGATGGCGGAATCGGCGCCGGCTTTCACTTTACGCACGAAGCTTTGGATGTCGTCTTCAGCGCTGCGCGATTGCGGGTGGTATTCGGGGTAGGCAGCCACTTCGATGTGGAACCAGTCGCCGAATCGGTGGCGGATGAGCTCCACCAGTTCGTTGGCGTGGTGCAGGCCGGTGGTGCCCAAGCCCATGCCGGAGGGGATGTCACCGCGCAGGGCTACCACGTGGCGGATGCCCAAATCTTTGTATTCCTGCAAGAGATCGGTGAGCTCGCCGGCATCCAAGCCCACGCAGGGGATGTGCGGGGCGGCGGCCATGCCTTCGGCAAGGATGTCGCGGATGGTTTGCATGGTGCCTTCGCGGGTAGTGCCGCCGGCGCCGGAGGTACAGGAGAAAAACTCGGGCTGGTATTGGGAGAGCTGCTTGCGGGTGATTTTCTGTTTTTCGCGGCCTTCGGGCGTGCGGGTGGGGAAAAATTCGAAGCTGAGGGTATTGTGTAGCATGATGGCGGGAAACGAAATGCGAAAGAAAGGCGATACGGTAGCGGGCGGCGGGGGTTTAGGCAAGGGCGGCTGGCTGAAAAATTAGCGCTAGTAGATGAATAGGATTCATATTGAGGAGGAGGCTAGCTGAAACCAATTATCTAAAACAGGGCAGAGTTTCAGGTAGCCTCTATTGCATTTAGGTCATGCAGAACAATTCGCTAGCGATGGATTGGCTAGCCATCCTTCTGCCGATGCAGCCAAAATGGTTCACGGTATAAGCACTGTGTTGAGTTGAGCAGCATGGAAGCATATAAGAAGGCTACCTGAAAATTTAGCTTCGCCGAAACCCCGCTATGCGGCGTTTGAGAGGCGTTGAAGCTTCGTTTTCAGGTAGCCTGTTTTTAGGCAATCACTTGCCGATAATTAGTTTTTGCTTTGATCCACCAATTTGTTTTTGGCAATCCAAGGCATCATGCTGCGCAACTGGGCGCCCACTTTTTCAATTTGGTGGTCGGCGGTCAGGCGGCGGCGGGCAGTCATGCTGGCGTAGTTGGTTGCGCCTTCCTGGATGAACATTTTGGCGTATTCGCCGCTTTGAATGCGATACAGGGCTTTTTTCATCGCCTCTTTGGTGGCTGGCGTGATGACTTCGGGGCCGGTAACGTATTCGCCGTATTCCGCGTTGTTGGAAATGGAGTAGTTCATGTTGGCGATGCCGCCTTCGTACATCAAGTCTACGATCAGTTTCAGCTCGTGTAGGCATTCGAAGTAGGCCATTTCGGGCGCGTAGCCGGCTTCCACCAAGGTTTCAAAGCCGCATTTCACCAGCTCAACCGCGCCGCCGCACAATACGGCTTGTTCGCCGAACAGGTCGGTTTCGGTTTCTTCGCGGAAGTTGGTTTCAATCACACCGCCTTTGGTGCCGCCGTTGGCTGCGGCGTAGGAGAGGGCGATGTCGCGGGCTTTGCCGCTTTTGTCTTGATACACGGCAATCAGCGAAGGCACGCCGCCGCCTTTGAGGAATTCGCTGCGCACGGTGTGGCCGGGGCCTTTGGGGGCAATCATCACCACGTCCAAGTCGGCGCGCGGCACGATTTGGTTGTAGTGCACGTTGAAGCCGTGGGCAAAGGCCAATACGGCGCCCTGTTTCAGGTTGGGTTCGATTTCGGCGCGGTACACGGCCGGTTGGTTTTCATCCGGTAGCAGAATCATCACCAAATCGGCGGCTTTGGTGGCATCGGCCACGCTGCGTACGTCGAAACCAGCAGCTTGGGCTTTGTTCCAGGAGCCGCCTTGGCGCAGGCCGACAATCACGTTTACGCCGGAATCTTTCAGGTTGGTGGCGTGGGCATGGCCTTGCGAGCCGTAGCCGATGATGGCCACGGTTTTGCCTTTGATCAGGGAGAGGTCGGCGTCTTTATCGTAGTAAACTTGCATGTGGATTCCTTTTTTTGGATTCGGTTAAACGGGACGGACGGCGCGGCCGGTATGCGGTGCGGCGGGCTGGCGGGCTTGTGGCCGCTGCCGGCTGGCGGGCATAGCGGAGGCGGGTAATAGGCGCTGTCGCGGATATTTAGATGCCGCATACTACCCGAATTTTGACAATTTGACAGCTTTTTTAGACAAAAATTTTGAAAATGGTTAGAGAAAAAGCAAAAAGCTAATATTTTTAGACATGTTGTCTTATTTAAGGCTATAAAACTCCGCTTCGCTCCGTTTTCAGGTAGCCTTATAATGCTGCCTGCGCCAATTTTTCAAAGAACTCACACCATGACCCATCAAGACCTCGGCCTGATTTTCCTGCCCGCCGGCGTGCTGTGCATCTGCTTTGCCGGATTCTGGCAGCTGTATGTGATGATTACCGAAAGCTACACCCTCAACCGGTTTAAAGACAAACAGCTGGTGTGGGTGGTGTCGCTGCTGTTTTTCAGCTTCAGCCTCGCCGTGTATTGGCTGTGCCCGAACGCGCGCAAAAAGGGCATCGTGTTTGCCCTGTTCGCCGTGGGCGGGGTGGTGATGTATGTGTTGGCGCGGCGTTGGCTGCCGTTTGCCAAATAATTTTCAGGTAGCCTCACGGCAAACGGCAGGCTACCTGAAACCGTTTGATACATGCATCATTCGCCCATTTCCCGCTTAACTTTGTTGCAGCTTCGTGTTAGCTGCACCGCAACCGTGCTTCGCTGGTTTTCACTGCATTGAAGCTTACATTTTCAGGTAGCCTTTCATGAGCAAATCCCACCATCCCGTTACCCCCGCCATCCGTTTTCTGCGCGCGCATAAAATCGAGCACACCGCCATGCAGTATCCCTATGAAGAGCACGGCGGCACGGCGCATTCCGCCGAGTGCCTCGGTATCGACGAACACCAAATCGTGAAAACCATCGTGTTGATTAACGAGCACAAAAAAGGCCTGATTGTGTTGATGCACGGCGACCGCCAAATCTCTACCCGCAACCTTGCCCGCCAGCTCGGCATGAAACACGTGGAGCTGGCCGCGCACGACCAAGCGCATAAATGGACGGGCTATTTTGTGGGCGGCACCAGCCCATTCGGCTGCCTCACCGCGCTGCCCGTGTATGCCGAACGCAGCATCTGGGATTTGCCGCTGATGTACATCAACGGCGGCGGCCGCGGCCTATTTGTAACCGTTGCCCCCGCCCCCGCGCTCGCCGCCCTGAACGCGCAGCCGGTGGAAGTGGCGGTGGATTAGCCGCCTTGGTCGCGGTATAAAAGGCTACCTGAAAACGATGTCTTGGCGTAGCCAAGGCTAAGTTTCTGCGAAGCTAAAACGCAAGCTGCAACGCAGTGAAAATAAGTGGTGTGAATTGCTGCAAAGCTAAAGTTTCAGGTAGCCTTAATCTGCTAAAATCCGTTTTTCATCAATCCAAACCACAGTTGCTCAAAATAGAAACCAGGCCGTGCAGTGAACCAACGCCGTATTGTTTCTATTTGGATAACCATAAACACTCGGCAGCCCGAACTTGCTTCAGGCTGCCGCACACCTTTGTCGGTACACTATGAATCTCCCTCTGCCCAAACCCGCGCAAAAGTCCCGCTGGCCGCAGCTTTCCGCTGGCAGCCTGCCTTATTTTCTTGCCTCCGCCCTGCCGGAAAAGCCGCTCAAGCTCGTGCTCACGCCCGATGCCGAAACTGCGCTGCGCCTGCAAACCGCGTGGCAATTCTTCCGCCCGCAAGACAACGCTCTGTTCCTGCCCGATTGGGAAACCCTGCCTTATGAACGCTTCTCGCCGCATCAGGATTTGGTGTCCGAGCGGCTGTCGGTGCTGTGGCAGCTGAAAAACGGCGCAGCGGACGTGCTGTTCGCGCCCGTGTCCACCGCCATGCAGCGGCTTGCGCCGCCGTCTTTCCTGATGGGGCGCACGTTTTGGCTGAAAACGGGGCAGACACTGGATTTGGACAAACTGCGCGAAAATCTGGTGGAAGCCGGCTATTCTGCCGTGTCCAACGTGGTGGCCGGCGGCGAATTTGCCGTGCGCGGCGGGATTGTGGATTTGTTCCCTATTGGCAGCAGCACACCCTACCGCATCGATTTATTCGACGACGAAATCGACAGCATCAAAACTTTCGATCCCGATACCCAGCGCACCCTTGCCCCCGTGTCTGAAATCCGCCTGCTGCCCGCGCACGAATTCCCCACCGATGCCGATGCGCAAAAAATCTTCCGCACCCGCTTCCGCGAGGAAATCCAAAGCAACCCGAACGAGGCCGCCGTGTATCAAGCCGTGAGCAACGGCCAGTTCGGCGCAGGCGTGGAATACTACCTGCCGCTGTTTTTTGAAGACGGCTGCGCCAGCCTGTTCGACTACATCGCCGAAAACGCCCTGGCCGTATGCGTGGGCGATGTGCACGCCGAAGCCGTGCGCTTCGAAGGCGAAATCAAATCGCGTCACGTGCTGGCGCAGGGCGACCCAAGCTATCCGCCGTTGCACCCGCAGCATTTGTATCTCACTGCCGACCGCTTTTCAGGTAGCCTGAAAGCCTACCCGCAAATCTGGCCTGATCTTTCCGCCACTTCGCCCCATACCCTGCCTGATGTGGCGGTAAACCGCCAATCCGAACAACCGCTGGCTGCGTTGCAAGACTTTCAGACAGCCTTTGGCGGCCGCATTCTGCTGTGTGCCGAAAGTGCCGGCCGGCGCGAAACCATGCTGGGCTTCTTCGCCCAGCACGGCCTGAAACCCAAACCCGTGGCCGGCTGGCAGGCGTTTTTAGATGATAACGCGCCGCTGTGCATCACGGTTACGCCGTTGGCAGAAGGCTTCCAATTGGGCGGGCAGCCTGAAAAGGCTGCGGACGGATTTTCAGGTAGCCTCAATGCAGACGAAAGGCAGCCTGAAAACACCATCCGCTATGCTAATGGTAGCCAGATAAGGCTTGGCGATCGGGTGCGCGTCGGTAACAGGGAAGGACGGATTGTGCTGGTGTTCGGGCAGGGCTCGTCTACCTACCGGTTAGACGAAACCCTTGCCTACACACCGAGGAATGGCGTGTTGGCCGAGTTTGCCGTATCAGGTGATTCTCGTCCTCTGCGTGTGCATTATGAAAGCGAAAGCCAAGCTGCCGAATTGGTACTGCTTAATCGTGCCGAAAGGCTACCTGAAAACGGCGCGGATGAATTTTTGCTTCGCAGAAACTCGCTTTGCTCGTTTTCAGGTAGCCCCAACGCCGCCGAAAGCAGCCTGCACCTCGCCGTCATCACCGAATCCGAGTTGTATCAATACGTCGCCCGTTCGCGCGTCCACAACCGCCGCAAGAAACACGCCGCCGTTTCAGACGGCCTGTTGCGCGACCTTGCTGAAATCAATATCGGCGATCCCGTCGTTCACGAAGAACACGGCATCGGGCGCTATATGGGCTTGGTAACGATGGATTTGGGCGGCGAAACCAACGAAATGATGTTGCTCGAATACGCGGGTGAAGCGCAGCTTTATGTACCTGTTTCGCAACTGCATTTAATCAGCCGCTACTCCGGCCAAGCGCATGAAAACGTCGCCCTACACAAACTCGGCAGCGGCGCGTGGAACAAGGCGAAATGCAAGGCCGCCGAAAAAGCGCGCGACACCGCCGCCGAGTTGCTCAACCTCTACGCCCAACGCGCCGCCCAATCGGGACACAAGTTTGAAATCAACGAGTTGGACTATCAGGCGTTTGCCGACGGCTTCGGCTACGAAGAAACCGAAGACCAGGCCGCCGCCATCGCCGCCGTGATTAAAGATTTGACACAGGCGAAGCCGATGGACCGCCTTGTGTGCGGCGATGTCGGTTTCGGCAAAACCGAAGTCGCCCTGCGCGCCGCGTTTGTGGCGGTGATGGGCGGCAAACAGGTCGCCGTACTCGCCCCGACCACGCTTCTGGTCGAGCAGCACGCGCAAAATTTCGCCGACCGTTTCGCCGATTTTCCTGTGAAAGTCGCCAGCCTTTCGCGTTTCAACAACAGCAAAGCCACCAAAGTCGCGCTGGAAGGCATGGCGGACGGCACGGTCGATATCGTTATCGGCACACACAAATTGGTGCAGGACGACATCAAATTCAAAAACTTAGGCTTAGTGATTATCGATGAAGAACACCGCTTCGGTGTGCGCCAGAAAGAGCAGCTCAAACGCCTGCGCGCCAATGTCGACATCCTCACCATGACCGCCACACCGATTCCGCGCACCCTCAGCATGGCGCTCGAAGGCCTGCGCGACTTCTCGCTGATTACCACAGCGCCCAGCCGCCGCCTCGCCGTGAAAACGTTTGTCAAACCGTTCAGCGAAGGCAGCGTGCGCGAAGCCGTATTGCGCGAACTCAAACGCGGCGGGCAGGTATTTTTCCTGCACAATGAAGTGGATACCATCGAAAACATGCGCGAGCGGCTGGAAACCCTGCTGCCCGAAGCCCGCATCGGCGTGGCGCACGGACAACTACGCGAGCGCGAGTTGGAGCAAGTCATGCGCGACTTTTTGCAGCAAAGATTCAACGTATTGCTCTGTTCCACCATCATCGAAACCGGCATCGACATCCCCAACGCCAACACCATCATCATCAACCGCGCCGACAAATTCGGACTGGCGCAACTGCACCAGCTTCGCGGGCGCGTCGGCCGCAGCCACCACCAAGCCTACGCCTACCTGCTCACACCCGAATACATCACCAAAGACGCAGAAAAACGCCTCGACGCCATCGCGGCGGCAGACGAACTCGGCGCAGGTTTCACCCTCGCCATGCAGGATTTGGAAATCCGCGGCGCAGGCGAAATCCTCGGCGAAGGACAGTCCGGCGAAATGATACAGGTCGGCTTCACGCTCTACACCGAAATGCTCAAACAAGCCGTGCGCGACCTCAAAAAAGGCCGCCAGCCCGACCTCGACGCACCGCTGGGCATCACCACCGAAATCAAACTACACAGCCCCGCCCTGCTGCCCGAAAGCTACTGCCCCGACATCCACGAACGGCTCGTCCTCTACAAACGCCTCGCCGTCTGCGAAACCGTGCAGCAAATCAACGCCATACACGAAGAACTCGTCGACCGTTTCGGTCTGCCCGAACAACCCGTCAAAACCCTCATCGAAAGCCATCACCTGCGGCTCGCAGCAAAAGAATTGGGCATAGACGCCATCGACGCGACCAGCGAATCGGTAACCATTACCTTCGGCAAACACCACCAAATCGATCCGACAGAAATTATCCTGCTGATTCAGACGGATAAAAAATACCGGCTAGCCGGGGTGGATAAGTTGAAGTTTACGGCTCAGATGGAGGATGTTGAAGCGAGGATAAATATGGTGAAGAATGTGTTGAGAACACTAAGGGGAAGAGTTGCCGCTAAATAGAAAGACTGTCTGAGAATATCGGTGTAACTGCGATTGTATATTTTATTTAATATTGAATAGAAAGTTATCCACGATGATTGGATGCAATAAACCTGGCTGGATTTAAATCATTTAAGGGGGGTTATGTTTAAGGTGTTTTATCCATATACTTATATCAATAGTGTTTTTTCTCCAGATTATGAAAACCTGTTTCAGCAAGGCTATCGGGCATTGATCTTTGATATAGACAATACCTTGGTGCATCATGGGTCTGAGGTAACTCAAGAAATTATTGATTTGTTTGAAATGCTGCATCAGATCGGGTTTAGAACACTTTTATTGTCCAACAACAATGCCAAACGTATCGCCCCGTTTGCGGAAACCCTTAATACTTTATTTATTGCAGATGCCCATAAGCCAAACTCTCTCAATTATATGAAGGCATTAGATTTATTGGAGATAACGCCGCAGCAGGCATTAGTTGTTGGAGATCAAATTTTTACAGATATTTTGGGTGCAAACCGCGCCGGTATTGCCAGTATTTTAGTGCGTTTTCTGCAAAAAGACCCCAACGAACCTATAGGGAAGAAACGGCAACTGGAAAAATTGATTTTGGCCTGCTTTCAATATAGCCGATATAAAAACCGAATTGAAATCAAACCTAAAGAGGCTATTGTAAGGCGACGCAACTTCAGTGATATCAATTCTTTGTTTTATCAGATTTCCTGTTATAAAGAAATTGCCAAGAGGTATGTAAGTGACCTCCGTGCCAAAACACGATTTGCCCGGTTCAGGAATATAGAAAAGCTTCCAGTTCTGATTTATAGCCATAGTTCGAACATTATCCGGAATGGGCCGGGTATAGATCCGATTTCACAACAAAATAAAGCTGTTAATCTTGCCTTGGCGAGTGAGAAGATTAACGGTATTGTTATCAAGCCAAATGAAATTTTCTCATTTTGGCACCTTGTTGGAAAAACCAGCGTACGGAAAGGGTATAAAGAAGGAAGGGTGATCAGTAAGGGTAAGCTGAAAATGGGTGTGGACGGTGGTTTGTGCAATTTGGCTAACACACTTAATTTGTTGGTATTGCATAGCCCATTGGAAATTATAGAATTGCATACGCATTCTGATGCGCTCGACCCCAGTGCTGAGCGAAATAGGGTGCCATTTTCATCTGTAACATCAGTGTCTTATAATTATATTGATTACCGTTTTAAAAATAATACTCCACATGATATGCAGATTTTAGTTTGGTGTGAAAATGGGGAATTGAAAGCAGAGTTGAGAAGTACTGTGCCTGTTGAGCATCGCTACCAACTGATAGAAGAAAATCATTGTTTTGTAAAACGTGGTTCGTCATACTACCGTCATTCTGAAATTTATCAGCAAATAATTTGCCTTAAAACCGACAAGGTATTGGCACAGAAATTGATTTGGAAGAATCGTTCTAAGGTCATGTATTACCCATGCTTGATTCCAAAGGAATTAATCAAATAACAAAATAAGATATTATATTTTCAGCATTATTAAAAAATTAAATTATATAAGATTAGGAATCTTATGCAAACCAAAAACAATCTTGTCGTAATGCTGACGCATAATGATCAAACGGTGCTGGAGGCAGCTAAAATATTCGAACAATGTAGGCATAGTAAAGCCCAGTTTTGGGGATTTAAAGAAGTGCCTCTGCCTTTGGAGAACATGAAGCATCTTTATGCTTATATGAAAGAGTGTGGAAAGACGACTTTTTTAGAAGTGGTTGAATATACAGAAGATGCGGGATTGGTAGGAGCAGAGATTGCGTTTGAATGCGGTTGCGATATTTTAATGGGAACCCGTTTTTTCGATTCTATTAATCAGTTTTGCAAAAAACATCAAATCAAGTATATGCCTTTTGTTGGCGGGCTTCAGGGAAGGCCGACCGTCTTGACCGGCCAGATAGAAGATATTATTACTGAGGCGCAGGAGTATGCGGCAAAAGGGGTTTATGGTATTAATTTACTGGGATACCGTTATGTAGGCGATGCCAACCGACTCAACGCGGAATTGGTAAGAAATGTTTCTATTCCAGTATGTTTGGCTGGAAGTATTAACAGCTATCAAAGATTGGATGAGGTTAAGGCTGTTTCGCCGTGGACATTTACTATTGGGAGTGCATTTTTTGAAAATCGATTTTCGGGTAGTATTCCCGAGCAAATCAACAAAGTTTATGAGTATATGAATGATAGTTGATCGGTTGATTAAAAGCTACCTGAGAAATCTTCAGACAACCTTTTAAAAACGTATAAGGTTCAAATAATATAGTCGTTTCATGCAGATAAAGGTAGTGAAGAGTGTGGTGGAATGACTGGTGGCATAGAAGGCTACCTGAAAATTGATTATTGGCTTTAAATCTAGTCTATGTAGGCTAGTGACTCTGCTGGTGATGTAATTCTTAGAAAATAAGGATAGTAAGCGTGGGCTGGGTCAAGACCCAATGCAGCCATCACACCTCTCGAAACGGTGGGTTTACAGTCCAACCTACATATTACGGGAGTTGTTGGTGGTACTGGAGGTGGAGAGTTTTTGAGAACCAAAACCGAGGAAAGATCACTTCCATATTTTAGAAATGGGACTGATAGGAGGAAGGCAACTAAAGCAAGGATATAAGAATGAATCGGAAACTATTTACTTTTATAGTTATGTTGGGTTCATTATATGGTGGAATACTCATTATATCGATAATTTATGCAATATTTATTGTTGTAGGTGATATTTATCTTAATAGATTAGGGTTTCAAACATTGCAGGAGATAGTAGAATCATTAACTACACCAACAACATACAATTTTATATTTATAGTTATTCCAGTTATGTCGTTGTTTGTAGCGCTAATTGATACAGAGTAGCAAGCACAGCGTGGATAGAATATCTGTAGAGTGGGTGCCTGTTGCCAATGTGGACAATCAATGCTTCCTGTGTCGCCATGCACTTTTCAGGTAGCCTTTTGATGAGGCATCTTCGCTCCCTTGCCGATACCTGCAACAGATTGCCTGCAAATTCCCCCAACACCCGCCTGCTGCTTGGCAGGCGCTCGCTTTTCAGGTAGCCTTTCTCTTTTTCCAAATCCTATTCTCCGCCCGCCATGAACACCGAAAACGAATTGCCCGAAATTGCGTCGCAAGCTTTGCCCGATAGGGCATCTGAGATTGAGCCTGCTGCGATTGAAACGCTTGCCGTAGTGGTGGCTGAGTCGCAGGCTGCCGTGTTGGCGGAAATTTCTGCGCAACTGGCGGCTGATGGCGGTGAGGAGGTTGCCGAGCCGGGGCGTAAGTGGCGCGAGGGGCGGATTGTGGATGCTGCGGTGCGGGTGTGGGATGCCTCAGAGCGCACCGGCGTGGCCGATGTGGTGAACAATGGTGACGAGCCGCCATTGAGCGTGTTTTTGGTGGGCGATCTTTTTGCCGCCACCGACCTTTCTCCCGAGCCGGGTGATGTGTTGCGCGGCGTGTTGCAAAGTCACCCCGTCAGCGGCTATTGGCTGCTCGACAGCGCGGAGAATGCCGCCACGTCCAGCCTGCAGCGGCGCAGTCCGGAAGAAGAAGAGGCGCTGCATAAAGAGCGCAAGCAGGCCAAGCGGCAAGATAAATTGGTGAACGGCGAAACTTATGTAGGCAAGGTGGTGCGCTGGAACGAAGAGGAAAAATCGGGCTATATCAAGGTTAAGTCGATCAAAGCGCGGGTGTTTTTCCCGCAATCGGCCTTCGTGTTCCGCGATAAAAGCCCGGCCAACCACCAGCAGGTGAGCTTTGTGCTGGGGCGGCGGCGCGGCGAATGGGTGGCCACCCGTGTGATTCCGCAGGGCTACGAATTGGGCTGGGCCGACCGCGAAAGCCCTTCTTCCGGCACGATTTTGGGCGGCGGTTTCAGCGAAAGCCTGCTCGGCGGCACGTTTATCCTGCTGTTCCTTGCCGCCGTGTCCTTTATTTCCCTGCCTCTGGCTGCGGCCTATTTGCTGGCCAGCTGCCTGCTGCTTATTCTCTACCGTACGGACAAGCGCAGCGCCCAAAGCGGCCACACCCGTGTGCCCGATGGCGTGCTGCACCTGTTGGCTATGCTCGGCGGCTGGCCAGGCGGCCTGTTGGCGCAGATGCGTTATCAGCAGCACACCGCCAATATCCGCTTTGTGCGCGCCTTTTGGTTTAGCGTGGCGCTCAACGCCGTGGGCACTTATGTTGTGCTGGTGTACTTTATCGGTTCGCCCGCGTTTGCTTTCCTGAAAAACTAGCCGCATGAACAGCTACTGCGCCCTTGCCAACAGCCTGCCCGCCGATAGTCCCGACCCCAACAAGCATTATCACGACCGTCTCTACGGCTTCCCCATCGAAGACGACAACGAACTCTTCGGCCGCCTGCTGCTCGAAATCAACCAAGCCGGCTTGAGCTGGACGCTGATTTTGCAACGCGCCGCCGGTCTGCGCGCCGCCTACGCCTGCTTCGACATCGCCGCAGTGGCTGCTTTCGGCGAAGCCGACCGCCAACGCCTGCTGGCCGACGCGAAAGTGATCCGCAACCGCTTGAAAATCAATGCCGCCATCCATAATGCACAGCAAATCTTGCAGCTGCAACAGGCATTCGGTTCGTTCAAAAACTGGCTCGACGGGCACCATCCGCAGCCGCTGACCGATTGGGTGAAGCTGTTCCGCCGTACCTTCAAATTCACCGGCCCCGAAATCGTGCGCGAATTTTTGGTGAGCACAGGCTACCTGAAAGGCGCGCACAGCGAAGACTGCCCCGCCGCCGGGCGCGCCGCCGCCGCCAATCCGCCGTGGCTGCGGGGCTGAGGCGGTGTAGGCATAAGAGAAAGGCTACCTGAAAATTTAGCTTGGCGAGTTTCTGCGAAGCTGAGTTTTCAGGTAGCCTTTTTATTTGGTGTGGGCGATAGGTTATTTGGCGGGTCAGGGCGGCAAGTGGCTCTGCCGTTTAGTTTTGCCGGTTCTTTCGAATTTTCAGGTAGCCTTTAACGGCGGGATTGGGTGATGCTGTATCCGGACTGTTTGAACTTCGTTGAAGGTGTATAGTGAATTAACAAAAACCAGGACAGCGTTGCCTCGCCTTGCCGTACTATCTGTACTGTCTGCGGCTCGTCGCCTTGTCCTGATTTTTGTTAATTCACTATATTTTCAGGTAGCCTCAATCGCTGGGTTGCGATGTTGTTTCCGGCAGCCCTTCATTTCCAGCGGCGGGCGGTTGGGGCGGGTGGTGGTGGAAGAGGCCTTGTTCGGTAATGGTCCAGAGGGCGGCGTCGGTGTGCATGGCTTTGAGGGCGTTGTTGGTCCAGGTGTTGCAGGTGTAAAAGAGGTTGTAGCTGCCGACGGCTTCGTAGAAGGCATCGTTTTCGCCGTAGACCATATCGGTGGGGATGGGGAGGGTGCGGCCGTTTTGCCATTGCAGGCTTTGGCGGATGTAGGAAACGAGGCGGCGGTATTGGGCGCGGCTGATGCGGATGGGGGCGCAGCGGGTGCAGCCTTCGAGGCTGTGGTAGTAGGTGGCGTGGACGGCGTTGCTGGATAGGCCGGTGGCGGCTTTGAGGGCGGTGCTGGGGCGGAGGTCGACCCAGGTGGGTGTGGTGAGGTAGAAGTTTTTGTCACCCAGCCCGATGGCGAGCCAGGGGGCGTATTCTTGGCTGCGGGTATGCTCGGCGGGGAAGGCGGCTCGCCAGTCGGTTTCGCTGCTGAAGGTGGGGACGACGATGTCGGTGTGCACGCCGTTGGAGAGCAGCCATATGGTGATTTCGGGTTCGCCTTCGGGTTGGCCTGGGCTTTTGATGCGGGGCAGCAGCCAAACGGCGGCGCCGTAGAGTAGGAGGAGGGCGACCAAGCTGAGGAGGCTGCGGCGGATGAGGCGGGAGAGTTTGGGCATGGTGGTGTGCGGTTTGAGGCTACCTGAAAGTTTGGGCTTCGCGGGGCTTGGCTTTCAGGTAGCCTTTGCTTATTCGGGCTGTGGCCGGTAGTTATCCAGCAGATGCTCGATTTGTTGGAGGCAGGTGAGGGGGCGCAGTTGGGTGAAGAGGTGTACGGCTTGGGGGTGGGCGGTTTTCATCATACCGAGCCATTGTTTGAGGCGGGCTGCGGGGTAGGGCGTATCGCCTGCGTGTTGGCGGCAGAGCTGGAAGAAGCGGCGTATCCACACGAGATAATCGGCGAAACCGGCGGGCTGGGGCGGGAGGCCTTGGTTGTGGCGCTGGATTTGGCGGGCGAGATCGGGGGTGATGACGGCGCCGCGCCCGAGCATAACGTGTTGGCAGCCGCTGGTTTGGCGGATGGCGAGGTAGTCGGCCAGGCTGAATACGTCGCCGTTGGCGACGACAGGGATGTTGAGTGCTTGGCGGATGGGGGCGATTTGCTCCCAATGGGCAGGCGGGCGGTAGCCTTCGATTTTGGTGCGGGCGTGCACGGCCAGCGCGGAGGCGCCGCCCTGGGCGATGGCTTTGGCGCATTCGAGGGCGAGTGAGCCGTCTTCATAGCCGAGGCGCATTTTGGCGGTGAGGGGGATGTTTTCAGGTAGCCTTTGGCGCACGGTGGCGACGATTTGGCGGATGCGTTCGGGCTCGCGCAGGAGGATGGCGCCACCTTGGTGTTTGTTGACGGTGGGGGCGGGGCAGCCGAAGTTGAGGTCGATTTTTTGCGCGCCTGCGGCCACGGCGGCTTGGGCGTTGGCGGCCATGTTGTCGGGGTCGCTGCCGAGTAGCTGGAGGGTGCAGGGGGTGCCGGCGTGGGTGCGGCAGCTGTGATCGATTTCGGGCATGTGCCGCCGCCAGGTGGCGCGGGAGTGCAGGGTGTGGGTGATGCGGACGAATTCGGTAACGCATTCGCTGTAGCCGCCGATGTCGGTGAGCAGGCGGCGCATGACTGGGTCGAGCAGACCCTGCATGGGGGCTAAAATTAGGTTCATGGGGGGTATTTTAAGTTTTCAGGTAGCCTTTGAGATAGAGGCTACCTGAAAAATTTGTGGCGAAGGTATTCCATGCCGTCACTGTTTGCTGGGCTTCAGTACAATCTGGGCAAGTTGTGTGCGCCTCGATTAGGCGGCTAGAGTATTTTCTGACTGCCTTCGAATACTTGGATGCTGTAATCGCACACGCGGTCGATGCAGTGGGGCATGGTAATGGTGAGGGTGTATTGGCCGCTTTGGCGGGCATACCAGCCGAACATGGGGGAGGCATGGGGATCGGTGTCGGTGATAAGGGTGCGGCCGTCACGCAGCAGGGTGAGGTCGATGTTGTTGCATTGGCGGCTGCAATCGGCAAAGAAGGTGTAATGTTTGCCGGCACGCAGGTTGATTTGCTGAGGTTTGGATTCGCCTTGGGACAGGCTGCCACGGAAATGTTCGTGCAGCCGGGCACGGCGGTCTTCCTTACGCACGATTTCGCGGTTCATCCGCTGCGCTTGCGGCAGCCAGTTGTCGGGTGCAGCTTGGGCAGCGACAGACAATAGCAGAATAGACAGAAGCGGGATAAGGCGGCGTGTGGGCATGGTGGCGGGAACTTGCTGAAGTGGAAAATGGCAGGCTACCTGAAAGTGGCAGAGGGTGCGATTGAAAATAGCTATGGGGAAAAGTTACTTTGGTAAATGCTGGTGTTTGTGCGCATTATATTGGTACAAAATTTTATGAATATATTTATTTATTAATTTTTATGCTGAATTAAGAGTAAAGTTGAATGGTTCAGTCGTGTGGGTACTTGACTAGATTAAGATTGCTGATGAGCTGATGTTGAATGTTCTTTTGAACATTCTGTAATAACAAACCGCCCGGGCTATGTGGCTCGGGCGGTTGAACTATGCAAGATTAGCGCATGGGGCGGGTGAAGGTGTCGTATACACGACGGGTACCTTCGAAAGCATGAACAGTGGCTTTACAGCCGTTGGCATCGTCGCAGTCTTTCATGCTCAACACGATGCGGTAGTTGCCGCTGCTGGGAGCTTGGAAAGTGAATAGGGGTTGGTTATCTGGCAGATTGTCGCCGGCTACGCGGGCGCCGTTGGCAGCCATCAGATTCATGTCCATGTTGTTGCAGCTGTCGTCGCAGTCGCCGAAGAAGGTGTAGAACTTACCGGCACGCAGGGTTACGGGCAGGGTGTGGGTGCGGCTTTGCTTCAGAGTAACCGGGCGCAAGAACAGCTCGCGGGCAGCGGGGTCGGCTGTGCTGACTACTTCGCGGTTGGTAGCGTGTTCGCTTTCGAAGTTGTTGGCCAGGGCGGCAGGGGCGGCTAGGGCGGCGATCAGAGCCAGGGTGGTGAGTTTCTGCATGGTGTCTCCTTATTGGTTGATGAGTTGTGCTACTTGGGAAGGTTCACCAAAGACTACCTGAAAACGGTTTGGCTGTTTCAGGTAGTCTTGGGGAAAGATTAGCGAATGATACTACGTTGTGAGTCGGCAAGGAAGTCGCGCAACACGGCCAGCTCGAGCGCGGTTTGGGCGGCTTGGGCAATCTGGTTGCGGGCCTCTTCGTACGACAGGCCTTGGCGGTAGAGGGCTTTGTAGGCGTTTTTCACGTTGGTAATCTGTTCTGGCGTGAAGCCGTTGCGGCGCATACCTTCGCTGTTGATGCCGGCTGGCTCGGCACGGTAGCCGGCGGCCATGAAATAGGGGGGAACGTCTTTGTGTACCCCGGCGGCGAAGGCGGTCATGGCGTAGTCGCCGATTTGGCAGAATTGGAACACGAGGGTGTAGCCGCCGAGGATGACATAGTCGCCGATTGTAACGTGGCCGGCGAGTGAGGCGTTGTTGGCGAAGATAGTATGGCTGCCGATCACGCAGTCGTGGGCGAGGTGGCAGTAGGCCATGATCCAGTTGTCGTCGCCGATTCGGGTTTCGCCGATGCCGGTTACGGTGCCGAGATTGAAGGTAGTGAATTCGCGGATGGTGTTGCCGTTGCCGATAATCAGGCGGGTGGGCTCGCCGCGGTATTTTTTGTCTTGCGGTATGGCGCCCAGGCTGGCGAATTGGAAAATGCGGTTGTTTTCGCCGATGGTGGTGTGCCCTTCGATAACGGCGTGCGGGCCGATTTCGCTGCCGGCGCCGATTTGCACGTTCGGGCCGATGATGGTGTAGGCGCCGACTTTAACGCTGCTGTCGAGCTCGGCTTTGGGGTCGATAATCGCGGTGGGGTGGATTAGGGACATGGGGTTTCCTTGTGGCAGCGGGCTTTGCCGGGGGAGGCTACCTGAAAATGGTTCGGCACTAAATGCGGCGGATAGTTTGGCAGAGGCTACCTGAAAAGGTATTACCTATCTTGCCGGCTTATTTATCTACCGCGCGTTTGGCACACATGATGACGGCTTCAGCGGCGATTTGGCCGTCTACGGTGGCGGTGGCTTTGAATTTGCCGATGTCGCGTTTGTGGGTGATTACGTCCAGATGAATCTGCACTTGGTCGCCGGGCACGACTTGGCGTTTGAAGCGGGCTTCATCGATGCCAACGAAAAAGTAGATTTCGTTTTCTTTGCGCTCGCCCCGGCTGAGGATGGCGAGCACGCCGGCAGCCTGTGCCATGGCTTCGATAATCAACACGCCGGGCATCACAGGGAACTCGGGGAAGTGGCCTTGGAAAAACGGTTCGTTTACGGAAACGTTTTTAATGGCAGTGAGGCTTTTTTCTTTTTCAAAACCGATCACGCGATCCAGCAGTAGGAAGGGATAGCGGTGCGGCAGCAGGCGTTGCAGGGTGCGCACGTCCAGCGGGAGTTCGATATTTTCGATTTGCATGGGTTATTCCTTGTTTTCGGGATAGTTGATTGTGTTTTCCAGCGTTTTTACGCGGCGGTGCAGTTCGTTGAGCCGACGCAGGTGCACGGCATTTTTCACCCAGTCGCGGTGTGTTTGCAGCGGGTAGGAACTGGCGTAGTAGTCGGGCTGGTTGATGGAGGCGGCCACGAGGGTGCCGCCGCCAATGAAGGTGCGGTCGGCAACGTGGATGTGGCCGACAAACATGGCAGCACCGCCGATTTGGCAGTAGGCGCCGATATGGGTGCTGCCGGCAATGCCTACGCAGGCGGCGATGGCGGTGTGGGCGCCGATATGTACGTTGTGGGCAATTTGCACGAGGTTGTCGATTTTAGCGCCCTCGGCAATCACGGTATCTTCGATTGCACCGCGGTCGATGGTGGTATTGGCGCCGATTTCCACGTCGTTACCGATTTCCACTCCGCCCACTTGCGGGATTTTGTACCAATGGTCTTGCGCCCAGGCATTGCCGAAGCCGTCGGCACCGATCACGGTGCCAGAGTGGATTTCCACACGTTCGCCGAGGCGGCAGCCGGCATAAACGGTTACGTTAGAGTGCAGCACGGTATGCTCGCCAAGCACACAGTTGGCTTCCACCACGCAGTTGGCCAGGATGCGGCAGCCTTCGCCCAGCACAACGCAGTCGCCGATGTAAACGTTGGCACCGATTTCACAGCTATCGGGCACGATGGCACTTGCTTCCACCACGGCGCTGGGGTGAATGCCGGGGTTGGCGGCGGGAGCGGGGTGGAACAGGCGGGCGGTTTGGGCGAAATAGAGTTGCGGATTGTCGCACACAATCAGATTGCGGCCGGGCAGTTTGTCGGCCAATTTGTGGTGCACAATCAGCGCGCCGGCTTGGCTGGCAAGGGCTTCGGGCAGGTGTTTGGGGTGGGAAACAAAACTGATGTCGCCTTTTTGTGCGGCATGCAGCGGGGCAATACGGCTGATGGCGATATCTTGCCCGGCAAGCGTGCCGCCCAAGGCGGCGATAATGTGGGAAAGCTGTTTCTGCATTTTAACTTCGGTGAAGTTTCGCTTTCAGGTAGCCTGTTTTGCGGCAGGGAGGCCGGAATTTTCAGGTAGCCTTTATTGGTTGTTGAGAGCGCGAATAACTTGGTCGGTGATGTCGAATTTGCTGTTTACGTAGATAACGTCTTGGATAATCAAGTCATAGCCGTCGCGCTGTGCCAGTTCGGTAATCACGCGGTTGGCATTTTGCTGCAGGGCAGCGAACTCTTCGTTGCGGCGCAGGTTGTATTCTTCAGTGAGCTGCGCGGCCTGACGGCGCAAATCCCTATCCAGGGCAATCAGCTGCTGCTCGGTGCGGCGGCGTTCGGCAGGGTTCAGGCGGCCTTGGTCGAGCTGGGTTTTCAGGGCAATGCCTTGATCACGCAGCCGTTGCAAAGCCTGCTGGCGCGCGCCGAATTCGTTTTGCAGGGTGGTTTGGATACGCTGCGCCTGGGTAGACTGCTGATACACGCGCTCGGTATCGATAAACCCCAGCTTTTGTACGCTGTCGGCAGCAGCATGCGATGCGATTAGCATCGCAGCAGCTGCCGCTGCCATACGGGGAAGATTAAGCTTCATCATCTACTTTCCTTAGAAAGTCGTGCCCAATTGGAATTGGAAACGTTGGATTTGGTCGTTATCCCGCCGACGCATCGGGTGGGCAAAACTGAATTTCATCGGGCCTAGCGGCGACAGCCAAGTCAGTGCTGCACCCACGGAATAGCGCAACTCGTTGCTGAAGGTAGAGCGGTGGTCTTGGCTGTAGTAGCCGTTGGTGCCGTAGGGGTTGGCAGAGCTGTAGGCACCTGTATTGTAGGTTTTGCCATCCCACACGCTGCCGGCATCGGCAAACACGCTCAGGCGCACGGAGCGCTGGTCTTTCACGCCGGGGAAGGGGAAGAGCAGTTCGGCGGAGGCATAGGCTTTATAGGTGCCGCCGTAATTAACGATATTGCGAGAGTTGCCGTAAATCTCGTACACCTTCGGGCCTAAAGAGCCGCTTTCGTAGCCACGCACGGAGCCCAAACCGCCACCATAGAAGTTGTTGAAGAAGGGAACGGAGGAGGTGCCCCCGTAGGAGCCGGCATAGCCCACTTCGCCGCCCAGCATCAGGGTGAAGCTCTTGCTTAAGGGGAAGAACCAGCGTTGGTCGTGGGTAAGGATGTAGTATTTCAAATCACCGCCGGGCAAGCCGAGGTCGGCATTGACGCTGGTGGTGTAGCCGCGGGTCGGCCACAGCGCGTCATCGGTTTTGTTGCGTCCCCAGCCGATATTGCCTTTGAGAATCCAGTTTTTCTCACCATGTTCTTGGAGGAACTGGCGGTAGCGGTAAGGTTGATAATTTACGTCGCCATGCAGCTTCACGTTCAGGTGTTCCACGGCGAGGCCGAAGTTTACGCGGTCGTATTCGGTAACCGGCACACCCATACGCGCACCCAAGCCGATACGGGTGGTTTCGTAGTTGTTGGAGCTAGAGCTGGAGCTGGATTTGTAGGGCATGAAGCCGCGATAGTAGATGTCGTAGCCCAAGCTCACACCGTCGGGGGTGAAGTAGGGATCGGTAAACGATAGGGACGCGGTATTTTGGGTTTTGCCGCGTGCAATGCGGAAGTTGGCGGATTTGCCTGTGCCGAACAGGTTATCCTGTGCCACGCCGGCAGAGAGTACCAAGCCGGTGTCTTGTACCCAACCGGCAGCCACTTCCACCGAGCCGGTAGAGCGTTCTTTCACGGATACATCCACGTCCACTTGGTCGGGCGTATCGGGCAGCGGGCGGGTTTCCACTTTCACGTCGTCGAAATAGCCCAAGAGCTGGATACGGTCTTTGGAGCGGTTGAGTTTGGCTGAATCGTAGGGTGCAGCTTCGGTTTGGCGCATTTCGCGGCGGATAACGGCATCACGGGTTTTGTTGTTGCCGGAAATGTGGATTTGATTCACATAGTATTTACGACCGGGATTTACCGTTAAAACGAAATCCACGATGTGATTGGCCTGGTCGGGCTGCGGCTGCACGCCCACTTGAGCCAGTGCATAGCCAGCCTGACCCATACGGTCTTGGATAGCTTGCAGGCTTTCTACCATCTGCGAGCGGTTGTAGCGGCGGCCTTCACGCATTTTCAGCAGGGCTTCCAACTCTTCGCGCGGCACTTCGCGGGTGTCGCCTTCGATGCGCACTTTGCCCCAACGGTAACGTTCGCCTTCGTGTACTTTAATCCACAGCGTCTGTTCGGTACGGTCGGCGTTGTAGCGTACATCGGCATCCTGTACCCGACCTTCAAAGAAGCCTTCGTTTTGGTAGAAATCGGTGATGGATTGCAGGTCTTGACGGAATTTTTCGTCGGAGAAACGGTCGTCTTTGGAGAGCCAGCTCAACATACCGTGGCGATCCATCTGCATTTGACGGCGCAGAGTACGGTTGGAGAAGTGCTGGTTGCCTTCAAAGTCGATTTCTTTGATGTGGGTAGTAGGGCCTTCGTCGATTTTCAGCGTGATGTCCACGCGGTTACGCGAGAGGCGGGAAATCTCGGGGGTGATGGTGGCAGAGAGTTTGCCTTGGTTGGCATATTCCTGCTGCAGGCCGGCCACGGCTTGGTTTAGGATCGATTGGTTGAATGGCTGCGATTGGCCCAGGCCGAAGCTGTCGAGATTTTTCTTGATCGCGTCGCTGGGCAGGGTTTTGCCGCCGGTAACGGTGAGCGTGTTGATGATGGGGCGTTCCACCACGGTTAGCAACACTTGGTTGCCCATGGTTTCCACGCGCACGTCGTCGAATAGGCCGGTGGCATAGAGGTTTTTGATGATTTGTTCGCCTTCGCCATCAGTGAAGGTGCTGCCCACTTTAACCGGCAGGTGGCCCAATACAGTGGAAGGGTCGGTGCGCTGCAGGCCCTCGATGCGGATATCTTGGATGGTAAACGGTGCGGCGGCCAGCGCCCAAGAAGACAATCCGGCTGCAAACAAAGAGAAGGTAAGTTTGTTCAGTTTCATGCTTTATCCCAATAAACGGGTGATATCGTTGAAAAAAGCCAGCAGCATCAGCATCAGCATCAGGGAGAGGCCGAGGCGCAATCCCCACATTTGCACATTGGTGCTAACGGGCTTGCCGCGAATCCATTCGGCGGCATAATACATTAAATGGCCGCCATCTAAAACAGGAATCGGCAGCAAATTCAAAATCCCTAGGCTGATGCTCACCACGGCGAGGAATTCCAAATAATCCTGAATCCCGGCGGAGGCGGTTTTGCCGGCGTAGCTGGCGATGGTGATCGGGCCGGAAATGTGGCTTATGGAAGCCTGGCCGGTGAGTAGGCGGGCAAACAGGCGGCCGGTGAGCGTGGTGTAGGAAGACACGCGCTGCATGCCCATTTCGGCTGCGCCCAGCCAGGTGGGCTGGTAGCGGTAGGTGGCGCGAGTCATCCATTGTTGGTCGACTTCGGCTTCAAAACCGGCATAGCCGTAGCGCTCGCCGTTGCGGTCTTCACGGCTGTCGGGGCGCAAGGCTACCTGAAGCGGTTTGCCGCCGCGCAAAATATCGATTGTCAGTTTGTCTTGCGGGTGTTGGCGGATGGTGGTGGTTAAATCCGGCCAAGTGTGCACGATTTGCCCGTTCACGGCCACCACGCGGTCGCCCTTGCGCAAACCGGCGCGCTCGGCAGGGGAGCCGGTCTGGATAGAGGCGAGCGTGGTGTTCAAGCGCAGGGCGGTGATACCGAACCAGCCGCTGCGTTTGGCCACGGCTTCCGCTTCCGGCGTGCCGGCGGCGTCGATGGTGCGCGTGGTTTGGCTGCCGTTGGCCTCGCGCACGGCTACCTGAACCTTGCCGGCTTCCAAATTCAGGATGATCTCCGATTGTGCGTCGCCCCAAGTGAGCACCTGCTTGCCGTTTACGGCGGTGATGGTGTCGCCCGGCTGAAAGCCTACTTTGGCGGCCAGTGTGTCGGGCATCACCATGCCCACCATCGGGCGCACTTCCTGCACGCCGAAATAGCCGAAGGAGAAGGTGTAGAGCAGCACGGCCAGCGCCAGGTTGGTGAGCGGGCCGGCCGCTACCACCAGCATGCGTTTGAACGGGTGTTGCTTATCGAAGGCGTATGGCAGGTCGGCCTCGGCCACGTCGCCTTCGCGGGTGTCGACCATTTTCACATAGCCACCCAGCGGAATCGGCGCCAAGCACCATTCGATATTGCGCCAGCGTTTGTTGAAAAACGGTTTGCCGAAGCCCACCGAAAAGCGCAGCACTTTGATGCCGCACCAGCGCGCCACCAGCAAATGCCCAAGCTCGTGCAGGCTGACTAAAATCAGGATGGCAACGATAAACGCGCCGAGTGTGTGCAAAAGAAACAAACAAGAAGCTCCTTGAAGCAGGCGAATCGGATGCAGGCTACCTGAAAAAGGGAATGCCGCATTTTCAGGTAGCCTCAGCCGCCAATCGGCTGCAGGAAGAAAAACGTAATTGTAATGGAAACAGAGGTTCCCGACAAAGCCTGCGCCAATGGCTAAGGCGCCTCATGTCTGCCTGCCGTATTGGCTTGCCTTGCCGTATTTGCCGCATTACTCATGCGGCTTGCTGCCTGGCATGAAAAAGATGTTCAGCGATGTGCCACTTGCTGCACAAACGCTTCTGCAGCGCGTCGGGCGGCGGCATCCAAATCCAGCAGGCCTTCCAGGCTGTGGTGGCTACCTGAAAAATCCTGCTCCAGGCAATGCCGCACCGTGCGTGCGATATCGGTGAAGCGGATACGGCCGGCCAAAAAGGCGGCCACGGCGATTTCGTTGGCGGCATTGAGCACGCAGGGCACGCCGCCGCCGGCCTGCATGGCCTGATAGGCCAGTTCCAGGCAGGGGAAACGGCGGTAGTCGGGCGTTTCAAAGGTGAGCGCGGAGAGGGCGGCGAAATCCAGCGGCGGCACACCGGAGGCGATGCGTTCGGGTAGGCCGAGGCAGTAGGCGATGGGCGTGCGCATATCGGGCGTGCCCATTTGCGCCAGCACCGAGCCGTCGGCATAACGCACCATGCTGTGCACCACGCTTTGCGGGTGGATAACGGTTTCCAGTTTGTCCGACGGGCAGTTGAACAGCCAGTGTGCTTCAATCAGCTCCAGGCCTTTGTTCATCATGGTGGCGCTGTCCACTGAAATTTTGCGCCCCATCTGCCAGTTGGGGTGTTTCACCGCCTGCTCGGGCGTGATGGCGGGGAAATCGGCCAAGTCGGTGTGCAGGAAGGGGCCGCCGGAAGCGGTGAGGATGATGGATTGCACGCCGTTATGTTTCAGGCAGCCTTTTTCCGGCGGCAACACTTGGTAGATGGCGTTGTGTTCGCTGTCTACCGGCAGGATGCGGGCGCCGGATTGGGCGGCGGTTTGCATGAAGAGGCTACCTGAAACCACCAGCGTTTCTTTGTTGGCCAGGTAGATGGTTTTGCCGGCGCGGGCGGCGGCCAGCGTGGGCGGCAGGCCGGCGGCGCCGACGATGGCGGCCATCACGCCGTCGGTTTCCGGCGCGGCGGCAATGTCGCACAAGGCTTGTTCGCCGTGCAGCACTTCGGTTTGGCAGCCGGCGGCGGCCAGCTGCGCGCGCAGTTCGGCGGCTTGCGCTTCGTTGGCGGTTACGGCGTATTGCGGGCGGAAGGCAAGGCATTGTTCGGCCAGCTTGGCGGTTTGGCTGTGGCCGCTGAGGGCGAAGATGCGGAAGCGTTCGGGGTGGCGGACAACCACATCGAGCGTGCTGGTGCCGATGCTGCCGGTGCTGCCGAGGATGGTGAGGGACTGGGTCATGGTTGGCGTGTTTCAGGTAGCTTTTTTTGCTTATAGTGATTCATTTTAAACCAGCATGGCGTTGGTTTGTTGCCTGACTCTACTTAAACTTAATCGACGGTATATAGAAGGGAATAGGAGGTAGATTTATTTTTCAGGTAGCCTCCAATGCGGGCGGCAGGCTACCTGAAAATGTTGGGGGAAACAAGCCGGGTTTTGCAAAGGCCTTGGTTTGCCGGGCATGGCAGCCGCAGGGAAATGCCGCTAAGCCAGTCTGCAATATTCAACGGCAGCGGAAAGGCGGTTTCCGGCTGCCGTTTGGTTTGCTGCTTTAGGAGCGATATTGCGCCATCAGTTCGCAGTAGTTTGGGTAGTGCTCTTTGCTCACAAAGCCGCGTATCAGGCTCATGGTTTGGTAGATGCCGCGCCGTTTGGCGTTTTCGTCCCAGCAGCCGATGTGCTGGGAGTTGTCGAAGTCGAACCAGTATTTGGTGAGCAGCCACACGTTTAAGCCGAGCTCGCGCAGGGCTTCGTCGTCGGCCTCGATGATACCTTTGTCGCGCAGTTCGATGAAGATTTTCACCAAAAGCGGGGAGATTTTCACATGGGTGAATTCGTTGTGTTCGCCCAAAAGCTGCTTGCTGCGGACGAGAAGGGTGTTTACGTCGCTGAATAAAAAGCGGTATTCCCACAGGATGTCGTACACGCCCTGTAGGTATTCCCCCATTTTGGCCATGCTGTCGGGCAGCTCGGTTTGGCGGATGTAGTCGAGCAGTTTGTTGCTGTAGCGCTGGAACAGCTGAACGATGATTTCGTCTTTATTACGAAAATGATAATACAGGTTGCCCGGGCTGATGCCGAGGCGTTGTGAGATGTGGTTGGTGCTGATGTTGCGCTCACCCTCCTCGTTGAACAGTTGGAGGCTGATGTCGATGATTCGGTTGTAGGTGTTGGGTTTGCCGGGCTTCCTGGGCATGGGTTGTCTCCTTGGCTGCAACGTGAATTCTGCCTATGCGAGAGGCTACCTGAAAATGAGATAGCGGAATTTTAATACATTATCAATTATCTTGCCTTATAGCTAAAGCACCTATTTTTCATGCGGCATTGCTTTGCCGCCTGAGCAGGAAAAATAAGTGCCGTAGCTTCCTTATCCCAACCACACCGGTTCGGGCTCCAGCCGCACGCCGAAGCGTTGGTAAACGCTGTTTTGCACGTGTTCGGACAAACAGCGTACGTCTTCGGCGCAGGCTCCGCCGAGGTTAATCAGCACCAGCGCTTGTTTTTGGTGTACGGCGGCATGGCCTTCGCGGTGGCCTTTGAGCCCGCATTGGTCGATAAGCCATCCGGCGGCGAGTTTGGCCTGACCGCCCGGCTGGGGATATACCGGCAGGGCAGGGTGCTGCTGTTTCAGTGCGGCGGCCTGTTCGGCGGAAACGATGGGATTTTTATAGAAGCTGCCGCAGCTGCCGGTTTCGGCGGGGTTGGGCAGCTTGCGGCGGCGGATGCGGCACACGGCTTCGGCCACGATGGCAGCGGTGAGCGGCGCGCCTTGGGCCAGGGTTTCGGCTTCGGCCTGCACGTCGCCGTAGTGCAGCTTGGGCTTGAATTCGCTATCCAGTGCGAACGTTACCGCCGTAATCACGAAGCGGCCGCCAGATTGTTTGAACACGCTGTCGCGGTAGGCAAAACGGCAGTCGGCATGGCTGAACGATACTGGTTTGCCGCTGTCTAAATCCCAAGCGTGCACGGTTTCGATACAGCTTTCGGCTTCCACGCCGTAGGCACCGATATTCTGCACCGGTGCAGCGCCCACTGTGCCGGGAATCAGGCTGAGGTTTTCCAGCCCGCTCAAGCCTTGCGCGATGGTGTGCTGTACGAAATCGTGCCAGTTTTCGCCGGCCTGTGCGGTGATGCGCATTTTGCCGCCGCCGGCCGGCTCTGGCACGGAAATGCCTTTATTGGCCATGCGCACCACCAGTCCGTCGTAGTCCTTCATCAGCAGGATATTGCTGCCGCCGCCCAGCCACAGGGTGCGCTCGCGGCGGTATTCGGGCAGTTGGAAAATTTCAGGTAGCCTTTCGGCTGCGTCTAATGTGTAGAGCGCGGCAGCACGGGCGGGTAGGCCGAAGGTGTTCAGCGCGGTTAAATCGGCATCGTATTGCAGTTTATTCATCGTCTTCATGTTCCAGCATTTCTTGGCTTACTGTTGCCAAACACCACAAGAGGGCAACGGCGGCACAACCCAGCGACAGCACCAATGCCGCCCAGAAGCCGTAAATCCCCATGCTCGTGCCGAAGGCCAGCAGGCAGCCCAGCCCGAGGCCAACCACCCAGAAAGCGATGCCGTGAATCACCATCGGCAGTTTGGTTACCTTATAGCCGCGCAAGGCGTAGGAAGCGATACATTGGATGGCGTCGGCCAATTGGAAGGCGGCGGCAAACAGCAGGATGGTGGCGCCGAGGCCGATTACGGCTTGGTCGTCGGTGTAAACGCGCATAATCGGATAGCGGAACAGCAGGGTGAGCACGGCGGTAACGATAGCCAGGGTTGAGCCGCAGGCCAAGGCCACGCCGGAGGCATAACGCGCTTGGAAATAGCGGTCGGCACCGATGGCATAGCCCACGCGCACGGTAACTGCTGCGCCGATGCCTTGCGGAATCACATAAATCAGGCTGGTGATGCTGTTTACTACTTGCTGAGCAGCCACGTGGTCTTCGGCATTGCCCGGCAGTTGGGCAATCAGCATCATCATCACGGTAAATAAGCTAACTTCGAGGAAGAAAGACAAGCCAATCGGCACGCCCAGCTTGGTGATTTGGCGGAAAATCTTGGCGCTGGGTTTGGAGAAGCGGGCGAACAGGCCGAAGCGTTGGAAATATTTCTGTTTGGCAATATAAGCCCACAGCGCGGCGGCGTTAAACCAGAATACTAGGGTGCTGGCCAGGCCGCAGCCCGCACCGCCCAAGGCCGGCATACCCAAATCGCCGTAAACGAAGATGTGGTTGAGCGGGATGTTTAAAAACAGGCTGATCCAGCTCATCCACATAATGGGTTTGGGTTTGCCCAAGCTGGAAGCGAAAGCATGCAACGCACGGTGGATCATGGCTGCCGGCATGGAAAGGGCAATCAGACCCACATACAAGGCAAATTGCCGTTTTACTTCGGCATCCAAGTCGAGAAAGCTATTGAAGGGCTGAATCATCAGCCACAGCAGAATCATGCCGATAATGCCCAGCATCAGGCCATACAATATGCCCTGCCGGCCCAGTTCGGCCACCTTCTCGACTTCGCCTGCGCCGTGCTCTTGGGCAATCATCGGATTAAGCGCGGTCATGATGCCGAGGAAGGTTATGTAAACAGTAACGAATGCGCTGCTGCCCAGTGCCACGGCAGCCAAATCAGTTTTGCCTGCGCCACCGGCCATTACCGTATCCACGAACCCCAGCCCCACTTGCGCAATCTGCGCCAATAGCATGGGCACCGCCAAAGCGCCCAATTTGGAGGCTTCTTTGCGGAAAACGGCGGGGGAATAACGGTTTAGGTCGAGCAGCATAATCAAAAATAAGAGTGGAACACGGGCGTGATTTTAGCAGAAATGCAACATAAGTTGTAGTAACGCAACACTTACCGCCTGGGATTTATGAATGTATTTCGCAATAGTATGCTTGATTTATCGAGGGAAATATTTTTCCCTGCTGTGTTGCGGATTTCGTCTGGCAAAATCTGCTCGGATACTATTTTTAGAGTAGACAAAATTAGAAAAACGTGGAAACGGCCGAGGTTCGGCGTAAAGACTACCTGAAAACGAAGCGCGGCACAGTCAAAACTAAATGTGTTGCTGTGCCGACATTTTCAGGTAGCCTTTGCGGCGGGCAAGATGAAGATTTAAATAAAGCGGCATTTGATGCTGATGAAGGCAGTTGTCGCGCAAAACTAAAGGCACGCCGGAATTGCTTCCGCCGTGCCTTGGCTTTAACTATAGCTTACTGCCGACCTGCTTGGGTGGTGGGGTTGATTAAGATTTCCACACGGCGGTTTTGCGCGCGGCCGCTTTCGGTGGAGTTATCGGCCACCGGCGAGCGTGAGCCGTAGCCCACGGTGCTGATGCGGCTGGCAGCCACGCCGCGGCCGGTGAGGTAGCCGGCTACCGAACGGGCGCGGTTTTTAGACAAGGGGTTGTTGATGCGGTCGTTGCCGGTGTTGTCGGTGTGGCCGGCTACAGTAATGGTGGTTTCCGGATACTGCGTCAGCACATTGGCCACGGTGTTGAGCGAATTTACTGCGTCCGGGCTCAGGCTGGAGCTGTTGGTGGCGAAGGTTACGCCGCTGGGCATGGTCAGCTTGATTTGGTCACCTTGGCGTTGCACTTCCACCGGCGTGTTGGCCAGCTCTTGGCGCAGACGGTTTTCTTGCACGTCCATATAGGCACCGACACCCGCGCCTACCACGCCGCAGCCCAGCGCCGCATTGCGCGCGCCTTTGCTGCCGTGGGTCAGCGCGCCCACCGCGCCGCAGGCTGCCGCGCCGCCGAGGCCGAACAGCGCAGTTTTAGAAATAGTTTGCTGGCCGGTAACCGGATCGGTAACGCAGCCGTTCAGGGCAAAGGTGGCGGCTAGGGTTAATACTGTTAGACGTTTCATCATAATTGATTTCCTTTTGTGGAAGAGTTTGGTGAAAACAAAAAGTTAATATAAAACACGCTGCCTACAGTAGCCACTATAGGCGAGCTGCCGTATAAACAAAAGCCGCTGCGGCAACATTTACCGTTTTCAAAACTTTCCAAAAGTTTGTTTACATTTGCCCGCCATGTGGCTGCAAACAAGGCTTTCGGCTACAATGCCCTTCCCGACAACCCAACAGGCTACCTGAAAATATGTTGTGCCTCTCCCGCCTCCTCCTGCCTGCGCTCGCCTTGTGTGCTGTTGCTTTTGCCCACGCCGAGCTCCCGGCCGGCCTCTATCTATACCAGGGCAACGATGGTGGCAACTACCGCCCCGCCGACGAGCCAGATGCTATTCCGTTCCCGCGTTCACCCTCCATCCATGCCGAGCGGAAAGTTTGTATCCCTGCCGACAGCCAAGCCTGGCTGCAAGAGCAAATAAGTCGGCGCACCACCGGCCTCTATCCCCAGGGCCGGTTTGAAGAACGCCAAACCGACCACGGCCGGGTTTACACCCTGCTCAATCCCGCCCAAGCCAAGCCCGGTTTGGATGCTTATACCGTGAGCATGGTGCTGAAAGAAGACCCGCAAGGGCGCCCTGTTGTTGCCTTCTCCATCAACTCCACCGATACCGAACGCAATTCCGTCCACAACACCCAAGTTAACCAGCACTACACCTACCAAGGCCCAAGCTGTCCCGTCGAAGCCGATAGCAAATAAATTTCAGCTGCACAGAAACTTCGCAGTAGTTTTATTTTCAGGTAGCCTCTAATTTTTAACTAACCACATCCATTGCCACTATGCCAAGCATCTACAACACCCTCACCCGCCAAAAAGAGCCCTTCGCCCCCATCGATCCGAAAAATGTGCGCATGTACGTTTGCGGCATGACCGTGTACGACTACTGCCACCTCGGCCACGCCCGCGTGATGGTGGTGTTCGACATGATTGCCCGTTGGCTGCGCGAATGCGGCTATCCGCTCACTTATGTGCGCAACATCACCGATATCGACGACAAAATCATCGCCCGAGCGGCTGAAAACGGCGAAACCATCGGCGAGCTCACCGCCCGCTTCATCCAAGCCATGCACGAAGATGCCGACGCCTTGGGCGTACTGCGGCCCGACGTTGAACCGAAGGCCACGGAAAACATTCCGCAGATGATTGCCATGATTGAAGCCCTGATTCGCAACGGCAAGGCTTATCCCGCCGCCAACGGCGACGTTTATTATGCCGTGCGCGAGTTTGCCGCTTACGGCCAATTATCCGGCAAATCGCTGGACGACCTGCGCGCGGGCGAGCGCGTGGAAGTGGACGGTTTCAAACGCGACCCGCTTGATTTCGTGCTGTGGAAAGCCGCCAAAGCAGGCGAACCGGCATGGGAAAGCCCGTGGGGCAACGGCCGCCCGGGCTGGCACATCGAATGCTCCGCCATGAGCGACAAGCTGTTCGGCGACACCTTCGACATCCACGGCGGCGGCGCAGATTTGCAGTTCCCGCACCATGAAAACGAAATCGCCCAAAGCGTTGGCGCCAGCGGCCATGTTTGCGGACACGAACACGCGCACACCCACCACGGCCAAAGCATCGCCAGCCACGTTAAATACTGGCTGCACAACGGCTTTATCCGCGTGGACGGCGAAAAAATGTCCAAATCCCTGGGCAACTTCTTCACCATCCGCGACGTGCTGAAGCAATACGATCCCGAAATTGTGCGCTTCTTCATCCTGCGCGCCCACTACCGCAGCCCGCTGAATTATTCGGATGCGCACCTCGACGACGCCAAAAACGCCCTCACCCGCCTCTACAACACCCTGGCCAATGTGCCGCCTGTAGAGTTTCAGGTAGCCTCCGAAGCCAACGACTATACCCGCCGTTTCTTTGCCGCCATGAACGACGATTTCGACACCGTGCAGGCCGTGGCCGTATTGTTTGAGTTGGCAGGCGAAGCCAATAAAACCCAATCTGCCGAGCTTTCCGGCTGCCTCAAAGCCCTTGCCGGCACCATTGGGCTGCTGCAACGTAACCCCACCGAATTCCTGCAAGGCGGCGCGACCGCAAACGGTTTGAGCAACGAAGAAATCGAAGCCCTCATCGCCCGGCGCAAGCAAGCCCGCGCCGACAAAAACTGGGCCGAATCCGACCGCATCCGCGACCTGCTCGCCGAGCAAGGCATCACCCTGCGCGACGGCGCGGACGGCACCAGCTGGACACGCGGCTGATAAGTTTGATGTAAGTAAACAAAGGCTACCTGAAATTTCAGGTAGCCTTTTTTCAGGTAGCCTTTAGCAGGGTATTAGATTCAAGAACCTGACCTACGGCTTTTCAGGTAGCCTGAAAGGGAAAGGGCTACCTGAAGAATATTGGGTTTATCAATCAAACTTACTTGCTGGCCTCCGGTTTAAATGAAGGTGAAAGTAAAACTTTCCTTGCAAAAGAAACAGCTTGTAACTGGTATGAATCTTCCTCTGGGCATCTATCTCCCCTACCCCAAGGATTTGGATTTTGTTCAAACTTAGAATAACCTAGTGCCGGCACAAAAACATACATCGTTTTTTCAGCCATCAACTCATTTGTCTTTGTGTCAATTATCTTTATTGTTGTTCCGGCTATCCAATGCTTGCGGTTTTCCCAAGAAACATCATTCTCATAGGTGACTGCGTAGCGGGCAGGATGTGCTGGATTAGTCTCTTGATTAAACGGCTTGTCATATATATGCCAATTACCACTATAACGAATAATCGAGCCATCTTTTTGCAAAACATCAACATAATCATAGTGCACATGGGAAAAATATGGCAAAAAACTGGCAACATATTCTTCCCGCTTTGATTCACTCTCTACCGCCGCATCCTCCCACATCTGGAGACCTTTGCAAAATCCCCCAAAATCCCCTAAATTTCCACCCAAGACATTTAGGGGATTTCTCATGAGCACCTTCTTCCAGCAAACCGCACAAGCCATGATTGCCAAACACATCGACCGCTTCCCACTATTGAAGTTGGATCAAGTGATTGATTGGCAACCGATCGAACAGTACCTGAATCGTCAAAGAACCCGTTACCTTCGAGACCACCGCGGCCGTCCCGCCTATTCCCTGTTATCCATGTTCAAAGCCGTCCTGCTCGGACAATGGCACAGCCTCTCCGATCCCGAACTCGAACACAGCCTCATCACCCGCATCGATTTCAACCTATTTTGCCGTTTTGACGAGTTGAGCATCCCCGATTACAGCACCTTATGCCGCTACCGCAACTGGCTGGCGCAAGACGACACCCTGTCCGAATTGCTGGAACTGATTAACCGCCAACTGACCGAAAAAAACCTAAAAGTAGAGAAAGCATCCGCCGCCGTCATTGACGCCACCATTATTCAGACCGCCGGCAGCAAACAGCGTCAGGCCATAGAAGTCGATGAAGAAGGACAAGTCAGCGGCCAAACCACACCGAGTAAAGATAAAGATGCCCGTTGGACAAAGAAAAACGGCCTCTACAAACTCGGTTACAAACAACATACCCGTACCGATGAGGAAGGCTATATCGAGAAACTGCACATTACCCCCGCCAATACCCATGAGTGCAACCACCTGTTGCCTTTGCTGGAAGGAATAGCCAAAGACACAACCGTCTATGCCGATAAAGGCTACGACAGTGCGGAAAACCGGCAACATCTGGAAGAGCGTCGACTGCAGGATGGCATTATGCGCAAAGCCCACCGCAACCGCCCGCTGACGGAAGCGCAAACCAAACGCAACCGATATTTGTCGAAGACCCGTTATGTGGTCGAACAAAGCTTCGGTACGTTGCACCGTAAATTCCGCTACGCGCGGGCAGCCTATTTCGGACTGATTAAAGTGAGTGCGCAAAGCCATCTGAAGGCGATGTGTTTAAACCTGTTGAAAGCGGCTAACAGGCTAAGTGTGCCTGTTGCCGCCTAAAAGGCGGCCCGGATGCCTGATTATCGGGTATCCGGGGAGGATTAAGGAGGTATTTGGGTAAAACAGGAGGTATTGGGGGAGGGAAATAGCCGAAAACCTGTGTTTGGGTTCTGGCTGTCAGCGAAAAGGTGAAGAGAGGTATTTTGCAAAGGTCTCATCTGGTCTTTCCGCGGGTTGTAGCGGTTGCTCTGATACTTCTCGTCATCCCCCCGCACTTTCAGCAGCAGGATGCCGTCCACATTGTCCGCCGTGCGGTAGATCTTCTCGCCGGCGTTTTGGCACAGCTGGTCGAAACGGGCTTTGGCGGGATCGTAGCGTTTGCGCCATTCGGCCACTTTTTCGGCATTCTCCCGCTCTTCCTGCCAGACGAGCGCTTTAGGAAACAGAAAAAACAGCGCTGCCACAACAAGCCCGGGAGCTGGCAACAGCCATGGGTATTTCTTCAAAAACTTGGGCTGGGCTTTGTAGCATAGAAAGATCGAGCCTAGCGCACATACCAGCATCGTGCCCCAATACAGCATGGCGATTAATTGGGTGATGTCTCTTAACGTGATCATGTTTTTCCTAGTTAATTTTGTTTGGGGCTGTCCTAGATAACCAGGAATATTCAAAATTGATTAAAATATTCCTATGAGAAAAAGTCGCCTCAGCCAGCCCGTTCAAAACAAACTGATCGAATTGTTCGTTGCAGGAGCAACCGCCCGTACTGCCGCCGAATTGGCCGGAGTCAATAAAAACACCGCTGCCTACTACTTTCACCGTTTACGCTTGCTTATCTTTAATCGTTGCGAACACTTGGAAATGTTTGATGGCGAAGTAGAAGCAGATGAAAGCTATTTTGGCGGCTGCCGCAAAGGCAAACGCGGTCGCGGAGCAGCCGGAAAAGTGGTGGTATTCGGACTGTTGAAGCGTAACGGTAAGGTTTACACCGTTACCGTGGCCAATACTCAGTCGGCTACCCTGCTGCCGATTATCCGGGAGAAGGTAAGGCCGGACAGTGTGGTCTATACTGATTGCCACAGTGCCTACAATGTATTGGATGTTAGCGAGTTTAACCACTTGCGCATCAATCACCGCACCTGTTTTGCAGACAGGCAAAACCACATTAACGGGATTGAGAACTTCTGGAGTCAGGCCAAACGCCATTTGCGTAAATTCAACGGCATTCCGAAAAAGCATTTCGAACTGTATTTGAAAGAGTGCGAATGGCGATTTAACAACAATGAAATGAAATCTCAAATTGCCATGTTAAAACAAATGGTAAAAGATAGTCTAACCTAGTTATCTAGGACAGCCCCTTTTGTTTTGCCCGGCAGCAGCATATCCGGAATCTTAGAGGCTACCTGAAAACCTTTCCTTTGCTCTTTACCAATCTTCACCGCTTGTTTTCAGGTAGCCCAATACCCGTCAAACAAAAACACCGCTGTGCGCAGCATGAAGGGCATGCTGGCGGCAGCGGTGTTGTTGTGTGGTACGGCGGTACGGCGTGTTCGCGGGGGAATCCATTTGGGCTCCGGATTGGGTCGTATCGGTACGGCATGGTAGCCTGCGGGGGCGGCGGCTGGCAAGCCGATGGCGGGGCTATCGCTGGTGTTGCACCAGCCAATCGCTGGCTTGGGCGATGTCGGCGGCGATTTGCGCCTGCAGCTCGGGCAGGCCGGGGAATTTGGCTTCGTCGCGCAGTTTGTGCAGGAAGTCGATGCACAGGCGTTGGCCGTAGAGTTGGTCGGCAAAGTCGAACAGGTGGGCTTCCAGTTTTTGTGTGGGCAGGCTGGATACGGTGGGGTTTCGGCCGAAGCTGGCCACGCCGTAGCGTGTGCCGAATGTGCCGTGGGCGGCGATGACGAATACGCCGCAGAGGGGGTAGCGGTGCGGGGGGAGGTGGAGGTTGGCGGTGGGGCAGCCGATGGTGCGGCCGAGCTTGGCGCCGTGTTTCACGCGGCCGCTGAGGGAATAGGGGTGGCCGAGCAGGCTTTCGGCGTAGCCGAGGCGGCCTTCGCTGAGGGCTTGGCGCACGAGGGTGCTGCTGGCACGCACGTCTTGCACCATCACGGAGGGGGTGCGCTCGGTGGTGAATTCGGGGCAGCGGCTGAGGAGGCTGAAATCGCCTTGGCGGCCGGCGCCGAAGCGGAAGTCGTCGCCGATGAGCAGGTGGCGGGTGTGCAGCTGTTCGATGAGCAGGTGTTGGATGAAGTCGGCGGCGGATACGGCTGCGAGGCCGGCGTTGAAACGCAGCACCCATACGGCATCGAGGCAGCCGGTGTCGCGCAGCAGGCGCAGTTTTTCGCGCAGGGGGCTGAGGCGGAAGGGTTTTTCCACGCTGCGCTGCCGGCTGAAAAATTCTTGCGGCTGGGGCTCGAATACGATGGCCACGGCGGCGAGGCCGCGCTCGTCGGCTTCATGGCGCAGGCGTTCGAGGATATGGCGGTGGCCGAGGTGGACGCCGTCGAAATTGCCGATGGTAACGGCGCTGCCGTGCGGGTGCGGGCGGAATACGGTGTTGCCGAAGCGGATGTTCATGGCGGGCGGGGTGGGAAAAAGGGGCTATTGTAGCGGGAAGGGCGGATTAAAGCACCCGGTGCGGTATGAGTGGCGATAAGGCTACCTGAAACTTTCGGCCTGGCGGGACGCCTTGTGTTGATTTGCACGGCGTTGCAGCGGAGGTTTTCAGGTAGCCTTTCTGTTTCCGCTTGTTATGCGGCGGCTTCGGTATCCCAGCTCAGGAGTGCCCATTTCATGGCGAAGGGGGCTTCGGCGAATTGGCTGTGGTGGCGCTGGAAGAATTGGGTGAGGAGTTGGGTGTGTTCGGGGGTGAGCGTGCCGTAGGCGGCGGCCATGCGCTGCAGGAAGTCGGGCAGTTGGGTGCAGTCGGCGAGGCGGCCGGGGGTGGTGATGTAGCTGAGGATGGGGTCGTAGCCCATTTGATAGAGGATGTTGAGGGCGTAGATGTAGCTGGGGTAGGGGCTGCGCTCTTGGCCGAGCAGGCGGCTGATTTGGGGCGGGTTGAAATGGCCGTCGGCGAGGATGGTGAAATACACGCTGCGGCGGGCGTGGGCGCTGAGTTTGGCAAAGAGGGCGGCGAGGTCGCGGTCAAGCCCGCTGCGGGAGGAAACGACGATGTCGCACACGGGCACGTTGTGCCAGCTGTCTTCTTTGCTCAGGTGGATGGGGGTGATGTTGACGAGGCCGGCGGCTTGGGCGTTGCTTTCCAAACAACGGAGCATGCCGCTGCTGTAGTCGAGGCCGTAGAGGCGCTGCACTTTGGGGGCGAGGCGCAGGGCGAGGGTGCCGGGGCCGCAGCCGACGTCGAGCAGGGTGTCGCCGGGGCGGAGGTGCATTCGGGCGATAAAGGCATCGGCGTAGGGGCTGGGCTGGAGGATTTTGGCGCTGAAGCTGGGGGCTTTGTCGTCCCATTCGGCGGCGGGCTTTTCGCTGAAGCCGAGTTCGGCCATGCGATCGCAGTAGACGGCGGCGAAGTCGATGGGCAGGGGGCGGTGGTGGGGCATGAGACTACCTGAAAGTGGTGTCAGGCTGGAGGGGGTGGATTGTTGCGGGACTACCAACTCAGCGCACGGGATAACGGCGGACGCAGCTGTTTGCGGCAGCGCTCATCTGGCGTTCGAGGACGGGATTGCTTTGGCCTCGGTCGTAGGCGGTGGTAACGCGTTGCCATTCGCGGGCGCTGTAGCGGCTGCGCAGTGTGTCGTAGGTGCAGGCGCATAGGCGGCGCAGCTGGGCGGTGTTGGTACGACTGTTGAACCGCGAGGTGCATTGGGCGATGAAGCCACTGCGGGAAGTGCCGACCGCGGAATTGGAGGCGCAGGCGGTAAGGGCGAGTAGAACGGATAGAAAGAGGATGGGTTTCATAGCGGGTTTCCTTGGTAGCTGTGGTTTTCAGGTAGCCTCTGCCGGCTTGAGGCTACCTGAAAAAGGGTTGGGGCTGAAACTCAGCGGGAGAGGTGGCGGCGCACGCAGGTATTGGCGGCTTCATTCATGCGGCGGTTGAGCACGGGATCGCGGTCGGGGTTGGTGTCGTTGTTGATATGTTGCTGCCATTGGGCGGTGGTGTAGCGGCTGCGCAGGGTGTCGTAGGTGCAGGCGCAGATGCGGCGAGTTTGGGCGGGGGTGCCGATGTTGCGGGAAGTGCAGAGATCGAGGAAGGCGCTGCGGTGGCTGGCAATGCTGCGGCGGTTGGGGTTGGCATTGGCGTTGGGGCGGGCGGCACATTGGCGCACGCTGCTGATGAAATAGCGGCCCAGCGGGGTGTTGGGGTTGGCGGGCTGGCGAATCCAGTTGTGGCCGTAGCGGCTGCTGACTTTGTCGTAGGCGCAAGCGCAAACGTCGGCGGCTTGGTTGGGGGTCATCCGCCATTCGGCGGCGTTGTCGGCGCAGGCGTTGACGAAGCTGCTGCGCGGGGTGGTGGGAGCTTGGTTGGCAGTATTGCTGCCGGTGGTTTGGCAGGCGGCGAGGGCGGTGAGGACAAGTACTGCGGGGAACAGTCGGCGAATAAGCATGATGAGTTTCCTTAAGCAGTGGGGTTTGTGTTTTCAGGTAGCCTTTATGATGACGGAAAGGCTACCTGAAAATTGGGTTTGAATCATGCCGCATTTATCGGGACATATGGCGGGAGACGCATTGCCGGGTGGCGGTGTCGATGAAGCGGGTGAGTTCGGGTTTGTTACCGATGTCTTGGCTGTCGAGGGCTTGCGGCCAGTTGCTGCCGTAGCGGCTGCTGATTTGGTCGAAAGTGCAGGCGCAGATATTGGCTGCAGATTGGCGGGAAATGCCGGTGGTTGCGGTTTCGCCAGTGCAGCGGCTGATAAACAAATCGCGCGTGCTGTAGGTGGGGCCATTGGCGGCGGCGCTAGGGATGAGGGCGAGCAGGAATAGGGCGGGGAGGAGTTTTTTAAACATAATATTTTGATGTGGATGAGTGAAGAATAAAAATTAGGCAGCCTGCAAAACAGCGGGCTGCCTGTGTGCCGTTTAGCGGTGGTTGAGGTGGCGATTGATGCACGCTTCGGTGTTGCGGCGCATACGGCTTTCAAACTGCGGGTCGTTGCCGGTGCGGTCGTAGGCATCCAGCGTGGCTTTCCAGCGGGTGCCGTATTGTTTGCCGGTTTCGTCGAAGGTGCAGGAGCAGAGGGTGCGGGCCATTTGCTGGTTCAGGGAGCTGCCTCCGGAAGTGGCGGATTGTGTACAGGCGCTCACGAATTCGTTGCGCATTTGCTGCAGGGTTTTGGCCTGGGCGGCAGGAGCGGCAACGGCGGCCAATACGGCTGCGGCAAACAGATATTTTTTCATTTGTGATTTCCTTTTGAAATATGATGAATGAGGAACGAAGCCGCATTGTGCCGTTTGGCGGGGGAGTTGTCTATAGCCGAAGTGCTTTATAGAGAGAACATTCGGGCGGGGCAAAGGCTACCTGAAAACATGATTCGGTTGAAACCATATTTTCAGGTAGCCTTATGGTGGCTCTTGTTTGGATGATTGTTAAGCGACTACGCCCAAAATCACGCTGCCGGCTTTGAAAATGGCGGTAACACTTTGGCCGGGGTGCAAATCGAGGGTTTCGGTGCTTTGCATGGTGATGCCGGCAGTGAGGATGAGGCCGCCGCCGATGTCGACGGACACAATGGAGTTCACCGCGCCGCGTTCAACATGGGTAATTTGGCCGCTGAGCTGGTTGCGGGCGGAGAGTTTCATCGGGTGCAAGTCGGTAGCCACGATGATGTTGCCGGCTTTGATGAGGGCGGTGGCGATACCGCCTTCGGCCAGGCCGAGCTCGCGGCAGCTTTCTTCGGTTACGGTGGCTACCAGCTCGGCGCCATTTTCAAGTACAAGCGTGATTTCACTGGTTACCGGGCCGTGTTTGATAGATTTGATTTTGCCACTGAATTGGTTGCGTGCGCTGGTTTTCATGGTGGATTTTCCTTTTGTAGCGGGTAGATAAAGTGTGCATTCTAACTGATTTGTACTGAGTTTAAATTGGGCTGCTGCAAAAACCATCCAAAAGGCTGAGCTATCTAATCCTTTCGAACTAGACAAGGCTTAGTCTAATGAATGGCTGTTAAACCTGTTGGAAGCATGTTTTTTGCTGCTTGCTTGTTTTATAGTTCAATCCACTGAGTATAAAAGTATTTCGGTTTTGAGAATAGCTTTGCACAGGAAGGCCTTTGCACGGTTTTTGCTGGCAAAGCATACACATAGGGATCGCACATGAGCCATTTCTTAGACCGCCTGACCTTCTTCAGGCAAAAGCGCGAGCCGTTTTCTAATGGTCACGGCGTTTTAACCAACGAAGACCGCAAGTGGGAAAATGCCTACCGTAGCCGCTGGTCGCACGACAAAATCGCCCGTTCTACCCACGGCGTGAACTGTACCGGTTCATGCTCGTGGAAAATCTACGTTAAAAACGGCATCATCACCTGGGAAACCCAGCAGACCGACTATCCGCGCACCCGCCCGGACCTGCCCAATCACGAACCCCGCGGCTGCCCGCGCGGTGCGTCTTACAGCTGGTATGTTTACTCTGCCCAGCGTATCAAATATCCGATGATGCGCGGCGCGCTGGCCGAACTGTGGCGCGAAGCACGCAAAACCAAAGACCCGATCGAAGCATGGAAATGGATTGTGGAAGACCCCGAGCGCTCCAAATCCTACAAATCCCAGCGCGGTTTGGGCGGCTTCGTGCGTTCTAACTGGGACGAAGCTTATGAAATGGTGGCCGCAGCCAACTGCTACACCATCAAGAAATACGGCCCCGACCGTGTTATCGGCTTCTCGCCGATTCCTGCCATGTCAATGATCAGCTACGCTGCAGGCGCGCGCTATCTTGGTTTGATCGGCGGCGTGCCGCTGTCGTTCTACGACTGGTATTGCGACCTGCCGCCTGCTTCGCCGCAGACTTGGGGCGAACAGACCGACGTGGCCGAATCTGCCGACTGGTACAACTCCAACTATCTTCTGGTCTGGGGTTCTAACATCCCGATGACCCGTACCCCCGATGCTCACTTCTACACTGAAGTGCGCTACAAAGGCACCAAAACTGTTGCCGTGTCGTCCGACTTCGGCGAAATGGCCAAGTTCAGCGACATCTGGCTCGCGCCGCGCCAAGGCACGGATGCTGCGCTGGCGATGGCGATGGGGCACGTTATCCTCAAAGAGTTCCACATCGACAATCCGTCCGACTATTTCCAAGACTACTGCCGTCGCCTGACTGATATGCCTGTGCTGGTGTGCTTGAAAGAAGATGGCGAAGGCTACCGCCCGGAATACACTCTGCGCGCCTCCCATTTGAGCAACAACTTCGGCGAAGAGAAGAATCCCGATTGGAAAGTGCTGGCGTGGAACGAGAAAACCGACAGCCTGATGCTGCCCAATGGCTCCATCGGCTTCCGTTGGGACGGCAGCCAAAAATGGAATCTGGAAACCAAGGCGCAGGATGATCAAGACGTTCAAGCGGCCTTGTCGCTGAAAACGTGCGCCGATGACGTGGTGCGCGTCGGTTTCGACTACTTCGGCGGCGAATTCGACGAAGAAAAAACCTTCCGCAAAGTGCCGGTGAAACGCATCACCCTGGCCGACGGCAGCAGCCAATTGGTGGCCACCGTGTTCGATCTTTTGGTGGCGCAATACGGCGTGGACAACGGCTTGGGCGACGAGAACGTGGCCAAAGACTATTTTGACGACAAGCCCTACACGCCGAAATGGCAGGAAAAACACACCGGCGTCGCTCCCGAACGCGTGATTCAGGTAGCCCGCGAGTTCGCCCAAAACGCGCACGATACCAAAGGCCGCTCGATGATTATCGTCGGCGCCGGCCTGAACCACTGGTATTACCTGGACATGAACTATCGCGGCCTGATCAACATGCTGATGATGTGCGGCACCATCGGCAAGTCCGGCGGCGGCTGGTGCCATTATGTGGGACAGGAAAAACTGCGTCCGCAGTCCGGCTGGGCGCCGCTGACTTTCGCGCTCGACTGGCACCGCCCCGCGCGCCAGATGGCCGGTACTTCATTCTTCTACGGTCACACCGGCCAGTATCGCCACGAAACCGTGTCCGCCGATGAGTTACTTACGTCCGACGCTGGCGACGATATGCGCCGCCTGACCATGATCGACTACAACGCCAAAGCTGCCCGCATGGGTTGGACGCCGAGCGCGCCGCAGTTGGAAACCAATCCGCTGGATATAACCGATGCGGCCGAAAAAGCCGGCATGAATCCTGTGGATTACACTGTGAAAGGTTTGAAGGACGGCACGCTGGAGATGTCTTGCGACGATCCGGAAAACCCGAAAAACTGGCCGCGCAATATGTTTATTTGGCGCTCCAACATTTTGGGCTCTTCCGGCAAAGGCCACGAATATTTCCTGAAATACCTGCTCGGCACGCAAAACGGCCTGATGAGCGACGAAGACGATTGCCTGAAGCCGGCCGAAGTGAAGCAGCGGGAAGGTGTGGAAGGCAAGCTGGATTTGTTCACGCTCCTAGATTTCCGCATGAACACCACCTGCCTGTACGCCGACGTGATTTTCCCGACCGCCACTTGGTACGAGAAACACGATCTGAACACGTCCGACATGCACCCGTTCATCCATCCGTTTACCGAAGCGGTGCAGCCTTTGTGGCAGAGCAAGTCCGACTGGGAAATCTATAAAGGCCTGGCCAAAAAATTCAGCGAGCTGGCCAAAGACTATCTGGGCGTGCGCAAAGACATCGTGCTCACCCCGCTGATGCACGATAGCCCGCAGGAACTCGGCCAGCCCTTTGACCCGAAAGACTGGAAACTGGGCGAGTGCGAGCCGATTCCGGGCAAAACCATGCCCGCGATGACCGTGGTGGAACGCGACTACGGTGCGGTTTACGAGAAATTCACTTCTATCGGCCCCTTGCTGGAAAAAGTGAACAACAACGGCAAAGGCATGGCGTGGGATACCAAGCACGAAGTGGACTTCTTGCGCAAACTCAACGGCGTGCAGCCTGAAGGTGCGGGCAAAGGCCAGCCGAGAATCGAAACCGCCATCGATGCGGCCGAAATGGTTTTGACCTTGGCGCCGGAAACCAACGGCCACGTTTCGAAAAAAGCTTGGCAGTCGCTGGGCAAAATCACCGGCCGCGACCATACGCATCTGATTAATGCCAGCGAGCACACGCAAATCCGCTTCCGCGACATCGTCGCCCAGCCGCGCAAGATTGTTACCTCGCCGATTTGGTCGGGCGTGGAGAGCGAAGAAGTGTGCTACACCGCAGGCTATACCAACGTGCACGAGCTGATTCCGTGGCGCACGCTCACCGGCCGCCAGCAGTTCTACCAAGACCACAAATGGATGCGCGATTTCGGTGCGGCCTTCTGCGTGTACCGCCCCGCCGTGGACACCAAAACCACCAAGAAACTCTTGGGCAAAATGCCCAACGGCAATCCGGAAATCACGCTCAACTTCCTCACGCCGCACCAGAAATGGGGTATCCACAGCACCTATTCGGAAAACCTGCGTATGCTCACGCTCGGTCGTGGCGGCCCGCACGTGTGGATTTCCGAAATCGATGCCAAGAAAGCAGGTTTGGTAGATAACGACTGGGTGGAAGTGTTCAACACCAACGGTTCGATTGCCTGCCGTGTGATTGTGAGCCAGCGTATTCCTGAAACCATGATTTTGATGTACCACGCTCAGGAAAAATTGGTGCACACGCCTGCGGCGGAAACCACCAAGAAACGCGGCGGCATCCACAACTCGGTAACCAAGGCGGTTTTGAACCCGACCCACATGATAGGCGGCTATGCGCAGCTGGCGTACAGCTTCAACTATTACGGTACGGTCGGCTCCAACCGCGACGAGTGGGTAATTGTCCGCAAGATGAAGGACATCGACTGGATGGACGAACCCGCCGATCAGGCATAAGGTTTTTCAGGTAGCCTCCTGCTACACAAAAGGCTACCTGAAAACCGGATAAAGAACGAAACCATGAAGCTTCCGCAGATTATCCGTTTCGCCGATTATTTGAAGGAAACCCCCTCCGAAGCCGTGCGTACCGTGCTGCATCAAGACCAGCACGACAATATGGTGCTGTGGCAGATTCCGCCGCACACTATGTTGCCAGCCCACCGCCACCCGTGTGGTGTGGACATCTGGATTGTGCTGCAAGGAGAAGCCGAGCTGGTGGACGACGCGCAAAGCGGCCGCACCATCCGCGCAGGTGAGAGTGTAGTAGTGGGCGACCACCAAATCCACGGTGCCCGCAACAGCGGCCAGGAAGACTGCATCTTGGTTTCGATTATCAGCCCGAAAGCCGGATTCGAAAAGGCATAACCGTTTTTCAGGTAGCCTTAAGAGCCAAAAGGAAGGCTACCTGAAAAAGACCAATCATTTAAGGAACACATCATGAAAATCAGAGCACAAGTCGGCATGGTGCTGAACTTGGACAAATGTATCGGCTGCCACACCTGCTCCGTTACCTGCAAAAACGTATGGACGAGCCGCGACGGTGTGGAATACGCCTGGTTCAACAACGTTGAAACCAAGCCCGGTATCGGCTTCCCGAAAAACTGGGAAGACCAGGAAAAATGGAATGGCGGCTGGGTACGCAAACCCAACGGCAAACTCGTGCCCAAGCAGGGCGGCCGTTTGAAAATCCTGTCCAACATTTTCGCCAACCCCAACCTGCCGCAAATCGACGACTACTACGAGCCGTTCACCTACGATTACGAGCACCTGCAAAATGCCCCGCGCATGAAAACCCCGCCCACCGCGCGGCCGATTTCCGTGCTCACCGGCAAGAAAATGGACAAGGTTGAATGGGGTCCCAACTGGGAAGACGACTTGGCCGGCGAATTTGAAAAACGCGCCAAAGACACCCTGTTCGAAGGCATCCAAAAAGACATGATGGGCGCGTTCGAGCAGACCTTCATGATGTATCTTCCGCGCCTGTGCGAACACTGTCTGAACCCGACCTGCGTCGCATCCTGCCCGTCCGGCAGCATCTACAAACGCGAAGACGATGGCATCGTGCTCATCGATCAAGACAAATGCCGCGGCTGGCGTATGTGCGTATCCGGCTGCCCGTACAAAAAAATCTACTACAACTGGGTGAGCGGCAAAGCCGAAAAATGTATTTTCTGCTACCCGCGCATCGAAGCGGGCGAACCCACCGTTTGCTCCGAAACCTGCGTAGGCCGTATCCGCTATCTGGGCGTGCTGCTGTATGACGCCGACAAAATCGAAGAAGCCGCTTCAGTAGAAAACCCGCAAGACCTATACGAAGCGCAGCTGGGCGTGTTCCTCGATCCGCACGACCCCGAAATCCAGCGCGAAGCCCTGAAACAGGGCATCAGCCAGAGCTGGCTCGATGCGGCGAAAAAATCGCCCGTCTACAAAATGGCGATGGAATGGAAAATCGCCTTCCCGCTGCACCCCGAATACCGCACGCTGCCGATGGTATGGTACATCCCGCCGCTCTCCCCGATCCAATCCGCCATCGAAAACGGCTTGGTGGGCGAAAACGGCATCATCCCCAGCGTGGACGAAATGCGCATCCCGCTGCGCTATCTGGCCAACCTGCTGACCGCCGGTAAAATCGAGCCGATTAAAGACGCGCTGGAACGCATGATCGCCATGCGCCGCTACAAACGCGGCCAAGTGGTACACGGCGAAACGCTGGAGCAAACCTTGGACGGCACCGGCCTGACCCCGGCCATGGTGGAAGACATGTATCAGATTATGGCCATCGCCAACTACGAAGACCGCTTCGTGATTCCCACCAGCCACAAAGAACAGGTGGAGAATACCTTTGAAGACAAAGCAAGCTGCGGCTTCTCCTTCGGCAACGGCTGCTCCGGCGGCTCGGACGGCATGACCAAAGAAAGCCTGTTCGGCAAGCCAAAAGCTTCGCCCATCATCTTCTTCGACCGTCGTAAGGACTTGGAAGAAAACCGCGAAAAAGGGGTGCGCTGATGCAGGGCAATCCGGTATACAAATTCTTCTCGGCGCTGCTGTGCTATCCGGAAGCCGAATTGGTAGAGGCGCTGCCTGAATTCCAGGCAGCACTCGACCAGATGCCCGAATTAGCCGCACACCGCGAGGGTTTGCAAGCGTTGCTGGATTATCTGGGCGGCAACAGCCTGCGCCATATCCAGGAGGAATACGTTTCCACCTTTGACCGCAACCGCCTGCATGCACTGTATATTTTCGAGCACGTTTTCGGCGAAGACCGCGACCGCGGCAGCGCCATGGTGGATCTGTTGGAAGAATACCGCAAATACGGCTTCGAATTGGGCGACGACGAACTGCCCGACTTCCTGCCCGCGCTGCTGGAATTTTTCGCCCATATTCCGCCTGCCGATGCGCAAAAACTGCTCGGCGATGCCGTGCACGTGATCAACCATATCGGCAAAAACTTGCGCACCGCCGGTTCGCCTTATGCCGTCGTGCTGGAGAACATCGTGGCGCTCAGCCCTGTCGAGCCGCAGCCCCTAACCGAGCCGCCCGTGCGCGATATGGACGAAGCCATGGAAACCTTCGGCCCCGACGTATCCGGTATCGAGCCCCTGCTCAAGCCGAGCATCCAAACCGTACAATTTTATCCAAAAAGCAAGTAAGCATACCTGCTTGGGAGTTTTGATATGAGTAACCTGCACTTCTTCTTCTTTGCCATCTATCCCTATATTTGTTTGGCAATTTTCTTCTTCGGCAGCCTCGTGCGCTTCGACCGCGAGCAGTACACCTGGAAGAGCGACTCCAGCCAGCTGCTGTATGACGGCCAGCTGCGCTTGGGCAATATCCTGTTTCACGTTGGCGTATTGGCTGTGTTCGGCGGCCACTTTGTCGGCTTGCTCACCCCGCTGTGGGTATGGCACGCCTTGGGCGTGAGCCATGCGGCCAAACAGCTCTTGGCCATGACCGCCGGCGGCATCTTCGGCACCATGGCGCTGGTCGGTCTGCTGATTCTGATCAAACGCCGCTTCACCATCGACCGTATCAATATCAACAGCACCTGGCGCGACAAGCTGCTGCTGGTGTGGATTTTGATTACCCTCGTGCTCGGCCTCTCCACCATCTGCGTGAGCGCAGGCCACATGGACGGCCACGAAATGACCCTGCTCATGCAGTGGGCACAGCACATCGTTACCTTCCGTGGCGTAGAAGCTGCCAGCTTCATCACCGATGCGCACATCCTCTTCAAACTGCATATGTTTATGGGCATGACCTTCTTCCTCATCTTCCCGTTCACCCGTATGGTGCACGTGTGGAGCGGTTTTGCCAGCGCACTCTACGTATTCCGTCCCTGGCAGCTGGTACGCCGCCGCTAAGGTAATATTTTCAGGTAGCCTTCCAGGAGGCTACCTGAAATTTTTATATAGTGGAGTAAAATGAGAATGGGAAAAGGCGGCGAGCCATAGTGCAGTATGCGTAATACGGCAAGGCGAGCCAACACAGTAGCATTCTTATTTTCATTCACTATAGAACCATAAAGGACACCACGCTCATGATTGATCACGAACTCTGGCAAAACGCCTCCGACAGCGACATCATCGACCACATCCTGCCGCGCTACCACGACACCCACCGCCGCCAGCTCGATGAGCTCATTCCACTGGCCGAGAAAGTGGCCGGCGTGCATGCAGGTAAGTTCCCCGCCGAGATGGTTCCCCTGTTGCACACCATCCAAGGCGAACTGCTCAGCCACATGATGAAAGAAGAGCGCATCCTGTTCCCCATGCTCAAACAAGGCGCCGGCCGCGCCGCCGCGATGCCCGTGCGCATGATGATGCATGAACACACCGAGCACGATGCCGCCATCGAACGCCTGTTGGAAATCACAGACAACCTGCAAGCCCCCGCCGATGCCTGCCGCAGCTGGCAGCAACTCTACAGCCTGGCTCAAGAGCTGGTGGATGACCTGCGCGACCACATCGATTTGGAAGACAATATTCTGTTTGCCCGCGTGTTGGCGTAACTCCATAAAATGTAGAAAAGGCTACCTGAAAACGGATTTGCTGTTTTCAGGTAGCCTTTTTTCTGCCCAACGGTTAGCGGGCCGCTTGGCGGGAGCAGGTCTGAATAGCGGCGTTGGGGGGAGAAAGCTTATCGGCCTTGGGTGGTTTTAGCTTAAAGGCAGCTTATTGCAGCAAGGCTACCTGAAAAATATCCCGCCCTTTCAATGGAGTATTTTTCAGGTAGCCTTTTGTGAAAGCGTGGTACTGACACCGAATACAGGCAGCTCACATCTCCAAGGGATCGATATCCACCGACCATCTGGCCGCGGCAAACTGCCGTGCCAGCGTGGCGAGGGCTTGCTGCCATAGGGAGACTTGGCGGTGCAGCGCTTTGCGGTTTGGGCTTTCCAGAAACACCTGGGCGCGTTCGCGGCCGGCGAGTTTGGCCAGCAGCATGGGTACCGGGCCGAGGCAGAGCACTTCTTTGGCTTCGTTTTCCGCACTTTCAGGTAGCCTTTGTTGCGCCACCCATTCGGCGGCTAGGCGCAACATTTCCAACGCATCGGCCATATTGGCGGCATCGGCGCGGATGGTGGCGGTGTGGGCGAAGGGCGGCATATCGAAACTTTCGCGCTCGGCCAGCTCGCCGGCGGCGAAGTCGGCATAGTTTTGCCGCAGCAGCGTTTGATACACGCGATGCTCCGGCAGGCGGGTTTGGATGAACACGCGGCCGGGCAGTTCGGCACGCCCGGCGCGGCCGGCCACCTGCATCAGTTCGGCAAACAGCCGCTCGGGGGCGCGGAAATCAGCGCTGTAGAGGCTGCCGTCGGCGTTGAGTACCAGCACCAAATTCAGGCGGGCGAAATCGTGGCCTTTGGCCAGCATCTGCGTGCCCACCAAAATATCCACGCCGTTTGCGGCGATGCGTTGGTAGAGCCGTTGCCAGTCGCCTTTGCGGGCGACGCTGTCGCGGTCCACGCGCTCGATTTTGGCCCCGGGCAGTTGCGCGCGCAGGGCTTCTTCCACCCGCTGCGTGCCGATGCCCACGGCGGTGAGGTCTTGGTTGCCGCAGTCGGGGCATTTTTTCGGAATCGGCGCCGCCAGGCCGCAATGGTGGCAACGCAACTGGTGCGCAAGCTGGTGCAGCACTAGTTTGGCGGAGCAGTGCGGGCAGCCGAAGGTGTGGCCGCAGTCGCCGCAGAATAGGGCAGGGGCGAAGCCACGCCGATTGAGGTACACCATGCTCATGCCGCCGGCAGCGTGATTTTGCTGCAACAGCTTGAAAGCAGCCGGGCTGAAGCCTTGGTCCAAGGGCTCGCGGCGAATGTCGATTAGGTGGATTTCGGGCAGGCGGGCGGCCGCGCGGGCGCGTTGCGGCAGGCTGAGCAGGCGGTAGCCGCCGCTTTGCGCCTTGTGCCAGCTTTCCAGCGCGGGCGTGGCGCTGCCTAGCACAATCGGGCAGCCGGCTTGGCGTGCGCGCCACACGGCCAAATCGCGGGCGTGGTAGCGCAGCTCGCTGTCTTGCTTGAACGAGGAATCGTGTTCTTCATCCACCACAATCAGCCCTAAATCCGGCAGCGGCGTGAACACTGCCAACCGGGTCCCCACCACCAGTCGCACCCGGCCGCACATGGCTTTCAGGTAGCCTTGGGTACGTTCGCCGGCGGCGGTTTGGCTGTGCAACACGGCAGTCGGCACATCGGCAAAGCGCTGTTGCAAACGGGCGATAAGCTGCGGCGTGAGACTGATTTCAGGCAGCAGGAACAACACCTGTTTGCCCGCCGAGAGCGCGGCAGCCATGGCTTCGAAATAGGTTTCGGTTTTGCCACTGCCAGTGATGCCATACAGTAGGAAGGGGGCAAAACCCTGCGCCTGTGCCACCGCATCGGCCGCGGCCTGCTGCTCGGGGTTGAGCGGCACGGGCGAGGGCGGAATCGGCATGTGGGTGGGCAGAGTGCTAGTTTCGGCTGTCAGCCAGCCTTGCGCTTGCCAATCGGCCAGCTGGGCGGCGGCCTGCGGCGCGATGGTGCGGGCGGTGCTTTGGCTTACCGTGCTCTCCAGCAGCGCCTGCCACAGCGCGGCCTTGCGGCGATGGTGCGGCGGCGGGGATGACTGTTGTCGCCCCAAATCGGTGAGCGAAAAATAGGTTTCCGGCTGCGGCAACGGGCAGGGCTTGGCTTCGCGCAGGCCGGCTGGCAGGGCGGTGAAGGCGGTTTGGCCGATGGGGTGGTGATAATAACGGGCAGTAAATTCAATCAGTTCGCGCCAGGCTGCGGGCAGCAGCGGTTCGTGTTCAAACACTTGCGCGAGCGGGCGGATTTTGTCCGGGCTGATTTCTGGTTCTTCGCACGCGCCCCACACGATACCGGCCACGGTTTTGTCGCGAAACGGCACGGCCACGCGCACTCCGGGCGCGGGAATACGGTCGGCACGGTAGGTAAGCAGCGTGTCGAGAGGAACATTGAGGGCAACTTGGCAGTAGGGCACGGCGGTTGGGAGTGAATGAATAAGGAGACGGCGGGTATTGTACCTGAAACAGGAAGGGCTACCTGAAAGCGCACTTCTCTACGGAGCTAACGCGTTAGTGCAGTGAAAACGGCAGCATGGTTTCAGGTAGCCTTTGGATAGTGCGGGCAGTAAACTAGGCGTATTGTACCAACGGAGAATCAGGCTACCTGAAAACTTTTGCCGCAACGCAGCAAAATAGACTACGGCAAGGCTGAAGCAATTTCAGGTAGCCTCTCATTTAAAACTAAGGAAACCGATATGACTGCCACTTTGGAAGTATGCCAAGCCGATATCACCACGCTGGCGGTGGACGCGATAGTCAATGCCGCCAATTCTTCGCTATTGGGCGGCGGCGGAGTGGATGGTGCGATACATCGCGCCGCCGGACCGGAGCTGTTGGCCGAGTGCCGCCGGCTGGGCGGCTGCCGCACCGGTGAGGCCAAAATCACGCGGGGCTATCGGTTGCCGGCGCGCTGGGTGGTGCACACCGTCGGCCCGGTATGGCGCGGCGGGCAGCATGGTGAAGCGGCGCTGTTGGCCGCAGCCTATGCCAATTCGTTGCGCCTGGCTGCGGAACAGGGTGCGCAAAGCATTGCTTTCCCCTGTATCAGCACCGGCGTGTATGGCTACCCCGCACGTGAGGCGGCAAAAATTGCAGTGCAGGCTGTGCGCGAAACGCTGCCGCAATGCCCGCAGATGCAGCGTGTGGTGTTCTGTTGTTTTTCACAGCAAGATGCGGCACTGTACCGGCGATTGCTGGAGGCTGCCTGAAAAATTCGGGCAGATACGCAGTGCACATTTGGCATTAAGCAGGCAAAATCGGGTGCATCGCCAAAACAGATTGCTTGGATTGTTGGCGGGAAGTATCGTTTTGGGCGGCTAAATGCAGGTTTTTGGTGTATTTATGGCGAAACTTGCTATAATCGCGGGCGCGTTGCGTCGGCAGGCGGCAAACCTGTAATTGGAGCTTGTGGTTTGGAAAGAATAGAGAGCAAGTAGCCTTTACTTGAAAGAAAAGGCCTGTCTCAAAAGCGCCGCAGGCAGATTAAGAATTACCCGCTAAGAGGAATCAATGATGCGCAGCAAACTTTGGAGCTGGCTGCAAGTTGTTTATCTGATTATTCTTGCTATCCTGCTGTGGCATTTCACCAGGCAAGCTGGCAGTAGCCAAGACTTCTTGGTTTATATCCTTGCCCTACTCTTGGTATATGGCCTCTACGATTGGATGATAAGCCGTGCCCACCGTGCCGCCCTGCAAGCATTCCATAATAACCCTGCTGCCCGTCAATGGCTGGCTGAAAACCTGAGTGGCGTGCGTATTACCGATATCAAAGCTATCCGCTCCCGTTTTGGCCTCTCTTTGCGTGATGCCGTTGCCGTGTTAGACGAATACCGGCAGCAAAAAAATTAAATGGCCGGGCGCCGCATTTGATACATTTGATGTCAAATAGCCTGCCTTGTGTTACCTGAAAATTTCCGGAGCAGCCGGTGCTCCTTTCGATACGCCGGCCACAGCGGCATGCCGTCGGCTCATCAGCCAAAATTGGCATGCTACCAAACTAACCTTAATAGGAGATTCATCATCGCACAAGAACGCGAAGCACGGATCAACGGCGAAATTCACGCCAAAGAAGTGCGTTTAATCAGCGGCACGGGTGAGCAGCTCGGCGTCGTAACCGTGAAAGAAGCCCTGGCCATGGCCGAAGAGCAAGACGTGGATTTGGTGGAGATTTCCCCCACCGCCAAACCGCCTGTCTGCAAGCTGATGGACTACGGCAAATATAAATACGAGCAGTCGAAAAAACGCGACGAAGCCAAGAAAAAGCAGAAGCAGGTGCAGATTAAGGAAATCAAATTCCGCCCCGGCACCGACGAAGGCGATTATCAAATCAAAATGCGCAACGTTACCCGCTTCTTGACCGATGGCGATAAAGTGAAAATCACCCTGCGTTTCCGCGGCCGCGAAATGGCGCACCAGCACTTGGGCGCGCAGCTTCTGGAGCGTGTGAAGGCCGATTTGGCCGAAGTGGCCGCTGTGGAACAGTTTCCGAAAATGGAAGGCCGCCAGATGGTGATGATGGTTGCACCCAAGAAGAAGTAACCGTATAATTCGCCGTTTTCCGTTCCGCCGCACGCGGGAAACGGCTTCAATGTTGTATGTGCGGCATAAAACCGTGGTTTCGGGTATTAAGCGCGGCCTGTTGCAGGCAGCCTCCCGATGCCTAATCCGATAAACCAATGGAGTTTTCCCATGCCTAAAATGAAAACCAAATCCAGTGCGAAGAAACGCTTCAAAGTGCTGGGCAACGGTGGCATCAAACGCGCTCATGCGTTCAAACGCCACATTCTCACCAAGAAAACCACTAAGAACAAACGCCAGCTGCGCGGCACCGCTATGGTGAACGAGCGCGACGTGGCTTCTGTTCACAAAATGTTGCCCTACGCTTAAAGGAGTCTGAAATATGCCACGCGTAAAACGCGGTGTAACCGCACGTGCCCGTCATAAAAAAGTATTAGTTCTGGCCAAAGGTTATCGCGGCCGTCGTAAAAACGTCTACCGCGTTGCCAAACAGGCGGTGATGAAGGCAGGCCAATATGCCTACCGCGACCGCCGCCAGCGCAAACGCCAGTTCCGCCAACTGTGGATTGCCCGTATCAACGCCGGTGCCCGCCAGCACGGCCTGTCTTACAGCAAATTCATGAACGGCCTGAAACGCGCCGCTATCGAGCTGGACCGCAAAGTATTGGCTGACTTGGCTGTATTCGACAAAGCTGCTTTCGCTCAGCTGGTTGAAAAAGCCAAAGCTGCTTTGGCTTAATGCCTAATTGGAAAATCGGCCGGAATCTTCCGGCCGATTTTTTATTGTGCTGGAAGTGTAGAGGGTGCTTAGGCTTTAGCTTCGCAGAAACTTGGCCTTGGCTACACCAAGCTGTCGGCCGACCTCGTTGAAGAAACCGTTTTCAGGTAGCCTTTGGGGCAGCGGCCAGCAAAACGAATTGTCCAAAGCCAATCGGCAGCGTATAATCCGTCTTCCTTTATCTGGGGGCGACCTTGGTTTCGACGGGGGTTGCGAAGCAGATGCGGGCATACCGGGGTCTCAGATTTCCCGTAAAACACTGAATTTAAATAGTCGCAAACGACGAAACTTTCGCATTGGCCGCCTAAGGCCTGCCGTTGCAGCAGTTGGTCAATGGGCTGTGTAGCGTAAGCTACCGCAACGTCATTCTACATTGACTGGTTTCCCGTCGGGTTACTTGGCGGGAAATGAGATTTAAGGTAACTGGCTCCCAAACAGCCTGTCTGTCGGCGGAATGGGGGTGAGATTCTAAGTTGGCAAGACTAAGTATGTAGAACGCTTTGTAGAGGGCTTCCGGACGGGGGTTCGATTCCCCCCGCCTCCACCAATACCCAAAATCCCAACCCTCATCGGCTGGGATTTTTTTGCCCGTTCCCCCAGTGTTGGCGCGGTTTCCGGGCCTTGCCTTGCGAGCGCCGCCCCTGCGAAGTCGACGTTTTTGCCCCCCACCGACGCCTCTCTGTTCTCCGTTTTCTCTGGTGGCCACGCGATCGTTCCCAAGGTTATTTCCTTTGCTGACGCAGGTTTAGAGGCGGTCGTTTGTGGTTAGCAACTCCTGTAGCGGTGGCGACCGAGTGCCAAGCGGCCACAAAAAAACCGTCCGCAGGCGGTTGCTGGCGCTGGGTGCAACGCGCTCACCCGGGTAGCTGGATGCGTTGCAGACTGAGGGACATACGGGTGCTGTGGCTTCCACCCTATAGCTCGGATTTCAACCCGATAGAGAAGACATGGGCATGGATCAAACGGTTGAGGAAACAATGGCGGTTGGCTGATGTGAATGCCCTGCTGTTTTGGTTCTTTACTCTCGTTACTCTTTATTAGCAATTTGACTATAGATGATCAATCGTCCAGTTTCGGAACGTCCCAGTCCGCCGGGCGCGCTTCGCCGGTCTGGTAGAACTGCTTCACCAGCTTCACGTATTCCAGAAAATCCCGGTTCTCTGTAGCCAGTCGATTGGCCATGTCCCAATCGATTTCGTCACGCTCGCGGGCCGGTATCAGGACCTGACTGTCGGCAGGGTTGTCCACGTCCAGCTTGATGAAACCGATGCCGTGGGCGGCGAACAACATCCGCAGTTCCTTTAGAGTATCGGTGCCGCCGATTTCCGCCGTCACCAGATAGCCAAAGTTGGCCCACAAAGAATTCGACACTGCCTGAAAAAAACACTCGCGCACGTTCGAACGGTTGATCAACAGCTTGGCCTCGAACGACCACAACTTGGTGCGCTTGTCGGAATACTGGTTGACGCAGTCCCGCACCTCCTGATGCCAGTCCGCACCCAAGTCTTCCATGCCAACCACGTCCGGGTAAAGCCAGCGGTTCCCGTTCGGGCCGCGCTTATTCGATGAACGCTTCTCATCGATGCGCTTGGAGAATACGCTAAACTCCTCCCACAAGTATTGCGACAGCAGCGGGTACAGCGCGTGCTCGTCAATTTTCAAAATACTCGCATCTGCAGTCGTCGATGTCCCCTCGCTTTCGGCAGCCGCCACTTCGGCGCTGTCCGAGCGTTCCGAAAAGTAGTAACGGCGCGGCCGTCCTTCTGTCGTTTTGAGTCCCGGATGCTTCGTTTGCATACGCGGGCGCTGCGAGCTGATTTCTGCAACTAGCTGCTGCACCAAATCCGCATCGGACTTTATGTAGTCGCCACGGCTGTTAGCACGCTTTTCCTGGCACTCATCCGGGTATGAAGCGAACACCCACTCGGCGATCTGCCGTGCAGTGAATTTCTGCTCGGGCCGATCCTTCAGGTAGCCAATGACGGCCTTTGCAAGATTGAGTGTCATGTCTCCCCCCTCAGAGCCGGAAAAGTTTCTTGATTTCGTTCTCTGCCGTTACCGGCATCTCATCTTTCTCATACTGACGAACATTGGCCACGATGGTTTTTGCTCGGGTGATCTCGTCGTTCACCCATTGAGCGTATGAAGAACTTGTATTCAGATTATCGATAACCGTGAAGAAATAGTCCTTCTGGTTTGCCTGAAACCAGAAGCTCAGGCTGCAGACCCATTTCTCCATCTCGAAGGAAGATCGAAACGGAAACCCTGCGGTCGCATTCCAATACTTGAACAACCGAATGGATGGCTTGATCAGCGACTTGTTCTCTTTGTTCTTTGCCTCAAGCGTTGCGTTGAAATCATTCGGGTTGGTCGTCATCCAACTGCCAGAGCCATCCGGAATCTGCAGCTCGCCGAGCCAGGTCGTAGTTGCGGGAACGAGGTCGAACTTGATGTGGTTCAGCTCCAGGACAATGGTCGGACTGGACTGACGGATATCCGAAGATTTGTAGTAATTCTCGACAAAAGCCTTCAGCCGATTCAGATAAGTCTGAGGCGTGGCGTTGTTCTCGCTAAACACGATCATGTAATCAATATCCGAACGCTCATCCATAGAGCGCGGAAGAATCGTGCCTCGAGTCGACGAACCGAAGCGGAAGTGCTGCTTGATTACGCCACTGCTGAAATGCTGGCCAAGCCGGGTTTGCAACGTGGAGATCGATGTCGTGATCAACGACTGCTCAGCTGTGGAGAGCACGGCACTACTGGCCGTGTCCGTCAGAAAACTCAATACCGACATTCTGTCATTTCTCCTTATCTACTTTGTGGGTGGCTTCGCCTTCTTCGATCCCTTTGCGAGCTGCGACAAATGCGCGCCTTGGAATACTCGGGCTCTTCTGGTTCAGCTCATTGCGTGCAGACGAAAGCGCCTTCAATCTCTCAGGAAGCTCGTCCAGCCGATCTGTCTCAAGCAGTTCGATCTCACGAAAAAAGCGGGCTTCATTTCGAAGAGCCAAGAACTGTCCGGCAGCTGCCCGGTGCATTGCAGCGCGCTCGTTCGGCTTGAGAAAGGTCATCAATCCCGTCAGCAGCGACGCCAGCAAGGTGAAGGCACTGGCCCACTCGGGTTGGCTTTTAACCAGAGTGGCACCTGCAATCGCACCAAGAGCGGTTGCAGGCACACCAAGCCAGTAGTTGCGCCGAACCCATGTATCTTCGGCGTTGAAATGCCCCTTGCTCGAATACAGGGCGTCTTCTTCCAGTCGCTCAGCCTCTCTGCAAAGCGCAGAAATCTTGGCTTGATCCTCTGGCGATGTCCCAGTCATCACGTCCTCCCGCACCAATTCGTTCTCATGCTGATGCTCCAGTCTGTGGCGGAGCCTTCGGCGGAATCGCGCCCTGCTGATAGGTCGCATCGAAAACGGTGTCCGTCAGCCAGCGCTTGAAGTTGGGGTTGTCGCTGAACTGCTTGAACAGTTCGGTGTGGTCGGACAGCAGCTCCAACACCACACGGTTGAGCGCCTTGTCGTGCTCTAACTTGGCGTTCTGCTTGTCGGAGTTCGCCTGCGCGTTCTGGTAGGCCTTGTCCTGCGCAACACGTGCCGGGATCTCCTCGGCGATAACCTTGCGGATCTTGTCCTCGTCCTTCCACTCGATGTTGCCGAAGAGGTCGTTGAAGGTCTTGATGATCGCGGAGAGTCTGTCGATGTCGGCTTCGCCCTTGCCGCCACCGCCACCCGGCGGCACTGGCTCGACGGTTGCGTCGGCATCGTCCATCGCCATCTTCAACGCCGCTTTGGCCTCAACCCGATAGCTGTCCATGTCGATGGTCTCCAGCACCCCCTTGGAGAGGTCTTTTTCCTTGGGCGCGGGCAATTTCGGGATGAGGAAGTTCAGGAAGATCGACAGCTTCTCCCACATCGGGTGACCGTAACTCAGGATCGCGGCGAGGAAACCGTAGCTGCGCACAAAGGCCTTCGCCTTTCCCTTGAACTTGACCTGATCGTCCTCGCCGAGCTGGTCGGTGTACTCGACCACGCACGCATCGAGGATCGGATCGAGTTTGTCCCGGTCTGCGCCGCTCAAGTAAAGCGTCACCAAGTCTTCCACCTACTGCCAGCTATACACCTGCTGCCCGTCGAGTTCAGCCTTCAGGTCGTGCAGCTTGTTGGCGTCGGTTTCGCCGGTCTGTATGGTGGCGCGGTAGTAATCCTGGAACGCCGCCTTCACTGCCTCGGCATTGTCGGCGAAGTCGAGCACGAAGGTGTCGTGCTTCTGTGGATGCGCCCGGTTCAGGCGTGACAGGGTCTGCACCGCCAGCACGCCCGCCAGCGGCTTGTCCACGTACATCGTGTGCAGCAAGGGTTCATCAAAGCCGGTGACGAACTTGTTGGCAATGATCAGGAATCGATACGGGTCTTGCTTGAGATTGGCCGGAATGTCCTTACTCGGAAACCCGTTGAGATCAGCCTCGGTCTTCTTCTGCCCGCCAATCTCGAAGTCGCCCGAGTAGGCCACGATCGCCTTGTACGGGCTCTTGATCTGGGTGAGGTAGTCCGACACCTCGCGCCAGTAGTCAATGGCCCGCGCGATGCCGTTACACACGATCATCGCCCGCGCCTTGCCACCGATCTTCTGTTTACCCGCCACCTGCGCTATGAAGTGATCGACCATGATCTCGGCCTTGCGGCGGATGGCCTTGCGGACGCGGGTTCGGTTCCGTATTCCGCCACCAGATTTCCTTTCATAAAACTTGTTTGGGCAGCCTTCGGGCTGCTGTTTTTATGTACTAGAAGTGTTTGGCGGTTTTAAAAAGGCTACCTGAAGGTTTCAGGTAGCCTTTTTTTAGTGAATTAAACTAAGAATGCTGCTGCGTTGGCTCGACTAGTCGTATTGTCTGCGGTTGGCCGCTTTGTTCCATCCTCATTTTCCTCTATTCGGTTGGATAAGGTTTTGCTGCGGCCAAACCGTTTTCTTTATGCCAAACGCGTGATGCAGTTTGAAGGATGTGGTTGATTACAGAGATCTTCGGAAATACCGGCCAATTTGGTGAGTACGGCAATTCACGCGCCATTTGTTGCTGTTTTGCCAATAATAATCCACGATGATGCCTTGGTTATCAGTGTAGAAGATGCGGTCTTGGTTTTGGCCGTAGCAGACGTCGCTATAGTAGTTGGTAATGATGGGGCCGTTTTGACTGCTGCCTTCGTATTCACGGCCGCCGTAGGAGTAGTAAGTATAGCGCCAGAGGTAGGCATAGCGATTGTTTCCCGATTTGACTCTACCTTCTGTCGGTTCGACGCCATAGGATTTGATAACGGCATCGATGGGTTTGCCAACAAAGCGTTTCATACGTGTGTCTAGGCTGGCACAGCCGGCAGTGAGGCAAACGAGGCCGGCCAGGAGGGCGGTGCTGCCGATGGAGATTGGGGAGGGCATGATGTGCTTTCTGATGGTGGAAATGAGGGGCGGAATGATAAAAAAGGAGTAGGCAAATTGGCAAGAGGCTACCTGAAAAACATAAAACGTTTTCAGGTAGCCTCTTGGTTGATACACACTTGGCCTTTAATAATGCGGTGGGATTTCGGCGGCGGGATTAAAGGGCTGATTCGCCCCACCGCCGTCTTTTTCTTGCAAGCGGCCGTAGAGCAGGCGCAGCTGGGCTTGTTGCAAGTCTAAGGCTTGCCGCAAGCGGGCGACGGTGTCGTTCAAGCTGTCGAGCAGGTCGTTTTGCAGGGCTACCCGAATTTCCAGTTCGGCCAGCCGCGCTTCGGTGTCGTTCTGCGTCATCACAGCACCATGGCGGCCACCCAGCCTGCGGCCATCAGCGGCAGGTTGTAGTGGATGAATGTGGGGATAACCGAATCGTAGATGTGGTCGTGCTGGCCGTCTACGTTCAGGCCGGAAGTGGGGCCGAGGGTGGAATCGGAAGCAGGCGACCCGGCATCACCCAGCGCGCCGGCGGTGCCGATGATGGCCACGGTGGCCAGCGGCGAGAAGCCCATGCTGGCGCACAGGGGAACGTAGATGGAGGCAATGATGGGCAGGGTGGAGAAGGAGCTGCCGATGCCCATGGTTACCAACAAGCCGACGGCAAGCATAACCAGAGCAGCCATGCTTTTGTTGCCGGCAAACAGGTTGGCGCTGGTGTCGACCAAGGGTTTGATCTGGCCGGTGGCCTGCATCACTTCGGCGAAGCCCTGGGCGGCAATCATGATGAAGCCGATCATCGCCATCATGCGCAGACCGCTGTCGAACACGACATCCACTTCGCGGCGGCGCACCACGCCGGTGGCCATGAATACGCCGAAGCCGACCATTGCGCCCAAGAGTAGCGCATCGCTATACACCAACTGCACCACAAAGGAAGCCACAATCGCCACCACGGCCACCACGCTGCGGTAGGTGGAAATTTTCGGCGCATTGGCCGCAGCCTGCTCGGAGCTTAAATCCACCTGATTATTGGTGTAGTGGCGCGGTTTGCGGTAGTGGACGAAGGCGAGCAGCAGCCCCACAAGCATGCCGGCCGCGGGAATCGCCATGGCTTCCATCACGTTGACGCCCTGCACGTTCATACCGGCTTTTTGAATATTGGCCAGCAGGATTTGGTTTAAGAAAATCGCGCCAAAGCCATAAGGCAGGAACATATAGGTGGTTACCAGGCCGAAAGTGAGCACGCAGGCCAGCAGGCGGCGGTCGATCTGCATGCGGTTGAACACGAGCAACAGCGGCGGCACCACCATCGGGATAAAGGCGATGTGGATCGGAATGATGTTTTGGCTCATGATGCTCATCAGCAAGAGCGCGCCAATCAGCCCCCATTTCAGGCCATTTACGCTGGAAGGGATTTGGTCGCGGCTGGCATTGCCGCCCATTTTGCGCACTACCATGCCGGCCAGCTGATAGGGCAGGCCGGAGTGGGCAATCGCCATGGCAAACGCGCCGAGCATGGCATAGGAGAGCGCAATCTTCGCGCCGCCGGCCAAACCGCTTTGGAAATGGGTAATCACGCCTTTGGTAATCACTTCTTGGGTAGCCGGGTCGGTAATATCCGCCAGCGGCAACCCTGCAGCCAGGCCGCCCACAAATGCGCCAATCACCAAGCTCAACACAACGTGTACCCGTGCCGCCGATAAAATCAGCATCACCAGCACAGCCAACACTACGGCATTCATTTTACTTTCTCCTTTCTTGCGCCTGATCCGCATCCGCCAAAAGCAAAAGCCAAAGCCCGATTTCTCCGTATGATTGCCCGAGGTGGAGAAATAAGCGCTTTAGCTGTGTGTGGCCGGATGGACATTGGCCGCAGATTTATTTCATTAGTCGGGAAATCAGTATAACAACGGAAAAAGCGGCGGGCAACAGGCAAATTGATTGGCTGTGAATAAATTCCCCCGCCGATTCAGCAGAATAGGGGAGGCTACCTGAAAAGCAGGGAAATAGTTTCTGCATAAGCGGAGTTATGGGATTGAGTGCGGTGGAATAGGAAGATGCTTATCGATCGAGAAACAGGGTGGGTCGGTATCTGCCATAAGAAAGGCTACCTGAAAAATGGCCGCATCCATTTTTCAGGTAGCCTCAAGCCGACGGCATCAATTATCCAGCAAATCAGCCCAGGTTTCCGGCTGTGTCCACACAATGCGCGGTACGTTCAGGTGGCGGTTGTGCGGCGCATCGTAGAGGCGGTGTTGCCACAGGGGCGGCAGGCTGCCTTCGATAGTGGGCTTGTCGTCGATGAGGATGTCGCCGCGCACCCAGGTTTTGTCTTTGGCGATAATCACGCGCCGTGTCCATTCTGCGCCCAAGTGTTGTTCCACCCAGGCGATTTTCTCGCCGGCGCAGTAGCGGTATTGGTTGACCGGCGCGGTGCAGATGCGCACGTCGTGGCCGGCAGCCAAAAGGGCGTGGGCAGCTTCCACTGCGCCGGGCATCGGTGGCAGGCTTTCGAAAAAACCGACTGCGCCGTAGAGTTCGGTCGCGTGCGGGCGCAGGTGCTCGGGCAGGCGGTCACGGATGTAGAAAAGGTGTTCTTTGCCTTTTATTGGTGCGTCTTCGCCGAAGCGGCTGCGCCAATGGCGGCGGAATCCGCTTTCAAAGTCGGCGAGCACGTTGTCTTGGTCGAGCAGGATGAGCATGGCGGGCTTTCTGTGGTGTGTTGGGATAAGACTGGTTGAAAAGTTGGTAGCTCGATTATAAGGTTTTATCGGGCATCTAGGTTTGGGCTGTCAATTTTCAAACGCCAATGCCCGGATGCCTGAATTTGTGACATTGCCTGTCGGGCTGAAAAGGCTACCTGAAATTTCAGGTAGCCTTTGTTCTGTTTGCCCTAATCAATCCGGTAGTGCAGTAATCGGTAGGCATGGCGGATTTTGGGAAATAGGCGCATGAGCCAGTAGTTGAGGCCGATGTCTTTGGCTTCGGGGAAATCGGTCATGTGTTTGGCGGACACAAGATGGAGGTTGGCGGCCCAGCTTTCCATTTGGCGGTCGTCGTCGCAGGCGAAATCGAAGCGGGCGCGGGCGTGTTTGAGGGCGTCGTGTTGGTCGGAATGTTTCACCATAAACGTGCCGGCCACGTCGAAGGCGATTTCGCCGCGGAAGCGTTGGGCAAGCTGTTGGAACAGTTCGCGCACTTGGACTTCGGCAAAATACATCAGCACGCCTTCGAGGATAAAGAGCACGGGGGTGGCGGGGTGGCTTTGGCGCAGCCGTTCCATCCAGCCGGTGTCGAATGCGGAGGCGGGGACGAGGGTTTCGTTGGCTTGCGGCGGCAGCAGTGTTTCGCGCAGGGCGATGACGTCGGGCAGGTCGAGCTGGTAGAAGGGGGTGTGGTCGGCGGCGCTGCCGAGCCGCTCGCGGCGGCCGTCGAGCCCGCAGCCGAGAATGGCAACGATGCCTTCGGGGTGGCGGCGGATAAAATCGGCGGCCACTTGGTCGAAATAGCGGGCGCGCAGGGCTGTGCCCACACGGCTGTTACGGGCGGAGCGGAATCGGGTGAAGTCGTAGTCGATTTGCGGCACAAGGCGCAGGGCGGCGGGGTCGTTCAGTATCGGCCGGCTTTGCTGTGCGTCGAGGTATTTCATGTAGAGCGGAATCAGCAGGGTTTCGCTGACGGCGTTTTGGATTTTTAGCATGACATCTCTCCTGAACCGGGCTGCCTGCAGGCGTTTCCTCAAATGAAGATTTGAGCTGTACAGAAACTGGGTTGCAGCTCTGCTTTCAGGTAGCCTGTTGGGCTAAATAGAAATGAGAATCTTACAGAGGAGATTGTACACCTGAATAAGCAGCTTGAGATGATGTGAAAGGCTACCTGAAAGCTCTAAAGTGGCTCATCCGGATAGTTAAAGCAGCTATATCAGGGGGGACGCCGGCTGCTTCGTGCTGTTTTCAGGTAGTCTGTCTGCTTGAAAACCAAGCCAAACCGCCCAACTAGCAAAGTGCTGCTGATGCGGTAATTGCGTGTATACCGAATGCGCCTGCTGCTTCAGTCTACCTGAAAACCTCATCCCGCAAAGGAATCCCCATGAACCCCGTCTTCCAGCCCTACACCTTCAACAACGGCGCCACCGTTCCCAACCGCCTCGCCGTCGCCCCTATGACCCACTTCGCTTCCGATGAAAACGGACACATTACCGACCAAGAGCGCACGTTTTTGCAAAACCGATTCCGCGGCTTCGGTCTGTTTATCGCCGCCGCCACGCTGGTGCAGGCCGATGGCAAAACTTTCCACGGCCAACCGTATGCCATCAACGAGGACGACCTGCCCAGCCTGCGCGAAGTCGCACGAATCGCCCAAGCACAGGGCGCGAAAGCCATCCTGCAAATCCACCACGGCGGCCTGAAAGCCGAACTTTCCGCCGACATCGTCGCCCCGTCCGCCGATGAAGCCACGGGCGCGCGCGAGCTGACCGCCGCCGAAATCGAGCAGCTCATCGCCGCCTATGCCAATGCCGCCACCCTCGCGGTGCAGGCCGGGTTTGATGGCGTGGAAATCCACGGTGCAAACGGCTATTTGCTGCAACAATTCGTGTCCGCCCAAACCAACCGCCGCACCGACGAATGGGGCGGCAGCCTGCAAAACCGCCTGCGCTTCCCGCTGGCCGTGGTTGATGCCGTCGCCGCCGCCGTCAAAGCACACGCCAAACCCGACTTCATCTTGGGCTACCGCTTCTCGCCCGAAGAGCCGGGCGAACACGGTATCACTATGGCGGAAACTTTCGCCCTTGCGGACGCGCTGGTGCAAAAACCGCTGCAATATCTGCATGTTTCCCTGCACGATTTCTACAAAAAAGCCCGACGCGGCGCAGACACCCACCGCGCCCGCATGGAACTGCTGCACGAACGCATCGCCGGCCGCCTGCCCTTAATCGGCGTGGGCAACCTTTACACCGGCAGCGACATTGCCCAAGCGTTTGAAACGGGTTGGGCGGAGTTTATCGCGCTGGGTAAAACCGTGATGATTAACCCTGATTTGGCCGACTTGGTGCGCGAAGGCCGTGATGCCGACATCCAAACCGAATTCGACCCCGACCACGCCGACCACTACCGCCTGCCCGATGCGCTGTGGCAACGCTGCCTGACCAACTCGCCGTGGCTGCCGCCCGTGAAGGGGATGGAACGGCAGATTGTGGATATTTGAGCGTTTTAGACGGTCTGAACATGAAAAAGCAGCCTGCACATTAAAGTGCAGGCTGCTTTTTAGGTTTTCAGGTAGCCTCAAACACGCATCAAAGCAACGCCCGTCTCACCGCCTCCTGTCCCCGTTGGTCCAGCCGCAGGAATTGGTGGATGATGCGTTGGGCATCGGGTGCGTCGGCGGCGGAAAACAGCGATTGCACGTAATCGGTTGCAGGCTGCTTTTTGATGGCTTCGGGCGTGCCGATTTGTACCAGCTGGCCGTTGTGCATCACGCCGATGCGGCAGGCGAGTTTGGCAGCTTCCTGCATATCGTGGGTCACAAACACGATGGTGGTGCCGAATTTCTGGTGAATCATGGCGATTTGGTCTTGCAGCACGGTGCGCACCAGCGGGTCGAGCGCGGAAAAGGGTTCGTCCATCAGCAGCACTTGGGGTTTGGCGGCGATGGCGCGCAAAATGCCGATGCGCTGCTGTTCGCCGCCGGAAAGTTCGTGCGGATAGCGGTCGCGGTAGCGTGCGGGGTCGAGTTCCACCAGTTCCAATAATTCGTTCACGCGCGTTTTGCGTTCGGCTTTGGGCCAGCCCAAAATGTCGGGCATGAGCGCGATGTTTTCCGCCACAGTCATGGTGGGAAACAGGGCGATTTGTTGTAGCACATAACCGATTTGATGGCGGAGCTGGCGGATGTCGTAGTCTTTAATCCGTTTGCCGTGCAGATAAACGTTGCCGTCGGTCGGTTCAATCAGCGCGTTAATCATGCGCAGGGTGGTGGATTTTCCGCTGCCCGAGCCGCCCACCAACACGAAAAACTCGCCTTGATAAATGGTCAAATCCAAATCGCGCACAGCATATTTGCCATCATACTGCTTGCCTGTGCCGCGAAATTCGATAAAGGGGACAAGATTATTTTGCATATTGTGCCTTAACTATGGCTTCCAAATTGATACCAAATCATGTGCAGGCTGCCTGTGGGGTTTCAGGTAGCCTTATTCGTTCATGACCACCACTTTCCCAAATCCGTCCGCGCTTTGCAAAAAGCGGTGGGCTTCGGGAACTTGCTCCAATGTAAACACGCGTTCAATTAAGATTTTCACATTAAATTGCCGGATATAGTCAAACATCGCATCCAGCTTGGCTTGCGAGACATTGCCCGAATAAAAGGCGGTAAGATAGCTGTTGTTTTTGAGTTCGATAATCGGATCAAAATCGCTCACGCACCATATGTTACCAAGCTGCCCTGTATTGCAGACGATGCCGTGTTCGTTGATGTGGGAGAAAGAATCACGCAAAGTGGCCGGCCCTACCAATTCCAGAATTTTGTCGTAGCGTTGGTCGGTTTGCAGTTTGCCGCCCGCTTCAGTAATCACTTCGTCAAATCCAACCGCTTGCAAACGGGTAGCTTTGGCAGGATTACGCGTTGAACCGTGCAGTACGATATGCGGAAACTGCGCTTTGAGCAGCTGTGCAAAGGCTACGCCCACGCCGCTGCCTGCACCACGCACCAGCACGCGATCTTGCGGCGCAATGCGAAGCTGCTGCAATGAGCCGAATGCGGTGTAGTAGGTTTCGGGAATTGCGGCAAGGGTTGTCCAATCCAAGTCGGTATGAACGGGGTAAATTTGCTCGTTGGGCAGCAACACATATTCGGCGTAGCTGCCGTCAAAGGCGCGCCCCATTTCGCCCATAATAGAGACGACCTTTTGTCCAACCGCCAGCGCGGGTGTGGAACTTTGCGCCACTTCGCCTACACATTCAATGCCCAAAATGCGTGGAAATTGGACAGACGGCGATTTGCCTTCACGCGTGAAAATCTCGGAATGGTTGATGCCGAAGCCTTTGATTCTTACCAGTGACCACCCCTCTTTGACATTGGGCGTCGGCACGTCTTGATAAATCAGTTGCTCCGGGCCACCGGCTTGGTAGATTTTTACGACTTTCATGAAGTTTCCTAAGAAATTATTTGGGGCTGTACTAGATTAGCAGATATGTTATCCTCGAAATATGAAGATAACACACTGCAAATTAAGGAAGAAAGTACAGAAAGAACTGCTCCGCTTTTTTGTACTCGAAGTTACCGCCCGTTCTGCCGCCGATATTTTGGGTATCCATCCCAATTCGGCAGCCCTGTTCTACCGCAAAATCCGTATGGTCATCAGCCATCATTTGGCCTTGGCTGCCGATGAGGTTTTCGATGGCTCTGTCGAATTGGACGAAAGCTATTTCGGCGGACGGCGTAAAGGCAGACGTGGTCGCGGTGCTGCAGGAAAAGTGGTTGTCTTTGGCATTCTGAAACGCAACGGACGGGTCTATACCGTTGTGGTGGATAATGCCAAGTCCGATACTTTGATGCCTGTGATCAAACAGGAAATCATGCCGGACAGTATTGTTTATACCGATAGTCTGAGCAGTTACGACAAGTTGGACGTGAGCGGTTTTATCCATTACCGCATCAACCATTCCAAGGAATTTGCCGACCGTCAGAACCACATCAACGGCATTGAGAATTTTTGGAATCAGGCGAAACGTGTCTTGCGCAAATACAACGGAATCGATCGCAAATCTTTCCCGCTGTTCTTGAAAGAATGCGAATTTCGATTTAACTTCGGCACACCGTCCCGGCAGCTTAAAATCCTGCGGGATTGGTGTGGAATTTAGGGCTAATCTAGTACAGCCCCATTATTTTTACAGGGCGATTGCTGAGAGATGTGTTAGCTTCGCAGAAACTTGCCCCGCGTCGTTTTCAGGTAGCCCGAAGGCCATCTGAAAACTCGGGAGAGAGGGTGTGCAGGCTGCTTTTGGGCTTTCAGGCTACCTGAAAACACTCCCTGCCGGTTTCACTTTCCTAACAACCCATTTTTCTCCAAATAATCCCGCGCCACGTTTTCCGCGCTTTCGCCTTGCACTTTCACGCGGTAGTTCATTTCGCTCATTTCCGCTTCGCTGATTTTGCCGGCCAAGCGGTTCAGCGCGGCCACGATTTGCGGATTCTTCGTGGCAAATTCCGCTTTCATCAGCGGTGCGCCCTGATAGGCGGGGAACAGGGCGATATCGTCTTTCAGCAGGCGCAGCTGGTATTGCTTCAATTCGGCGTCGGTGGAGAAGGCTTCCACCAAGTCGATTTTGTCATTCAACAATGCCATATAACGTAAGGCTGGTTCCAAGCTGACAATATGTTTTAGCGTGATACCGGCTGCCTGCATGCCTTTGTAGCCGTCCGCCCGGTCGGTAAACTCCAGTGAAAAACCTGCTCGGATATCGGGTGCAGCCTGCTTTAAGTCGCTGATGGCATTCAATTGGTGCGCCGCGCCGTAACTTTCTTTGACCGCCAACGCATAAGTGTTCTGATAAGACATTGGTGGTAGAAACTCTAACTGATATTGTTCCGCCAATAATTGTTTGCCCCGTTGATAGGTTTCATCTGGCGACAGATGGCGGTTTTTCTGCTCGGGCGGCACTTGCACCAAGGTTTCCAGCACCGTGCCGGTAAATTCAGGGTAAATGTCGATTTCACCACTATTCAGTGCGTTAAACAGGAACGTGGTTTTGCCGAAATTAGGTTTGACTGTAACCTTGATATTCGGATTTTCACGTTCAATCAATAATTTATACATATTAATCAGAATATCAGGCTCGCTGCCCATTTTGCCGGCAATCACTACGTTTTTTGTGGCAGGTGTAAATGAAATCTGCGACAGGCCGAGTGCGCCAAAGCCCACAGCCAATGCAAGAATCATCGGCAACTTGCGCCGCGATTTCTGCAACAGGCCAATGATGCCGCTCACGCCGACCGCCAGCAGCGCGGAGAGCAATGCGCCGGTAAACGTCATCGTCATGTTGTTTCGGTCGATGCCGAGCAGAATCAGGTTACCCAAGCCGCCTGCGCCGATTAACGCAGCAAGAGTTGCTGTGCCGACAATCAGCACCGCCGCCGTGCGAATGCCCGAAATCATGGCAGGCAAAGCCATCGGCAGCTCAATCCGCCACAGCGACTGCCAACGCGACAGCCCGAATGCGGTGTACGCATCTTGAATCGATTGGTCGATTTGGGTCAGCCCCAAATAGGTATTTTGAAAAATCGGCAACAGCGCGTATAGCGTGAGCGCAATCAAGACGGGCGGCGAACCGATGCCGACAAATGGAATCAGCAAGCCCAGCAGCGCCAAAGACGGGATGGTTTGCAATATATTGGTGAACTGCAATACCGCTTCCGCTGCCCGCTGTCTGCGCGCAAACAACACGGCGGCAGGCACGGCAATGGCCACTGCCGCGAGCAAAGCTAGTCCGGAGAGCCATAAATGTGTGAGCAGCATTTGCCAGAGTTCTGCGGGGGAGAAGGGGAGGGATGTGGGCATGGGGTTTGACCGTGTTGATGGTTAGTGAATTGAATGGTATAGGGGTTTTTGGGATGTGGCAAGGAATGGCGGCGAGAAGGCGGAGGTGGGAAAAGCAGCCTGCACTTTGCGAATTTGAAGTGCAGGCTGCTTTCTGGTTTTCAGGTAGCCTTTATTAGGCGATATAGGCTTTATCTACGCGTTTCTCTTTGCTATTCAAACATCCCCAGCACCTCTCCCAACAGTTCGACGCGCCATGTTTCGTTGGCGGGATTGTTCAGCGCGGCAGTGAGGGCGGCATATGCTTTTTCTGCGCGTACACCTTCTATTTTTTCAATTTTATCGAGAATGCCCGCTGCTTCATGCGCCATTTCGAAATTGCCATCAATCAGCCAGCCGATGGCTTTTTCAAACAAAGGCTTCGCCGGATAGTTTGCCAATGCATAAATCAGCGTACCGCGAACTTTGGCATATTCCGCGCTGTTTAGTGCGGCCAAAATCAAAGGGTAGATTTCCCGATTGCGTTGTTCGGCAAGGTCTAAAATCATTGGGATTTTGTCCCGCAGCGGGGTTTGTGGATTTTTGATTTGTTCAATCAATTCGTTATTGTTCATTTTATTTCCCAAGCCGATCCTTCAGCATGGCAAAGTCTACCTAAAAAGTCCCCAAATGCCCGGCAAGATTCAGTCCCTTACAACCCCAATTCCCTCCAAATCTCATCAATCTTAGCCGTAACCGCAGGGTCTTTTTTGATTACCCGTCCCCATTCTCGGTCGGTTTCGCCCGGCCATTTGTTGGTTGCGTCCAAGCCCATTTTGCCGCCGAGTCCGCTGACGGGGCTGGCGAAGTCGAGATAGTCGATGGGCGTGTTTTCCACCAACACAGTGTCGCGCACGGGGTCCATGCGCGTGGTTACAGCCCAGATGACTTCTTTCCAGTCGCGCACGTTCACATCATCATCGACCACGATGATGAATTTGGTGTACATAAACTGTCGCAGGAACGACCAGCAGCCCATCATCACGCGCTTGGCGTGTCCGGTGTACTGTTTTTTCATGCTGACCACCGCCATGCGGTAGGAACAGCCTTCGGGCGGCAGGTAGAAATCGGTGATTTCGGGGAACTGCTTTTGCAAGAGCGGTACGAACACTTCATTCAACGCCACGCCCAAAACGGCAGGTTCATCGGGCGGTTTGCCCGTGTAGGTGGAGTGGTAAATCGGGTTTTCGCGCATGGTGATGCGTTCGACCGTGAACATGGGGAAATGGTCCTGCTCGTTGTAATAGCCCGTGTGGTCGCCGTACGGGCCTTCCAACGCGGTTTCGTTCGGATGGATGACACCTTCCAGCACGATTTCAGCGCGTGCAGGCACTTGCAAATCGTTGCCGATACATTTCACCAGTTCCGTCCGTGAACCGCGCAGTAATCCGGCAAACTGGTATTCGCTCAAAGTATCGGGAACGGGCGTTACCGTGCCCAAAATGGTGGCGGGGTCGCAACCGAGCACGACGGCGACGGGATACGGCGTATCGGGATTGAGTTTGCGGAACTCCTGATAATCCAACGCGCCGCCACGATGCGACAGCCAGCGCATAATCAGCTTGTTTCTGCCGATGAGTTGCTGGCGGTAAATGCCGAGGTTCTGGCGTTTTTTGTGCGGCCCGCGCGTGACGGTCAAGCCCCATGTTACCAGCGGAGCAACGTCTTCCGGCCAGCAATGCTGAATAGGAAGTTTATATAAATCAACGTTTTCACCTTCCCACACGATTTCCTGACACGGCGCGTTTTTCACCACGTTCGGCGCCATGCTCCAAATGTCTTTCAGCAGCGGCAGCTTGGAAAACGCGTCTTTAATGCCTTTGGGCGGTTCGGGTTCTTTCAAATACGCCAGCGTCTGCCCGATTTCGCGCAGCTTGGACACGCTGTCCGCACCCATGCCCATCGCCACACGTTCGGGCGTGCCGAACAGGTTCGCCAACACGGGATAATCGTAGCGCGTACCGTCGGGCTTAATCGGATTTTCAAACAGCAACGCCGGCCCTTCGGCACGCAGCACGCGGTCGGCGATTTCGGTCATTTCCAAATGCGGGGAAACGGGATGCACGACGCGCTTGAGTTTGCCCTGCTGCTCGAGCATGGCGATGAAGTCGCGTAGGTCTTTGTATTTCATTGGGTTACTTTCTAATTTAAGGCTACCTGAAAATGTGGATGGCGTTTCAGGTAGCCTTTATAGCCTATTTCCCGTGCAACACCCGCTGGGCGGCTTCGATTTTGCCGGCGAGGATGTCAGGCAGGGTGGCGATGGATTTGTCGATGGCGTCTTCGATCAGTTCCTTTTCTTCGCGGCGGGGTTTTTTCAGCACGTAGTTCACGACTTCGTTACGGTCGCCGGGGTGGCCGATGCCCAGGCGCAGGCGGTAGAAGTCGGGGCTGCCGAGGCGGGCTTGGATGTCTTTGAGGCCGTTGTGGCCGCCGTTGCCGCCGCCGAGTTTGAATTTGATGCGGCCGGGTTCGAGGTCGAGTTCGTCGTGGATGACGAGGATTTCTTGCGGCTGGATTTTATAAAACGAGGCAACGGCCTGCACGGATTGGCCGGAGAGGTTCATATAGGTTTGCGGCTTGAGCAGGCGGATTTCGCCGCTGGGGCGGGTGCTGCGGATGAGGTGGCCGAAGAATTTCCTGTCGTCTTGCCAATGGCTGTGCCATTGCTGGGCGAGTTGGTCGAGCAGCCAGAAGCCGGCGTTGTGGCGGGTGTCTTCGTATTCGGGGCCGGGGTTGCCGAGGCCGACGATGAGTTTGATGGGCATGGGTTTTCCTTGTTGGTTCAGGCTACCTGAAAAAGAGTGGGCTGTTTTGGCGTGGCTGAAGCTGCGCTTTCAGGTAGCCTCTTTGTCTAGTGTGAGGTGCGGCAGGGCGAGGTAGGCTTCGGACTGCATTTCGGTGAGGCGGCTGGCGCTGCGCACGAATTCGTTGGCGAAGTCGCCGTGGGTATAGATTTGTTCGGGCGGCAAGGCGAGGCTGGCGCTGAGTTTGACGCGGTAGTCGTAGAGTACGTCGATGAGCCAGGTGAGGCGGCGGGCTTCGGCGCGTTCGGTTTCGTTGAGCTGCGGGATGTGTGAGACGAAAATCATGCGGCTGGTTTCGGCCAGGGCGAGGTAGTCTGCTTGGGAGCGGGGGCCGCGGCACAGGGCGTCGAAATGGAACCACAATACGCCGTCGGCCTGGCCTTGGGTGGGGATTTCGCGGCCGAGCAGGGGCAGGCTGCCGGGCAGGGGGGCTTGGCCGGTGTGGCGCTCGAACAGGGCGGCGAGCTGGGCTTCGCTTGCGGCATCGTCGGGGATGAAGAAGATGTCGGCGGGGCTGAGGCTGCGTTGGCGGTAGTCTTGGCCGCCGTCCACGTTGAGGATGTCGAGGCTTTTTTCGAGCAGGGCGATGGTGGGCAGGAAGCTGCTGCGGTTTTGGCCTTGCGGGTAGAGCCCGGCCGGCTCGTAGTTGGAGGTAGCGACGAGCACTACGCCTTCGGCCAGCAGGCCTTCGAGCAGGCGGCCGAGAATCATGGCGTCGGCGATGTCGCTCACGTGGAATTCGTCGAAGCAGAGGATTTGGGCATCGCGGGCGATGTCGCGGGCCACGGCTTGCAGGGGGTTGGCTTGGTTTTTGTGTTCGCGCATGCGGCGGTGGGCTTCGGCCATGAAGGCGTGGAAGTGCACGCGGCGGGCGGTGCCGGGCGGCAGGCAGCCGTGGAAGGCGTCCATCAGGAAGCTTTTGCCGCGCCCGACGCCGCCGTAGAAATAGAGGCCTTTAGGCGGCTGGGCTTTTTTGCCGAAGAGTTTGCCCAGCAGGCGGCCGCGCTGTTGGTGGTGGGCCTTGAGCTCGTGCCAGAGCTGGTCGAGGCGGCGGATGGCGGTTTCTTGGGCGGCATCGCGGATGAAGCCGAGCTGCTTGGACGCGGCCTGATACCAGCTCAGGGGGCTGTGGCCGGCGAAGGGGGGCGGGGTGAATGTGGTCATGATGTGTGTTTGGAGGGTTTCAGGTAGCCTTTATATCGAAAATGCTGCTTACTTCCTACGCCGTTGGTTGTTGCCCGGCATGGAAATAAGTGTTTCCGCTATAGGAGGCGGGATGGATGAAAAACTGCGCTATTGTGCCTGATATGGCGGGGGATGAACAGGTGTGATCGGGCGGGGAAGCGGACGGGCTATGGCTGAAATGCCTCGTTTTCATATCGCGTTGGCTTAACTTGCCGTGCTGGCTGCGGTGCGCTGCTTGGGATGAAGAAATCATTATTCAGGCTATAGATAGCCGCCAGATTGAAGGCTACCTGAAAATCTTTATTCGTTTTCAGGTAGCCTTTTGTATGCTGCACTGCGTTGGGCTTAGCGGATGCTTTCCAATGCCTGTTGCAAGTCGGCAATCAGATCGGCGGTGTCTTCTAGGCCGATAGATAGGCGGATGAGGCCTTCGCGGATGCCGGCTTCGAGTTTGGCTTGGGGCTCGAGGCGGCAGTGGGTGGTAGTCCAAGGGTGGGTGATGGTGGAGCGTACGTCGCCGAGGTTGGCAGTTTTGGAGAAGACTTTAACGCGGTCGATCACTTGCCAGGCGGCGCTCTGCCCGCCTTTGAGCTCGAAGGCCACCACGATGCCGCCGCCGGATTGCTGCTTGGCGGAAAGCGCGGCTTGAGGATGGTTGGGCAGGCCGCTGTAATACACTTTGGCCACTTCGCTGCGTTTTTCCAGCCATTCGGCCACAGCCTGCGCCTGGGCGCTTTGTTTTTCGACCCGCAGCGGCAGGGTTTCGCAGCCGGAGAGCAGCACCCAGGCGTTGAACGGGGAGAGCAAAAGGCCGGCGGAGTTGGTGTACATCGCCACTTTTTCCATCAGCTCTGCGCGGCCGCACACCACGCCGCCCATCACGCGGCCGTGGCCGTCGATGGCTTTGGTGGCGGATTGCACGGACAAGTCGGCGCCGAATTTGAGCGGCTGCTGCAGGGCGGGGGAGCAGAAGCAATTGTCTACAGTGAGCAGGGCGCCGTTGCTGTGGGCGATTTCGGCCAGCGCGGCGATGTCGGCAACTTCGTTGAGCGGGTTGGACGGGGTTTCCACAAACAGCATTTTGGTGTTGGGCTTCACGGCGGCGCGCCAGGCGGCGGGGTCGGTTTGCGGCACGAGGGTAACTTCGATGCCGAAACGGGTGATGTGGTTTTGGATAAAGCCCAGGGTGGTGCCGAACAGGCTGCGGCTGGTGACGAGGTGGTCGCCGGCGGAGAGGAAAGTGAGCAGGGAGGCTTGGATGGCGGCCATGCCGGTGCCGGTGGCGATACCGGCTTCGCCGCCTTCGAGCAGGGCGATGCGGCGGGCAAAGGCGGAAACGGTGGGGTTGGCGGTGCGCGAGTAGGTGAAGCCGGGTTTTCTGTGGGCAAACAAATCGGCGCCGTCGGCGGCGGAATCAAACATGAAGCTGCTGGTGAGGAACAGGGCTTGGTTGTGTTCGTTGTAGTCGGTTTGCTCTTTGGCGCCGCGGATGGCGAGGGTTTGCGGATGAAGCGGTTGGGTCATGGTGTCTTTTCCAAGTGAATGAATAGGGAGGATGGGGTTTTCAGGTAGCCTCAATTCTGCCTGATCAGGCTACCTGAAAAGCAATTTTCGTGCGGTTGGAAACACGATAGCAAATAAACAATGCGATAAACGGCCTTAAGCATACTCTTTTTGCCTGCCGCCGGAAACCCGCTGCCTAAGATAACCAAAGCTGGCGGGCAAAATTGCCAATCAATAGGCACAGCAAAGCCATAAAGCCGTAGCGCAGCCAGCGGCTGCCGCCGAGCACCGCCAGCTTTGCGCCGCAGAAGCCGCCGCTTAGGTTGGCCGCTGCCAGCGGCAGCGCCCAATGCCACAGCACATGTTGGCTGGGGATGAAAAAGCTCAGTGCGGCCAGATTGGTCATCAGGTTGATTACCTTGGCGCAGGCGGTGGCGGTGAGGAAATCGTAGGCAAAAAAGCGCACGAACACGAAGGCCAGCAGGCTGCCCGTGCCCGGGCCGAATAGGCCGTCATAAAAGCCGATGGCCGCGCCAAATGCCGTGCCCAGCAGCATTTCGCCCCGCGTGAGCGCGTGGGTGCGCTCGGTTTGCCCCAAATCTTTGCGGAAGAAGGTGTACACAAACATCGCCACCATAATCACCAGCATGGCCGGTTTCATGTATTGCACCGGCACATAGGCCACCAGCTTCGCACCGGCGAACGAAGCGGCAAAGGCCAGCACGCCGGCGGGCAGCAGCATTTTCCACGGCAGCTGCAGGCGGCGGGCAAATTGGCCGGCGGCGGTGAAGGTGCCGGCGAACGAAGCTGCCTTGTTGGTGCCCAGTACAGTGGGCACGGGCGTGGCTGGCGGCAGTACGCCGAACAGCGCGGGCAGCTGCAACAGCCCGCCGCCGCCAACGGCCGCATCCATCAGCCCGGCCAAAAAGCCGGTGATGAGCAGCAGGATAAAGGGAAGTTCCATGGGTTTCTCCGTTGATGATGGGGCAGGGCGACGTTGCAACGCTGCCGTTTGGTTTTGTGTGTCTCTTTTAGATTTCAGGTAGCCTTAACGGCAGCCGGGGGGAACACTTGCTTCCGCTCACAGCCGCACGTTGTGGCAGGCTTCGTACACCGGCAGTAGGCGGTGCAGGGTTTCGACTAGCCAAGTCGCGCTGTCGGCCTGCTCCAGTTGGTCACGCTCCAAGTGGCGGCCGAGGCAGAGGAAGTCCTGCGGGCTGCGCAGGGCGAAGGCTTCTGGCGGGGCGGTGGCGATGGCGGGGTAGTCGGCGTATTCGCTGTCGCTACCGTGCCAGATTTGGAAGTCGGCAAATTCGGCGTGCGGGAAATCGGCCAAAGCCTGTTGGTAGCAGGCCAGTGGCAGGGTGGAGCGGGCGGCGCGGTATTCGTGCCATTCGAGGCTGGCGGTGAGCCTGCGGCGGTTGAGCAGCAGCGAGAGAATCACCGCCGTATCGGCATGGGTTTGATATTTGAAATAGGCGAAAAAGTGGGCGCGCACCTGCCAGCCGTTGCACCAGCGTTCGATATGCGGCGGGGCAAAGCCTGCGCCCAATTCGGAGGCTACCTGAAAAACCAACGTGCGCCACACTTGCCACGCGGCTTTGTAGTCGGCCTTGGTTTGTGCTTCGGTTTCGGGCTGGTATTGGCGGATTTGGGCGAACTGGAAAAACGGGCGTTGGAACAGGTCGCAGCTTTGCGGGGTGAGCATGATGGATTGGCGGCTGGCAAGAAAGGTGGAAAGGCTACCTGAAAAATGGGGTTTCAGGTAGCCTCAATGAATGTTGGGGCTGCCTGAAATCGGTTTTTGACCGGCAAATAGGAACGGGGCATCTGTGTTTTATAGTGGATTAAATTTCAATCAGGACAAGGCGGCGAGCCGCAGACAGTACACACGTTACGGCGAGGCGAGCCAACGCTGTACTGGTTTAAATTTAATTCACTATATTAGGCATACAATAAAAGGCTACCCGAAACCTTTTTCAGGTAGCCTTCCGTTTTATTTTTCCAGTGCGGCTTGCAATCTTTGTTCCAGCGCGTCGCTGTCGAAGGATTTGGCGATCACTTCAAAGCGGCTGTCGCGCCGCCAGGCCACTTGGTTGGCGCCCCATTGGCCTTCGCTCCAGTTGAGCCACACCCAGCTGCCGAGCACTTGGAACACGCCTTTGGCGCGGATGAGGCCTTCGCACAGTTTGGGCAGGTCGTTGAAGAATTTGGTGAGCTTTTCGCCGTCGAAGCTGCTGCCGGCGGGGAAGGTGTAGCCTTGCGATTGCAGGCCCATGCTGTTGTCGGGCAGCTCTTTGATGCGGTAGCGGCTTTTTTCCACCACCGAGGTTTCCAGCAGGGCGATGTCTAAATAAGCATCGGTGGTTTCCAGCACGGCGGCTTTGGGTGGGAAGAGCTGGGCGGCTTTGCTGCGGAAGGCGGCCATTTCTTCGGGGCTACACATGTCGGTTTTGTTGGCGATCAGCACGTCGGCCACGCTCACTTGGTCGCGGTAGAGCGGCTGGTTGGCGTAGTCGGGGTTGGTGAATTGGCGCGGGTCGACCAGGGTAAATACGGCGCCGATATCCAGCATTTGGTCGAAGGGTTTGGCGCGCAACTCGTCGATTACGCTGGCGGCGTGTGCCAGGCCGCTGGCTTCGATGATGATGCGGTCGGGCTTGTTGCCGCTCACCATGCGGTTGATGGTGGTGCCCATCTGCGCACCGGCCACGCAGCACAGGCAGCCGCCGGCGATTTCGGCCACGGGGATGCCGTTGTCGCTCAGCACGGCGCCGTCGATGCCGATTTCGCCGAATTCGTTTACCACGATCACCCATTTTTCATCGGGGCTCTTCTGCTCCATCAGGTGGCACAGGGCGGTGGTTTTGCCTGTTCCCAAAAAGCCGGAAAACAGATGTACTTTTGCTTTCTTTATTTCTGACATTGTTTGCATATTCCTGTTAAAACAACATGTTCTTCTTTTAATTTAAACCCGCCTGCGGCCACGCCGGCGCACAGCGCCTGCCATTCGCGGGAGAGGGTTTGCTCATCGGTGTTGCCGCACTCGGTACACACCAAAATGAAGGCGCTGTGGTGGTGTTGCTGCTCGTCGCTGCTGTGGCAGTGGTCGTCGCAATGGTGGCGGGCATGGCTGCATAAAACATAGCCGTTTACTGCGGCCACTTTGTGCAGCACGCCGTGTTCGGCCCAGAAATCGAGCGCGCGGTAGGCGGTGGGCGGCGCCACCACACCGTTGCTCTGCTGCTGCATTTGCGCCAGCACGGTGTAGGCCTTAATCACGCCTTCCTGCCGCAAAACGATATCCAACACCTGCTCGCGCAGGGCGGTAATCTGCAGACCTTGCTCGCGGGCGCGGGCGATGATGGCGGTTTTGTAGTCGGGTGCAGAGTGCTTGGTCATGGCTGCTTCCTATTATTATTGGCTGGGGTGGCGCACAACGGCGAGCGGGTTGAAGCTCTGCGCCACCGGCATGATTTCGATGCTGTTCACGTTCATGTGCGCGGGGCGCCGGTAGAGCCACAGCACGGTGTCGGCGATGTCTTCGGGGCGGATGTAGTCCACGTTTTTATATAAATCGGCGGCGCGTTGGTCGTCGCCTTTGAAGCGCACGTTGGAAAATTCGGTGTCGCCGCACAGGCCGGGCTCGATATTGCTCACGCGCACGCCCGTGCCGGCCAAATCGGCGCGCAGATTCAGGCTGAATTGGCGCACATAGGCCTTGGTGGCGCCATACACATTGCCGCCGGGGTAGGGGTAGGTACCGGCCACCGAGCCGAGGTTGATGATATAGCCGCTGCCGCGCGCCACCATGCCGGGCAGCACTTGGCGGGTGAGGTAGGTGAGGCCGATGATGTTGGTTTGAATCATGGTTTGCCAGTCGGCGAAATCGGCTTGATGGGCCGGGTCCAAACCCAAGGCCAGGCCGGCGTTGTTGACCAGGCAGTCGATCTGGGCAAAGTTTTCAGGTAGCCCTTTGAGCGCGGCGTCCACCGAGGCGGTATCGCCCACGTCCATTTGCAGCGGCAGGAAGTTGTCGCCCAATTCCGCGCACAGTTCGTCCAGTTTGTCGGCACGCCGCGCTGCGCCGATCACGCGGTAGCCCGCTGCGGCGAGGGTGCGGCAGATGGCCCGCCCGAAACCGGCTGATGCGCCGGTGACCAAAATGCTCATGATTGCCTCCGTTGTGCTGGATTGCTCGATATAGCCGGGGTGCTTCTCTTCCTATGGCGTTGGCTCGCTTTGCAGGAAGGAATAACGGCTTTGGCTAAAAGCAATAGTATAACACCGGCAGCTCGCCGGCAGCTTTAAAATGGCAGCAAGGCTATAGCAAGCCAACTTAACTTTCGCTACCGCGTTGGCCCGCCTTGCCGTATTGCCTGTACTGTCTGCGGTTTGCCGCCTTGTCCCATTCTTATTTCTAATCCACTATATTTTCAGGTAGCCTGTGGCGGAGCGCAGTATTCTGCCCAATAGCGGCGGGCGGCGGTATAAGGCTACCTGAAAACCGTGCTAGAATGCGCGCCTTCCGCATTTTGGCCAAAGGCTTGTTGATATGGCACGTCATCCCTACCGCCGCCTGCGTTCGGCGCGTTTCGCCCTGCCTGAAGTGGGCATTTCCGAACATGGCAACATCCGCTCGCTGCATTTGGGCAGCGAAACGGTGCAAAGCTCGATGAATGTGGATTATCCCGCCGAGCTAGTGCTTTCCTACAGCCGCGCCATGATGGCCTGGCTCTTGTTTGCCGAAAACGTGCGCCACATCACGCAAATCGGGCTGGGCGGCGGCTCGTTTGTACGCTGGATCGATGCCCACCTGCCCGAGGTGGCGCAAACGGCGGTGGAAATCAACCCGCAGGTAATCAGCGTGGCGCGCGGCCTGTTTGAATTGCCGTTTGAAGGCGAGAAATTTGAAATCATCGAGGCCGACGGCGCGGAATACATCAAAACCCTGCGCGGCGGCACGGATATTTTGCTGGTGGACGGCTTCGATGGCGTGCAGATTATCGATGCCCTGGTGGCCGAGCCGTTTTTTGCCGACTGCCGCACCGCCCTGAGCGACAACGGCATTTTCGTCACCAATTGGTGGAGCGGCGACAAACGCTATCCGCTTTTCCTGCAACGGCTCGCGCAGGTGTTTGAACAGCGCGTGTTGTGCGTGCCCGCCGAAACCCACGGTAACGTGGCCGTGCTCGCCTTCCAAAACCAAGCGCCCCAGCCGCTGGCGGCACTGCAGAAAAAAGCCGCCAAGCTGGGCGAGCAATACGGCCTGGACTTCAAAACCATGCTGCACCAGGCGCACGTGCCGCCGGACAGCACTTGGCAGTGGCTACGTTGAGGCTGGCGGCTATGACAAAGGCTACCTGAAAAGCATTTGTGCGGGCAGCGAGTGCCCGCTTTGTGGAATGAAATAAAGGCTACCTGAAAAACTATATGGTTTTCAGGTAGCCTTTTGGTATGCCTTATTTACACGGCTGCTGCGGTGAAGCGTTGGTGCAGATGGGCTTTCTTCTCCACATCATCGGCAATCGCAATGGCCAAATCTGCCACGCTGATGCCGGCCGGCGCATCGCCCACCATCAGGAGTTCGTCGCTGCCCAGGCGGTATTGGCCGGTGCGTTCTTCGTTGAAACCGCCATCGGCACCGAGGCAGGCGGGCGGGGAAATCATCGCCCAGTTCACATCGGCATGTTGGGTTTGCAAGTCGCGCAGCAGATTGCGTGCGGCGTTGGCGCCATCGAAAATTTCTTTCGGGAATTCGGGCGTATCAATCAGCTGCACGCCGGGCGCCACAAACAGGCTGCCCGCGCCGCCCACGGCCAAAAGATAGGGCACTTTCGCCGCTTTGGCTGCCGCTAGGATGGCTGCGTAGCCGGCGGTGAAATCACGGCCGATGTTCGGATTGGTCCAGCCCGAGTTGAATGCGCTCACCACCGCATCGAAGCCGGCCAGTTGCGCGGCAAAATCGGCTGCATGTACATCGGCCTGCACGGCTTTCACATTTGGCGCAGCCAACACCTTATCCGTGTTGCGCGCAAAGGCGCTTACTTCATGCCCGCGTTCTGCCAGCTCGCGCACCACAGCGTTGCCCACATATCCGGTGGCACCAATTACAGCGAATTTCATATTTAGCTCCTTAAGTTTTGTTGATTAATCATGATGGAGCGCATTCTAAGGGCATTAATCCCGCTTGATAATCCGCTGTAAACTGTTTACGCTGTGAAGCTCAGCTAAATAATGGAGACCGTCATGACACAAAAAACCCTGTATTTGGGCCGCGAACCCGAGCAATTCACCCCCGGCCAAGAGTTGGTGTTGGAATCTTTTTTCGAACAAAGCCCCTACGGCGTGGTGTTTGAAGACGATTGCGGCACCGGTTATTTCTATGCCATGCATCAAGAGGAAGGTATCCTCGATGCGCTGCATATTTATAACGTGGAAGACGTGGCCGACCGCCATATCCCATCCGGAATCAGTATTCTATGGAGCGAAGACCTCGGCCTGGCCGCGCTTGATATCAACGGCTACATCCACGCCGTGTTCGACTTTACCGCCCACGCCGGCTATTGCCGCAATGCTTTCCCCGAGGCCGACGGTGACTGGCTGCGTGAGCCAAACCGCCTGCTGAGCGATGAGCTGCTTGACCAACTGCTGGGCGCATAAACCATGCACAATCAAATTGTTCAGGCCGGCAACCGCTTCAGCCTGTCGTTTGCCGGTTTAGGCAGCCACGAACGCTGCTTTTCCTCGCAACGCGCCCCAAGCGGCCACGAGCTGGCCAAAATCATCCGCCGCATCATGCGGGAGGAAAACATCAAAAATGTCGAGCTCGCCGCAGAGCAAGACAGCCTCACGCTCACCGCCAAAAAACGCCGCCCCTTGGAAAGCATCTGCACACGGCTTGAGTTTGAAATACGCGTGTTTGAAGGCAGCGCTTATACGGTGAAGACAAAAAATTTGTTTAAATAAACTGTTATGGATGATCTCAAACCCCTGCTCGCTTTCGCCGCCGTGCTCGAACACGGCAGCATGAACGCCGCCGCCCAAGCCTTGGGTATGACCCCGTCTGCGGTGAGCCAGCACATCAGCCGGCTGGAAAAGCTACACGGCGTGAAATTGTTGCACCGCAGCACCCGCCGCCTGGCCCCCACCGATGCCGGCCAAGCCCTAGCCGCGCATTGCCGCCGTCTGCTTGCCACCGTGCAAGACACCCGCACCGCGCTCGACGGCCTCAAAACCGACATTGCCGGCAGCGTGCGCTTGGCCGCGCCCACCGGTTTAGTGAGTGCTGCCGCCTTTCAGCACGCCCTGCGGCGCATCCGCCGCGAACATCCCGCCCTCAGCCTTGAATTACACTTTGGCGAAGCCATCGCCGAACTGCGCGAAGGCAGTATCGATATCGCCCTGCGCGGCGGCGGTCATGCCTTGGACGAGCCCGACCTGGTTGCCCGCCGGCTGGCCGAATGGCCTTGGCAAATTTGCGCTGCTCCGGGCTACCTGAAAACCGCCCCCGCCATTACCCATCCTGCCGATTTCACTGCCCACCCTTGGGTGTACCACCTGCCGCCGCACATTGAGCTTGCGCGCGGCAATGAACGTTATCTGCTCAACATCGATCGCGGCACCGTTTGCAACCAGCTCGCCGCCGTGCGCCACCTGTGCGAAGCCGGTCTCGGCCTTGCCCTGATTATTGCCGGTGAAACCCGCGATGCCGTTGCCCAAGGCCGGCTGCAAATCCTCCTGCCCGATTGGCAGCTGCCCGCCGTTACCATCTATGCCGTAACGCCCCACCGCGTTCAAGCCGCCCGCACCGCTGCCGTGTTACGGATCTTGCAAGAGAGCTTTGCGGGGGAGGCAGAGGCTACCTGAAAAATACGTTGGGGTGCAGATAGGAGGTATTGATGATCCGTGTGGGGAAGCAGTTGCCCAGCCCAACGGAGAAGCCTGCTCAGAAGAAGCAAGGATGGTGGCTGAATTGTTTGGGCGTTGGCGGAAATGATATGATGGGCAGCCGTTGTCCATAACGGAGCGGCCGCAGGTTTATGCCAAGGCAGCCTGTATAAAATTTCAATGTAATGAAAGGGAAAAATATGATGTTACTGAGCAATATTGAAACCGTTCCCGGCCGCACCATCGTCCGCCATTTGGGATTGGTTCAGGGTTCAACCGTGCGCGCCAAACATGTTGGCCGGGATTTTATGGCGGGCTTGAAAAACTTGGTTGGCGGTGAACTGAAGGGCTACACCGAACTTTTAAACGAAGCCCGTGATGAGGCGATTGCTCGCATGGTCGAACAAGCGCGTCAGGCCGGTGCCAATGCCGTAGTAAATGTGCGTTTTTCCACTGCATCCGTAGCGGCAGGGGCTGCCGAAATCTTTGCCTACGGTACAGCTGTGGTTTTGGAATAGGGGGCTGCGATGTCGAACGACAACGATGGGTTCTCCGTCATCCTGCTGCTGGTGTACCTATGGCCGATTTGGCTGCTGCTGATCACCTATTTCACCGGCCGCCATATTGAGCGGAAGCATTATGCCGATATAGAGGCGCGGGAAGCTGCGCTGCGGCATATCATGGTCATTGCCGTTAAAAAACCGCCGCAGGATTTCAGCGGTGGGGAATTGGTTTATGCGGGAGTTGTGGTTTCCAGCGATTATTTCCGCCGCATGCTGGCAGCGTTCCGCAATTTTTTCGGCGGCAATATCCGCAGCTACGAAACCTTGCTCGACCGTGCACGGCGCGAAGCCGTACTGCGCCTAAAAGAACAGGCTGCAGCGAAAGGGGCAAATGCCGTGTTGAACTTCAAATTGGAAACAGCCTCTTTGGATAATATCTATCAACCGCAACAAGGCGGTGTGGTAGGTACGGTTGAAGTGTTGGCTTATGGCACGGCAGGAGTGCTGTCTTAGCCGGTTCAGTCTCTACATAATTGATGCCAAGAATTACAAGGCCGTCTGAGTTTTTCAGACGGCCTTGTATTTTTGGCTAAACCGAATTACAGCCAGCATCGGGTGGGTAGTTATGCCCACATACTCTCGTTCAGGCTACCTGAAAGCACCGTTTCAACGAAGTTAAAAACTGCGTGGGCATAAACGCCTACTCTGCGAAAATCCGGCAATCACTGTTTTCAGGTAGCTTTTAATGAACGAGGCTACCTGAAAAACGCTACAAATACTGTTTGCTCAGATACACGCTCACGAGCAGGCCGCTGGGGTGGTGGGGGCTTTGGGCCAGTTCGATGCGGCCGCCGTGGCGTTCGGCGATGGTGCGGGCGATGGAGAGGCCGAGGCCGGTGCCTTCCTGGCCGCTGCCGAGGATGCGGTAGAAGGGGTCGAACACGCGGCTGCGTTCGGCGGGTGGGATGCCGGGGCCGTTGTCTTCGATGCGGAAGATGATATGGCTGGGTGTTTCTTCGGCACTCAAGTCGATTTGGCTGCCGGGCGGAGTGTAGCGGATGGCGTTGTCGGCCAGGGTTTTGACCAGGGTGTAGAGGTCGGCTTCGTTGGCGTGGAAGACGGGGTTGGCGGGGCTGGATACGCCGAGGTCTTGCTCTTTGGCTTCGGCCAGGGGCAGGAGGTCTTCGATTACGCTGCGGAAGAGGTCTTGGCTGGACAGGCGCTCTCGGGGGCGCTGGGCTTCGGGGGCTTGGGCGCGGGAGAGTGAGAGGAGTTGCTCGAGCAGGCGGCGGTTGCGGTGGATGCCTTGCAGGAGGCTGGCGAGCTGACCGGCAGCGGGTTCGGGCAGGCTGTTGGCGGCCAGGCGTTCGGCTTGCAGGGAGAGGGCGGTCATGGGGCTGCGCAGTTCGTGGGCGGCATCGGCGATGAAGCGCTGTTGCTGTTGCATGGCTTGATGGGTGCGCTCAAGCAGGCGGTTGATGGCTTGGATGAAACCGCGGATTTCATTGGGGATATTTTCGGTGCTCAGCGGGGCGAGGTCGCTGCTGCGGCGCGCTTCGAGGCTTTGGGAAAGGCGGTGCACGGGCTGCATGGTGCGGCGAACGATGAAGATGGTGAGCAGGATGCTGAGGGGGGCGAGCAGGATGAGCGGCATGGCGCTGTTCCAGGCGGCATGTTCGGCCATGCCTTCGCGGAAGTCGTTTTCTTGGAGCACGGCAACGGGCCCCTGGGGGGTGTGGCGGATGTAGGCTCGGTAGGTGTCATTACTATCGGGCTCTTGGAAGGTGTGCAGGCCTTCGGGCAGGTTCGTGGGAAGGGTGATGTGGTCGTCATCATCGTCGTCATCGTCATCGTGGGCTCTAGCACGGTCGCCGGCGGGGGTTTGGATGCGGATGTGGGCGTCGCGCTGGCTTTTGGTGTTTTCAGGTAGACTGCTGGGGTCGATGTGGGCGGCGATTTGGCGCAGGAGATCGTCTTGCAGTTTGTTGGTGCTGCGGTAGCTGTCGTAAAAGGCAAAGCCGCCGGCCAGGAGTGCGGCGAGCAGCAGGGCGGCACTGAGCGCGGCGGCCAGGCGAAGCTGGATGGAGTGGCGGAAGGGGATGGGGATGGGGAGGTTCATGGGGTGTCGGTTGGGTGTGGGCTGCAGCTTGGATTTAGTGGCGAGGCAATGCTAACCGAAGCAGTAGCGGGGTGGTCTGGTTGGCGTTTTATCCTTTAGGCACCATCCAGCCGACGCCGCGGATGTTTTTAATGTGTTCTTTGCCGATTTTTTTGCGCAGGGCGTGGATAAGGTAGTCGATGGCGTTGCTTTCCACTTCTTCGCCCCAGCCGTAGATTTTGTCTTCGAGGCTGCTGCGCGAAAGGATGGTGCCGGGGCGTTGGAGCAGGGCTTCGAGGATGGCGAATTCTTTGTTGCTCAATGCAACGGGTTCGCTCTGGCCGACGATTTCCACTTGGTGGGCGGCGGGGTTGAGGGTGAGGGAGCCGTTGCCAAGCAGGGGGTTGGCGCGTTGGTGTTGGCGGCGCAGGACGGCGCGGATGCGGGCTTGCAATTCGGCCATGTCGAAGGGTTTGATGAGGTAGTCGTCGGCGCCACCGTCGAGGCCGGAGAGGCGGCTGTGTAGGTCGTCGCGGGCGGTGAGAATGAGCACGGGGGTGGTGTTGCCGCTGCCGCGCAGCTGCTGCAATACGTCGAGGCCGTCTTGGCCGGGCAGGCCGAGGTCGAGCAGGATGAGGTCGTAGCTTTGGCTGCCGAAGGCGGTAACGGCGGTGCGGCCGTTATTGATCCAATCTACGGCGTAGCCGCTGTCTTTGAGGCTGCCGGCTACGGCGTCGGCAATCATGGTGTCGTCTTCGATGAGGAGGATGCGCATGGCGGTTTGGCTTGGGGTGGGAGGGGGATGGTGGCAGTATAGCAGGCGTGAATTAGGGGGAAATTAGGGCGGAAAGGTTTGGGCTGGGCAGCAACTTTGTGCTGCTATGTTTTCAGGTAGCCTCCATGTTGGAAGGCTACCTGAAAACATAAATTGCAACTAAGTATAGTAGATTGAAATCAGAATGCTACGGTGTGGCGCTTAATCCTGATCGGCCAACCAATCCACATAGCGGCGCACACCGGTGGCCACGTCGTCGAATTCTTCGGTATAGCCAGCGGCGCGCAGGGCACTGATGTCGGCTTGGGTGAAGCTTTGGTATTTGCCTTTGAGCGCGTCGGGGAAGTCGCTATACACAATCAAACCTTGTGCCACCAGTTCTTCCAGCGGCAGTTCGGGCTTGCCTTCGCGGGCGCGGCAGGCGTTGACGGTGGCGGCGGCCAGGTCGTTGAAGGGCTGGCTGCGGCCGGTGCCGCAGTTGAAAATGCCGGATACTTCGGGATGGTCGTAGAAGAAGAGGTTTACTTTGACTACGTCTTCCACGCAGATGAAGTCGCGGCTTTGCGCGCCGGCGGGGTAGCCGTCGTAACTGCCGAACAGGGTGACGCGGCCGTGCTCGCGGTATTCGTGGAAGTGGTGGTAGGCCACGGAGGCCATGCGGCCTTTGTGCTGCTCGCGGCGGCCGTATACGTTGAAATAGCGCAGGGCAACCACTTGATTGTGCAGCCGCGCCATGCGGCGGCGCAATACTTGGTCGAACAGGAATTTGGAATAGCCGTACACATTGAGCGGGGCTTCCAATTCGCGCTGTTCGCGGAAGGTTTGGCCTTTGCCATATACGGCAGCGGAGGAGGCGTGGATCAGGCGGATACGGTCGTCTTGGCACCAGTCGAGCAGGTCGAGCGTGTATTGGTAGTTGTTGTCCATCATGTACACGCCGTCGTGGTTCATGGTGTCGGAGCAGGCGCCTTGGTGGAAGATGGCTTCGATGTCGCCGCCGTTGATTTGGTGGGCGCGCACTTGGCGGATGAATTCGTGTTTGTCCAGATAGTGCGCAATATCGGCCTGCACCAGATTGCGGAATTTGTCGGCGCGGCTGAGGTTGTCCACCGCGATGATGTCGGTGATGCCGCGCCGGTTGAGCGCGTGCACGATGTTGCTGCCGATAAAGCCGGCGGCGCCGGTAACGATGATGGTCATGAGCTTTTCCTGATAACGGGTTGGCGGGTATTTTAACCGATTTCAGGCTACCTGAAACTTGAATATCCGCTCTTGGAAACCATATAGCAGCCCAATACAAGATAACAACAAGGACAGTATCATGACCACCCAATCCGCCAATCTGCGCACCCGCTTTATTTTTGACGACCAGCCCGTGCGCGGCCTGCATGTGCAGCTGCAAAGCGTGTGGCAGCACATCGTACAGCGCAAACCCTACCCCGCCGCCATCCGCAGCGCACTGGGCGAGCTGCTGGCCGCCGGCGTCCTGCTTTCCAGCAACCTCAAGCTGCCCGGCAAGCTCATATTGCAAATCCAAGGGCAGGGCGACCTCAAAATGCTCGTGGCCGAAACTGACTCCAACTACAGCTGCCGCGCCACCGCCCGTTGGAACGAACAAGCCAACTTAGACGACGGCCGCAGCCTGATTGAGCTGCTCGGCGAAAACGCCGTATTCGGCATCACCCTCCAGCCCAACGAAGGCGAACCCTGGCAAGGCATCGTACCGCTCGAAGGCAGCAACATCGCCGAAATGCTCAGCGCCTATATGCGCCGCTCCGAGCAGCTCGACACCCACATCAGTCTCGCCGCCTCCGAACACGCCGCCGGCGGCCTGCTGCTGCAAAGGCTGCCCGAACAGCAAATCGACGCCGACGCCTGGACGCACTACACCACCCTAGCCGACACCGTTACCCCGCAGGAATTGATCGAGCTCGACGCCCAACACCTGCTCTACCGCCTATTCCACGAAACCCCGCCGCGCGTGTTCGAGCCCGAACAAATCGAATTCGCCTGCACCTGCTCGCGCGGCAAAGTGAGCGATATGCTGCTGCTTCTGGGTGGGCAGGAAGTGGGCAATATCGTGGCCGAACAAGGCAGCATCGCCATCGACTGCGACTTCTGCGGCGAAAAATACGTGTTCGACGACACCGACGTGCAAGCCCTGTTCGGCATGGAAATCGAAGCCATGACCGGGCAGCAGCTGCAATAAGGCCGCATTATCTTAATTGTATAGGGGCTTAGGAAGCAAAATCACTCAATATAGTGATAAGCTTCTGAAATGAATTTAAAAAACAAGTACCAAAAGTTCAGTAAAATTACCGAGCCCAAATTTCGCCAGCTCCTGCGGCTGTTTGCTTTGGATTTGACTGCCTCCGATACCGCAAAACTGACGGGTGTCAGCATCAGAAGTGTCAATAACCTGTACCTGAAATTGCGCCGGCGTTTGGCTGACGAATGCGGGAGGCAGGCACCTTTATACGGCATTGTAGAATTGGACGAATCCTATTTTGGTGCCAAACGCATCAGAGGCAAACGCGGGCGCGGTGCGGGTGGGAAAACTATCGTTTTCGGCATTTTGAAACGTGGGGACAAGGTTTATACCGAGATTGTTCCCGATGCCTCCAAGGCAACGCTGCAAAAGGTCATTAGAGGTCGTGTCGGTATCGAGAGTGTCATCAATACCGACGGTTGGCGCGGTTATCAGGGATTGGTTGACATGGGTTTTGCCAAACATTTCAGGGTACATCATGGTGACAATGAGTTTGTCCGTGGTACGCGGCATATTAACGGTATTGAGAACTTTTGGAATCAGGCAAAACGCGTCTTACGCAAGTACAACGGAATCGATCGCAAATCTTTCCCGCTGTTCTTGAAAGAATGCGAATTTCGATTTAACTTCGGCACACCATCCCGGCAGCTTAAAATCTTGCGGGAGTGGTGTGGAATTTAGGGCTAATCTAGTACAGCCCCATAAATTTTGCTTCCTAAGCCCCTTGTATAAAAAGGCTACCTGAAAACTGTTGCTCGGTTTTCAGGTAGCCTTTTGTTGAATATGTTTCAGGTAGCCTGTGTCGTTGCAGGCTACCTGAAAATCTGTAGGGTGGTCCGCTGCGTTCATTTGCTCTGTCGCAAGCGGCATGTTCCTGTTCGGTGTACAATGCCGCCGTTCAACCATCAATCAAGGAGCTCCCATGCCCAGCACCCAAACCCAGATTGCCGGTTTCTCGTTTGACAACTGCCTCATGAACGCCGCCGGCGTGGCTTGCATGAGCATTGCCGAATTGGAAGAAGTGAAAAACTCCGCCGCCGGCAGCTTTGTTACCAAAACCGCCACCCTCGAGCCGCGCGCCGGCAACCCAGAGCCGCGCTACCGCAACGTGCCGCTGGGCAGCATCAACTCCATGGGCCTGCCCAACCACGGCATCGATTACTACCTCGACTACCTGCTCGACCTGCAAAACCGCGAGCCGAACCGCACCTTCTTCCTCTCCCTGGTGGGCATGTCGCCCAGCGAAACCCACTCCCTCCTGCGCAAAGTGGAGGAGAGCGGCTTTAGTGGCCTCACCGAGCTCAACCTTTCCTGTCCCAATGTGCCGGGCAAGCCGCAGATTGCCTACGATTTTGAAACCACGGAAAAAATCCTCGGCGATGCCTTTGCCTATTTCAGCAAACCGCTGGGCATCAAGCTGCCGCCCTATTTCGATATCGTCCACTTCGACCAAGCCGCCGCCATCTTCAACAAATTCCCGCTCAAATTTGTGAACTGCGTTAATTCAATCGGCAACGGCCTGTATGTGGAAGACGAAACCGTGATCATCCGCCCCAAAAACGGCTTCGGCGGCATCGGCGGCGAATACATCAAACCCACGGCGCTGGCCAATGTGCACGCCTTCTACCAGCGGCTCAACCCTTCCATTCAAATCATCGGCACCGGCGGCGTGCTCACCGGCCGCGATGCTTTCGAACACATCCTGTGCGGTGCCAGCATGGTGCAAGTGGGCACCACCCTGCATAAAGAAGGCGTGCCCGCCTTCACCCGCATCACCGAAGAGTTGAAAGCCATCATGGCTGAAAAAGGCTATGAAACGCTGAACGATTTCCGCGGCAAATTGAAATATTTGGACTAACCGCAATCGGCGTATCCAATAATAAAGGCTACCTGAAAAATTTCAGGTAGCCTTTTTATCTCCGCAACCAAGCTGCCGCAGGTTTTAAAAATGGTTTTTCAATTCACGCAGGGCGGTGAAGACTTGTTCTTCGCTGTGCAGGCTTTGGTTGCTGAGTTCGGCGGTGCGGGAGGCTACCTGAAAATCGGCGGTGCGCAGGAAGGGGTTGATTTGCCGCTCGTGGGCGAGGGATACGGGCAGGGTAGGCGTGTGCACGGCGGCGGCCAGGCTGCGGGCGATTTCGGGGTTGTGCGGCTCGATGTGTGCGGCGAAACGCAGGTTGGCGGCGGTGTATTCGTGGGCGGGGTAGAGCAGGGTGTTTTCAGGTAGCCTGTTGATGCGTTGCAGGGAGGCGAAGAGTTGGGCGGGGGGGCCGTCGAAGATGCGGCCGCAGCCGGCGGAAAAGAGGGTGTCGCCGCAGAAGAGCCGGGCTTGCCCGTCCGCTTGCAGCAAGTAGCTGAGGTGGGTTTGGGTGTGGCCGGGGGTGTGCCAAACTTCCACTTGGTTTTGCCAGAGCGTCCAGTGGCTGCCTTCGCCTACGGTGTGGGTGGCGTGGGGAATGTCGTGGTTGGCGTAAACGCGGCAGTCGGGGAACTGGCGGATGAGCTCGGGCAGGCCGGCGGTGTGGTCGGCGTGGTGGTGGGTAATCCAGATTTGGCGCAGCGCCAGGCCGTGGGCTTTCAGGTAGCCTATTACGGGGGCGGCGTCGCCGGGGTCGATGCAGACGGCTTCGTTGCCTTGTTGGAGCAGCCAGATGTAGTTGTCGGCAAGGGCGGGAATAGGCGTGATTTTAAGCATGGTGGCGATGTTAATAAATTGACAAAAAGATGGTCGGTTGCTAGCCTTCACAACATTTTACACGATAAGGGAGCGGCAGATGACTGCTGTGGATTATGTAGTGAATTTGGTGTTGAGCGGGATTTTGATTGTGGGGGCGTATCAGTTTTATTTTTTCACCCAGCGCCACCCGCTGCGGCCGGCGCAGGTGCTGCATTCGCCGTTGGATGAGAAGATTCCGTTTGTGGCTTGGTGGTCGTGGGTGTATAGCTTTTTGTATTATCCGGCAATTTTGTATTTAAACTGGCTGATGACGGATTCGCGCCAGTTTGTGATGACGGCGTTTAGCTTTTTGATTTTGCTGTTTGTGCAAATGATGTTTTTCTGGCTGTGGCCGGTGTCCACGCCGCCGCACTGGCGCAGTGTGAACACGGGCAAAACGGCTTCGGAGAAGTTTTTGCTGTTTGTGCAGAAGTTCGACCAATCCACCAACTGCTTCCCGAGTATGCACGTTTCGGTGGCGATGCTCACGGCCATGTATGCCTACCCGAGCATGGGCGCGGTGGCGTTTGCCTTTCCGGTGTTGATTGCGCTTTCCTGTATGTTTACCAAGCAGCATTATCTGATGGATTTGCCCGCCGGTGCGTTTTTGGGCTGGCTGGTGTTTAAGCTGTATGGCTGGCTGATGTTGGGATAAACGAGAGGCTACCTGAATATTCAGGTAGCCTTTTTTACGGAGGGCGGCTGGGTATTAGCGTTCGCGGCGCACGCTTTGCCGCCAGCGGCCGTTCACCAGCCGTCTGGTGATGACTTCGGTGTAGGCGCCGTTGCCTTGCCGGCTGTCCCGTGTGGTGATGGCGATTTTACGTGGCGCACGGCCGGGGATAATCTGCCAGGTTTCTTCGATATGGAAGCAGCAGCCGTCGCGGGATTCGGTGCTCAGGGTGCGGCGGGCAGGGTCTATTCGGAACAGGCCCATGTAGGCGGAGGCGAGCTCGGTGAGCTCGCGGCTTTTAACGAAGCGGCCGGATTGGGTTTGCACATAGATATCGTAGCTGGGGCTGCCGTAGGAACCGCCATTGCCGTTGCGGATGGCCAGGTCGGGTTTACCATCGAAGTTGAAGTCGCCCATTTGCACATCACTTGGCCACAATCCATTGTTGTGGAAAGAGAGTTGTTCGCTGCGGAAGCTTTGCGAGAAGCTGCCGTGGCGCAGGGTGATTTGGGCTGGGCCCATGCAAATCAAGCCATCTCTGTCGCAGCTGTCGCTTTGCACTTCGGCCTGCCAGCCGGGAGGCAGGTTAGTTGCATCTACCGTTAGACTGCGGGCGTGGGCGGTTAGGGGCAGAATGGCGAGCAGGAGCAGTAGGGCTGGTTTCATGGCGATCTCCAAGGCGGGGAAAGATTGAAGCAGATTGTAGCAGCAAAATCAGGTGGCTGGCTTGATATAGGTGGATATGTTTTCAGGTAGCCTGAGTCGGCGGTTTTGGCAAAACGGGGCAAATCGGGCATGATTCGGTTTGGACGAACTGCAAACAGGAAAAGGGCAGATGGAGATTTATCTGGTGGGCGGCGCGGTGCGCGATGCCTTGTTGGGGCGGGAAGTGAAAGACCGCGATTGGGTGGTGGTGGGCGCCGATGCGCCGGCCATGCTCGCGGCGGGCTATCAGCCGGTGGGCAAGGATTTTCCAGTGTTCCTGCATCCCGAAACGCATGAAGAATACGCCCTGGCGCGCACCGAGCGCAAAACCGGGCGCGGCTATGCCGGCTTCACTTTCCACGCCGAGCCGGACGTTACCCTGGAGCAAGACCTGCAACGGCGCGACCTCACCATCAATGCTATGGCGCAGGATGCGGCCGGGCAGATTATCGACCCCTTCGGCGGGCAGGCTGATTTGGCCGCGGGCATATTGCGCCACGTTTCCCCCGCCTTCGCCGAAGACCCGGTGCGGATTTTGCGCACCGCGCGGTTTGCCGCCCGCTACGGTTTTCAGGTAGCCCCCGAAACCCTGCGCCTGATGGCGGATATGGTGCAAAACGGCGAAGCCGATGCGCTGGTGGCCGAGCGCGTGTGGCAGGAGTTTGCGCGAGGGCTGATGGAGGCGCGGCCGGTGCGCATGATTGAAGTGCTGCGCCAATGCGGCGCGCTCGCCGTGCTGCTGCCCGAAGTGGAAGCCCTGTTCGGCGTGCCGCAGCGCGCAGACTACCACCCCGAAATCGACTGCGGCATCCACACCCTGCTCACCCTTCAAAGCGCCGCCGATGCCGGCCTGAGCCTGCCCGAACGCTACGCCGCGCTGCTGCACGATTTAGGCAAAGCCGCCACCGCGCCCGAAATCCTGCCCGCACACCACGGCCACGAGGAAGCCGGCGTACCGCTGGTGCAGGCGGTTAATCAGCGCTGGAAAGTGCCCAAAGCCTGCGCCGACTTGGCCGTGCAAGTGTGCCGCTGGCACGGGCGGCTGCATAAGGCGGCCGAATTGCGCCCGCAAACCGCCGCCAAAATTTTGCAGCAAACCGATGCCTACCGCCGCCCCGAACGCTTCTCCGCCATGCTCAACGTATGCCGCGCCGACGCGCAAGGCCGCCTCGGCTTCGAACACGCCGCCTACCCGCAGCGCGAACACTGGCTCGCCCTGCTCGCCGCCGCGCAACAAACCGACACCGCCGCCATCGCCGCCGCCCACGCCGAGCAACCGCAACGCATCGCCGAAGCCATCGCCGCCGATAGGTTGGCGCGGATTAAACCCTTGCAGGAGGCGTATCGGCGGGAGCAAGGGAAGGCTACCTGAAAAGCGCAGGCATCGGCACAGCGGGAAATACGCGGTCAGACAAACGGGATAAAACGGAAAGGGAAAGTATGTTGAACAAATCAGATGTGAAAGAATTTTGCGTTCGCTTGGCGGGGGAGTATCCCGGCTGGGAATATAAGGCGAGTGTTTTTAAAAATAAAACGTTGAAACATTCAGAGATTTGGATTGATCCGGGTTGGGTGCTGCATCTATCAGCCATGCCATATGTACTTGTTTTTAATAAATCTGTTGCTAAGGTTGTTAGAGAGAGTTTTCAGGGTATACATATGCCAAAATGGACTACTGGAATGGCTATTCTTAGCCCTGATGCACACAATCATGCCATGATTTATCAGAAATTGGTGCATACTTTACCTGATGCTGAAGCCTATATCCGTGATTTTTTCGAACGCGGTTTGGATTTGGTCGAACGTTATTTTAGCAATCCGGATGAAAAAGAATTCTTGACTAACTACCCTATCTATGGCGAATTTCCTGAGCCATGTAGTATGTATAGTTACGAAGGGCTGGGTGATTGTATTGCACGGGCAGTTGTATTAGATTTTGAATATGTAGAACATTTTATTAATGGTGATTTCCCAACGGTTCGCCCCATTAACGAGGAACGTCGAGATCGCGTAGCCCAGTGGCTGCCCATCTGGAAAGAACGCGCCGCCGAAACCGGCAGCATCCTGCCGCCGAAGAAGTGAAACCGGGCTGGAGCGGCGGGATAGGCAATAGCGCCGTAGTTATAGGGAATTAACAAAAACCAGTACAGCGTTGGCTCGCCTTGCCGTACTATCTGTACTGTCTGCGGCTCGCCGCCTTGTCCTGATTTTTGTTAATCCACTATATATTTTCAGGTAGCCTCCGGCTGGAAAGAGGCTACCTGAAAAAGTATGGCCGAAGCATTTTGCTGTTATTTGTCGGCAGGCAGCGGCTGCGGCTGCACATCGGGCATCGGCGCGATGGGGCTGAATTGCAGGCCGGTTTGCACGGGGGCGAAGCGGGCGCGGTCGCTTTCTTTGGGCAGGTAGAGGTCGCCTTTATAGCCGCAGGCGCTTAAAAGCAGGGCGGCGGCAAGGGCGGGGAGCAGGGTTCGCATCATCATCAACTCGAAATTGCCTGAAACAGGCGGCTGTGGCAAGATGGCGCATCTTAAACAAAAAAGCCGCCGTGCACAAACCATCATGAACGAAACCGAATTTTTGCGCTATTCCGACCAGTTGTTTGCCCACATCGAAGACCAGCTCGACCAGTGCGGCGCCGATTTCGATTGCGAACACAACGGCAATGTGCTCACCATCGAGGCCGACAACGGCACGCAGATTATCGTAAACCGCCACACGCCGAACCAAGAGCTGTGGATTGCCGCCAAAAGCGGCGGTTACCACTTCGCCCTGCGCGAGGGCGAATGGCGCTCTACCCGCGACGGCAGCGGCTTTTTCGCCATGCTGAACGAAGTGCTGGGCGCGGCGGCGGGCGAAACGGTAGAGATTGAGCCGCTGTAGTTTGGGCCGGATGCCGCAGCTGTTGCGAATAGATGAAAGGCTACTTGAAACCATGGCCGTGCCGCGTTTCAGGTAGCCTTTAGTTTGTCTGGTTCGTTGCCAAGGGGCTTGCTATTGGATTCTGTTTTTTATTTTGCAGCTGGCCTTGAATGCGTGAAAAGAGGCTACCTGAAAATGGTGTAGACAAATGATGGATGAAGCATTTGGCTTTAATGGAAATGAAAAGGCTACCTGAAAACGGTTTGGATGTTTTCAGGTAGCCTTTGCTTTAGCGGTGTTTGATTGTCCAGCAGCGGTGGATTTTGCGGTTGCGGAAGTCTTCGGGCACGGATTGGCGGCTGATTTCGGCCACGGCATGGCGTTCGGCCACGGCGGGTTCGAGCTCGAAGCTGCGTAGGTTGTTGGAGAAATAAAGCGTTCCACCTGGTTCGAGCAGCTGCATGGCTTCGCGGATGAGGCGGGGGTGGTCGCGCTGGATGTCGAGGATGTCGAGCATCTTTTTGCTGTTGGAAAAGCTGGGCGGGTCCATCACGATGAGGTCGAAGCGTTTGCCTTCGGCGGCGGCGGTTTGCAGGTATTGGAAGACGTCGGCGCGGATGATGCGGTGCTGCTCGGGGTTGATGCGGTTAAGCTCGAAGTTGCGCCGCGCCCAATCGAGATAGGTGTTGGACAAATCGACGGTTTCGCTGCTAACGGCGCCGCCGGTGGCGGCATATACGCTGAAGCTGCCGGTGTAGGAGAAGAGGTTGAGGAAGCGTTTGCCTTGGGCTTCGCTGCCTACGAGGGCGCGGGTGTTGCGGTGGTCGAGGAAGAGGCCGGTGTCGAGGTATTTGTCGAGGTTTACCCAGAAGGCGCGGCCGTTTTCGTGCACGATAAAATCTTCGCCGCTGCGGCCGGTTTTTTCGTATTGGCTGCTGCCGCGCTGGCGGCTGCGCTGTTTGAGGTGGATGTGTTCGGCGGGAAAGCCGGTGATGAATTGCACGGCTTCCACCACTTCGGCCAGCCAGGCTTCGTATTCGGCATGCTGCATGATCCAGCCGGTGTCGTATTCCTGCAGGTGGATGTGGTTGCCGTAGATGTCGATGGCGAAGGGGTATTGCGGGATGTCGCGGTCGTAGAGCCGCCAGGCTTCGATGTTTTGCCGGCGCACCCATTTGATGAGGTGTTTGGCGTTTTTACCCAGCCGGTTGGCAAAGGCGGTGATTTCGCTCATGTGAGGCTACCTGAAAAGTGGAAAAGGAATACGGCTATTTTACGGTTAATTGCCCCGTCGCTCCAAACGGGCAACTGTGGCTTTCAGGTAGCCTTTTCGGTAGATAGGTGTAAATCCAAAGATTTTGCTTGACCGATTCCAAGCAAACGCCTAAGATGCCGCCTCTTTTTTGTTCGAAGCCATCGTCTTCAGCCCCCGCAGTTTTACAGCTGCGTCTGTTTGCCGCATTTTGCGTGCAATCCTTCTCTGCTTCGCAGGTTGTCGCCGATGCCACTCCAAGCGCTTTGCTTGCGACAATCTTTTGCGTAACCTCCAGCGGTTGCCCTCGTTTTCTTTGCTGCATGAGCCCGTTTTGCCGTACTGCCTGTACCGTTTGCGGCCCGCCCTAGTGTTGAAAGCGAACTGACCCCGCCTCTTTCTGTTAGCGCATCCTTTTGCTTCGCGGCTGCCCGTTTTGTGCGGGCGGAAAGTATTGTTGTCCTTTTTGGAAACACATGACCATCCAATTCAGCGACCTGCTGCACGATAAAAACTTGCTCGCCGCCCTGCGTTCTGCCGGTTACATCGAGCCCACCCCCATTCAAGTCCAAGCTCTGCCTGCCGCCATCGATGGCCGCGACATCATGGCTTCGGCGCAAACCGGCTCCGGCAAAACCGCCGCTTTCCTGCTGCCCAGCCTGCAGCGCATCACCCGCCGCAGCGACAAATCCGGCAAAGGCCCGCGCATCCTCGTGCTCACGCCCACGCGCGAGCTGGCTGCGCAGGTGGAAAAAAACGCCAAAATCTACGCCCAAAACATGAAATGGCTGCGCACCGTCACCCTGGTGGGCGGCTCGTCTTTCGGTTTTCAAATCAAAGCGCTGGCCAAGCCGATTGATTTGGTAGTGGCCACGCCCGGCCGCCTGATGGACCACATGCGCAGCGGCCGCATCGATTTCGACCGCCTTGAAGTGCTGGTGCTCGACGAAGCCGACCGCATGCTGGATATGGGCTTTATCGACGACATCGAAACCATCGTGGCCGCTACGCCCGAAAGCCGCCAAACCCTGCTCTTTTCCGCCACTTGGGACGGCGCCGTGGGCAAGCTCGCCCGCCGGCTCACTAAAAATCCCGAAGTGATTGAAATCGAGCGCGAAGACAACCAAGGCAAAATCGACGAGCAGCTCTTTTACTGCGACGACAAAAACCATAAAAACCGCCTGCTCGACCATATTTTGCGCGATGCCAATATCGACCAGTGCATCATCTTCACCAGTACCAAAGCCATGAGCGAACAGCTGGCCGACGAACTTTATGAAAAAGGCTTCGCCGCCAACTGCCTGCACGGCGACATGCCGCAAAACTGGCGCAACCGCACGCTGATGGATTTGCGCAAAGGGCGCATCAAAGTGCTGGTGGCCACCGATGTGGCCGCGCGCGGCATCGATGTGCCCAGCATCACCCACGTGATCAACTACGACCTGCCCAAACAGGCCGAAGACTACGTGCACCGCATCGGCCGCACCGGCCGCGCCGGCCGCCACGGCCTTGCCCTTACTTTTGCCGAAGTGAACGAATACGTGGCGGTGCACAAAATCGAAAAATACCTCGGCCGCAAGCTGCCCGAGTTCACCATCGAAGGCATGGAGCCCACTCGCAAGCGCAGCAAAGCCCCGCGCAAAGCCAAAGGCGGCGGTTGGAAACAAAAAGGCGGCCGCAAGCCCAACGGTAGCGGCAAACCCTTCGGCCGCCCCGCCGGCAATCCGCGCGGCAAAGCCCGCAAACCAGCCGCCCAAGGCCGCCGCGCCTGATATGGTTGAACCATTTTTCCCCTGTTGGGCGAAGCGACACAGCAGGGGAAAATAAGTGTTTGAGCTATGGCCGGTTTGGTAGCAGCTGGCTGTCAATAATAAAGGCTACCTGAAAATTGGGAAGCGGCACGAAATTGCCGTATTGTTTTCAGGTAGCCCTTAGCTTGCTCGAGCGATTGGCTTGTTTGCCCGGCTTACAGTAAGATAATTGGCTTGTTTGGGTGTAGCGAGAACGCTTCCCTGTAGATGAACGCTGTGTCGGGGAGACGCCTAAAGCCAAACCCAAAAACGCAGCTTTTCGAGCAGATTGCAAAACAGCCAATCTACGGCACATTGTGCCGTAAACGTAAACCGTGGCTAAAACACCTCATTTTCACGGGATGGACTGGTTTCTATTTTGAACGGCGATACCGTTTGGGCTACCTGAAAAACAGATGGTGTTGCTGATGTTCGCTTTGCAGCAGCCCTATTGTTTTACTTCATTGAGGCTTCGTTTTCAGGTAGCCTATTCCATTCTTTCCCCCAACCCTGCCGCTTGTTGCCGCAGAAGAACCGTTGATGAATATCACGAGTTAGGAGTGTAACCATATGAAAAACCAACGCGATTCTAATAAACGTAATCCGCGCCGCGCCGATGAAAAAGTTTCAGGTAGCCCTAAGCGCCAGCAGCGGCCGGAAGCGGAGAAAGCGCCGAAAACCCGCGTGGCGCGAGCAAAAAAGCTGGCAGTGCGCCCGGCCAACCAAAAAGTGCAGAGCCAAGTGCGCCGTTTGCAGGAACAGCGTTCCGATTTGAGCGGCATCGAGCCGGTGCGCCTGCAAAAGGCACTGGCCGCTTCGGGCGTGGGTTCGCGCCGCGAGATGGAGGAGTGGATTCAAAACGGTTGGGTAACGGTGAACGGCAAGGTGGCGCAGCTGGGCGATAAGGTGCAGCCGGAAGACCAGGTGTTGGTGAAAGGCAGCGTGATCAAGCTGAAATGGCCGGATCGATTGCCGCGTATCATTTTATATTATAAGCAGGAAGGCGAGATTGTATCGCGTGACGACCCGCAGGGGCGCGTGAGCATTTTCGACCGCTTGCCGCAGGCGGCGAGCAGCCGTTGGGTGGCCATCGGCCGTTTGGACATCAATACCAGCGGCCTGCTGATTCTCACCACTTCCGGCGAGCTGGCCAACCGTTTTGCCCACCCGAGCTTCGAAGTGGAGCGCGAGTATGCGGTGCGCGTGTTGGGCGAGTTGGGCATGGATGAGATGCGCCTGCTCACCAGCGAGGGCGTGATGCTGGAAGACGGCCTGGCGCGGGTGGAACGCATCCACAGCCAGGGCGGGGAAGGCGTGAACAAATGGTATAATGTGGTGCTCAAAGAGGGGCGCAACCGCGAAGTGCGCCGCATTTTCGAGCATTTTGGCCTTACTGTAAGCCGCCTGGTGCGCACTGGGTTTGGGCCGATTGGTTTGCCCAACCGATTGAAGCGTGGGCAGTTTTATGAGCTGAACGCGGCGGAAGTGGCCTCAGTGATGAAATGGGCGGATTTGCCGCTGCCGGATAGCCGCCGCCGGCCTGGCTGATGGTATGCTGCCAATTAAAGGCTACCTGAAAAATAAATAGCCGCTTTCCCATTGTTCTTTAACGAGTTATGAAGCAGCCCAACCGCATTGATTCCCAACCGGCGTTTTTGTTGTCGGCCACGCCGTGGCGCGAAACCAGCCTGCTGGCGGAGCTGTTTAGCCGCGATTATGGGCGGGTGGCAGTGGTGGCGCGCAGCGCGCGCAAACGGCAGAGCGAATTACGCGGCGTGTTGGTGCCGTTTGTGCCGGTTCAGGTAGCCTGGTATGGCAAGGAAGAGCTGAAAACGTTACATCGCGCCGAATGGCTGGGCGGCTGGCCGCAGCCGCAGGGTAGGGCGCTGCTGAGCGGGCTGTATGTGAATGAATTGGTGCAGAAACTCACTGCCAGGGAAGACCCGCAGCCTGCGTTGTATGAGGCTTTGCGGCAGGTGATGCGCACTTTGTGCACCGAGCCGAATCATGCCGCCGTGCTGCGCCGGTTTGAGTGGACATTGCTCACGTTAGCAGGCTATGCACCGGATTTGCAGAAAGACAGCGCGGGCTGCCCGGTGGAAGCCGATCGGCAATACTGGCTACAGCCGGAACATGCGGTATTGCCGTTGGAGCAACGGCATAGCCTGACGCCGGCAGAAGTGCAGCCTGGCGTGGCGGTAGATGGCGATGTGTTGATTCAGCTGCAAAACGGCGAATTTACCGATACCTCCGCTTTGCAGCAGGCACGCCGGATTACCCGCCTGCTGCTGGATTTCCGCCTGCCGGAAGGGATTAAATCGCGGCAGGTGTTGCAGCAGATACAGGCTTTCAGGTAGCCTTTATCCTCCAGTCACATCATGTTTTGAGGAAAAACGAAGTGGATTTGCACAACACCGAACTTTGCCGCGTGCGGACGATTACTGCATTTATCAGTTTGAATAAAAATAGTAATTTATGGGCTGGTGTGTTGGAGGAAGCCAAGCGCCAATGCGACCGTTTGGCCGAGTCGTTTGCCCGGGCGGGCTATACCGTGCAGTCGGTACGGCTGGTGTCAAACCCATTCGGCGAATATTTGGATACCGAAAACGCGCAAACCGCCAAGCAGGGTTTGGCCCGTATCCAGCAGATTTTGCAGGAATTGAATCACGGAAAGGTGATGCGTATCCGTTTTGCTGTTGGCGAGGCGGTAGGTGCGCACGAAATCGCCCTGCTGCCGGAGTTGATTCGCGATTACGGCGATTTGTGCAATGCCTGTGTGAATGTGGGCATGGATGAGAATGGTTTTTTAGACAGGCAAACCATTGAGTTGTGCGTGGCGACTATTCAGGAAATCGGCCGCATTACGCCGCGCGGCGAAGGCAATTTCAATTTCACGGTAAACTTCAATTGCCGGCCGCTGATTCCGTATTTCCCCGCCGGCTACCACCGCGCAGAGCAGGGCAACTGTATTGTGTTGGGCTTGGAAACGCCGGATTTGCTGGCCGCCGCCTTACGTGGATTAAATAATCAGCCGGCAGAGCATGCCAAATATTTTCAGGTAGCCTATTCGGCCATGCGCGAGGCGCTGCAATACCACATCGACCGTGTGCAGCAATGTGTGGCCGACACGCCTCTGGATGCAGGTTGGGCTTATGCTGGCATGGATACTTCGGCTGCGCCGTCAAAGAATTGTACTTCAATGGTGGAGCTGTATCGGCTGATGCGCGTGTCGTATTTCGGCACAGCCGGTACGGTGGAAGTATCCGCACTGCTTACCCGTGTGTTCAAGTCGCTGGAGCGGGTGCAGGCCGTGGGTTTTTCCGGCCTGATGCTGGCGGTAACCGAAGACGAAGGCTTGGCCGAGGCCACCCGCAAGCAACAATTCGATATCCGCTCCCTGCTCACTTATAGTAGCGTATGCGGTATTGGTTTGGATACCGTGCCGATTGCCGGTAGCACTCCGGCGGAGAAAATTGCCGACATCATGTGCGACACCGGCACCATGGCCTTCCGCCTGAACAAACCGCTCACTGTACGCCTGTTCCCCGTTCCCGGATTGGAGGCGGGCGAGATTACGGCATTTGAGAGCGATGACTTGTGTAATTGTGTGGTGTTGGCAATACCTTAGAACGGCTTCGTGCAGATGGCACGCCGGTTGCTTAGTTACCTTTGCGGCGTGAGTCATGAAGCTAAATTGCAAAATTCGATACCCGAAAGGAAAGAAGATGCTGTTGGGCGTTAATATCGACCACGTTGCCACTTTGCGTAATGCGCGCGGTACGCGCTATCCTAGTCCGTTGGAGGCGGCTTTGGTTGCCGAAACTCACGGCGCGGATTTAATTACTTTGCATTTGCGCGAAGATCGCCGCCATATCAAAGATGCAGATGTGTTCGCCATCAAACAGGCAATCCGCACCCGCATGAATTTGGAAATGGCGCTGACGACAGAAATGTTGGATAACGCCTTACAGGTGCAGCCGGAAGATGTGTGCATCGTGCCGGAAAAACGGCAGGAGGTAACCACCGAAGGCGGCTTGGATGTGCTGGCGCAACAGCAGACAGTAGCGGAGTTTACGCAGCGATTAAATACTGCCGGCATCCGCGTTTCGTTGTTTATCGATGCGGATGAGCAGCAAATCAAGGCTGCTCGTGATGTTGGAGCACAAGCCATAGAGTTGCATACTGGCGCGTATGCCGATGCAACTTCGCATACCGTTCGACAAAACGAATTGTTGCGCTTGGAAGAAGCGGCATATTTTGCTTCGGAATTGGGTTTGGTGGTCAATGCCGGGCATGGTTTGACGATTCACAACGTAGCGCCGGTAGCACGGATTTTGCCGATTCGCGAGCTGAATATCGGTCATGCGCTCATTGCGCAAGCCGTGTTTTTGGGCTTGCCGGAAGCGATACGCCAAATGAAAGAAGAGATTTATCGGGCTCGGAGTCAGCCGGATTGAATTTATTTAGTGGAATAGTAATTTCATTGTTTATTTAACAGATTGTTATTATTAATAATAATAAATATCTATAGTTTGAAATGATTAATGGGGTGTATATGGAAAAGTTAGATGCAAGGGGGTTTACATTAATTGAATTATTGGTGGCAATAGTGATTATTGCTGTGTTAGCTAGTATTGCTTATCCTTCATATGACGTGTTCATACGTAAGACTAGGATGGAGCAGGCAAAAGCTAGTATCATGGCGACAGCTCGTGATATGGAGCGATTCTATACCAAGAATAGAACTTTTAAGGGTGCACCTGCCCCGGCAAGCACAGATTTTTTTGATATCGCATTTGCAGCAAGCAGCCCTGGGGCGGATAACTATGAGATTATAGCTAAGCCAAATAATAAAAACCCTAATGAATCAAAAGGGTTGTATTATAGTAGTACCGCTGGTTCTTTCAGCCGTTGTGATAAGGTTGGTATGGATAATTGTGAACAATTCTAGTATCTAAAATAGGTTCACTTCTATCTTGAAGCCGTTTATACTGTCTACTCAGTTACTTCCCTAAGGAGTGGCAGCATGAACGGCTTATTTGTTTCCACTAGGCGCGGCTTCACACTGATGGAGCTGATGATCATTATTGCCATAGTGGCGATTTTGGCGGCCATTGCGTATCCTTCATACCAATCGTTTGTGCGTAAATCCCGTTTGGAAGAGGCCAATGCTGCTTTATTGGAAAATAGCCGGGCAATGGAGCGTTTTTATGCGCGAAACCGCACGTTTAAAGCCACTTCCACCACTTGGCCGGCGTTGGCGGTTAGCCAAACGCAGCATTTCTGTATTAAATTCCAAGGCAATGCGCGCGGGGTGCTGGGAGATAAATATACAATTAAAGCCGTGGCTTTTGATGTGAGTAAAGAGCCACGGGTTTTATTGATTAACCAAGATCAAACGGTACGGATTTGCCAAAGCAGCCGTAGCCGTTGCGATAATAAAGAAGTGTTTTCCGGCGGTAATAATATCGACCAAGAATGCGAATTATTGCATTAGTTTTTTCTTTAATTAGAATTCAAATTTTGATGAGCATTACTCTTTTATTACAACAAAAAATTCAGAATGCCGATTACGCACGCATGATTCAAAACAATATTGCCTCTTTCAGCCCAGCAGAAACCGATCTGCTGGCTGAAATTTTGAGTGGTTATGAATTTGATGTGGTGCAGCAGCAGGCGTTGGTGCAGGCTGTTATGCAGCAGTCCCGTTTCGATCCGGATGCCTTCCACCAAGAGTTTGATGATGAAGATGTAACCGGCATTTGCCCGCATTGCATTAACCCGCCCATGCCGCCGTTACGTGATTATTTGGTGTGGCGTCAAACGCTGGCTAAACAGGCTACCTGAACATTTCAGGCAGCCTTCTTCCCTGTATAATCAAACAATAATCTTATTTGGAAAACCCATGCGCATTATTTCTGCCAATGTAAACGGCATCCGTTCTGCCTATAAAAAAGGCTTCTATGAATACCTAGCAGCAAGCGGCGCCGATATCGTCTGCATTCAGGAGCTCAAGGCTCAAGAAGCCGATTTGGACGACAGCATGAGAGCCCCGCACGGTATGCACGGCGTTTGGCACTGCGCCGAGAAACGCGGCTATTCCGGCGTGGCGCTGTATAGCAAACGCGAGCCGGATCGCGTGCAAACCGGCATGGGTATTGCCGAATTCGATGCCGAAGGCCGCTTCGTGCAGGTCGATTTCGGCAATTTGTCGGTGATTTCGCTCTACCTGCCTTCCGGCAGCAGTTCGGAAGAGCGCCAGCAGCTGAAGTTCCGTTTCTTAGCAGCCTTCTACCCGATGCTGCGCGAGCTGAAAACCCAAGGCCGCGATATCGTGATCTGCGGCGATTGGAATATCGCGCACCAAAATATCGACTTGAAAAACTGGAAAGGCAACTTGAAAAACTCCGGCTTCCTGCCCGAGGAGCGCGAGTGGATCGGCAAAGTGATTGTCGAACTGGGCTGGGTGGATATTTGGCGCACGCTCTATCCCGAAATGCCCGGCTACACCTGGTGGAGCCAGCGCGGCCAGGCGTATGCCAAAGACGTGGGCTGGCGCATCGACTACCAAATGGCCACGCCCGCCCTGGCCGAGCGCGCCCGCTCCGCCCATGTTTATAAGCAGGAGAAATTCTCCGATCACGCCCCGCTGGTGGTGGATTACGATTATCCGCTGTAGCGGATGCCGGCGTTCCGGTTTCTCAGAAATCCGACATGTCGGAAAACCTGTTTCAGGTAGCCCGCATCTTGCCCGGCAGGCTGCCTGAAAAGCCGATTGTTCATATTAAGCGTTTGATAATTTTGAACTGTACGCTTTCAGGTAGCCTGTAGTATCTGTTTCAGGGCTACCTGAAACCGAGAAAACCAACCCGAGGAAATACCATGTATTTTGTAGACCGCAGCGCTGTGGTGGTGAAGCCCACCGAAGCTTTCCTCGCCTGGCTCAAAAGCACCGGCGACGACCTGCCCGACCTCACCCTTGCCCAAATTCGCAGCAATTGCAGCGTGTATCTGTTGGCGCAGGCCGATACGCCCGAAGAGAGCGCCGGCCTGTTTGGCGAACGCTGGCGCGAGGTGCTCAGCGGCGAGATTGCTTCGTGGGAAGTGCCGCAGGAGCAATGGCCGGAGCTCACGCCCGAGCTATTCACCCGCTTTTTCGATCTCGAATTCCACGACATGGTGTTGGACACGGATGACGACGATATCCGCGTCAGCCCTGTGGTGGACAACATGATGTAGCTGCCGTGCAGCCTTTTCAGGTAGCCTTCCGGCCTTCGCGGTTGCAGCGTGTGCTGCAGTTGGCTGCATGGGCGTGGCTGGCCGTTATCTGGCTGCTGTATTTCGCTGATTGGCTGCGCCTGATCGGCCTCGCGTTCACCGCTTCCGCCGCTTGGTATGCCCTGCGCCGGCCGTTGCCAATCGGCGGCCTCACAGTGGGCAGCGGCGGCGAGGCCGTGCTGTTTTTGCAGTCGCAGCAAATTGCCGTGGCGGCCACCTTGCGCGGCGGCGTGGTGTTGCCGTGGTTGCAACTCTTGCACTAGCAAACCGACGGCGGCCGGCAGATTTACCAAGCCGTGTGGCCGGATTCCGCCGATGCCGAAGGCCTGCGCCGCCTGCGCGTGTGGGCGAGGTGGGGGCAGGCGCGGAAGAAATGGAGCAAGCCGGTGGATCGGCAGGATTCCCGCTAAAAAACGGCCGTGCCAACGCGGCATACTTTATTGGTTTTTTATTGCACACAGGATTCAACCCTATGACCAATCCCAACTACCTTATCCTGCCCAGCCGTTTCGGTTTTGCCGAAACGCTGGCCGTGTTGAAACAGGCTTTTGCCGCCAAGCAGATTACCCTGTTTGCCGAAATCCCACATTCCGCGCTGGCCGCCGAGCACGGCCTGCCGCTGGCGCCTGCCAGCCTGCTGATTGTCGGCCACCCGGCCAAAGGTACGCCGCTGATGCAGGCCGATTTGCTGCTGGCTGCCGAGCTGCCGCTGAAAGTGTTGGTGTACGAGCAAAACGGCCGCGTGCAGGTGCTGTACCGCCGCGTGTTGCCGCTTGTGGCGGAGCGCGGTTTGGATGCGGCCGAAACTGCCGCCGCGCAAATCGATGCCGCCACGGGCGCACTGATTGCCGCCGCGCTGGAGAGTGTGCCGGGCTGAATTTTGCTGCGGTATAATGCGGCGGCAAAAGGCTACCTGAAAAGGTTTAACCGTTTTCAGGTAGCCTTCGTCAGTTAAAGCAGGTTACCTGAAAGCACCGTTCAAAATCCGGGTCAGCAAGCGCTTGGCACGGTAATGCCGACCGATACTGTTATTTTCAGCTAGCCTTCGCCAAGCCGCCCATACCGGCATACAGGCTACCTGAAAACCCGTTTGGCATTTTCAGGTAGCCCTCAAACAAGGTTGAACAAATGAAAACACTCTCCCAATGGCTCACCCACCTTGAAACCGCCTACACCGGCGGCACCGCCCACAGCCACGGCAGCATTGATTTGGGCTTGGGGCGCGTGCTCGCGGTGAAAGAGCGGATGGGTTTGCAGCCGCAATGCCCCGTAATCGTGGTGGCCGGCACCAACGGCAAAGGCTCGGTGTGCGCCTTTTTGGAAAGCATCTACCGCGCCGCCGGCTTCAAAACCGGCATGCTCACCAGCCCGCACATTCTGCGCTACAACGAGCGCATCTGCGTGAACGGCCAACCTGCTGCCGATGAAACCATTGCCGCCTCTTTCGAGCGCATCGAAGCCGCACGCGGCGATACCGCACTCACTTATTTCGAGTTCAACACCTTGGCCGCCGTGGATATTTTCCGGCGCGCTGAAACCGATGTGATGATTCTGGAAGTCGGGCTCGGCGGCCGGTTGGACGCAGTGAATATTTTTGACGGCGACGTATCGGTGGTAACGTCGGTGGATTTGGATCACCAAGCCTTTTTAGGCGACACAGTGGAGCAGGTGGCCTTTGAAAAGGCGGGCGTATTCCGCGCGGGCAAACCTGCTGTCTGCGCCCAAAACCCGCCACCCGAATCGTTGCGCCGCCACGCCGAAGCCATCGGCGCCGACCTCCTGCTGGCCGGGCGCGATTTCGGCTTCAGCAAGCTGGAGCAGCAGCAATGGTCGTTTCACTTTCATCCTGAGCACAGCCGCCTGTTTTCAGGTAGCCGCAACCGCAACGCGCTGCCTTTTCCCGCCCTGCGCGGCGGCTACCAGCTGGGCAATGCCGCCTGCGCGCTGGCCGTGCTCGAATGCTTAAATGCACGGCTGCCGGTGGATATCGGCGCCATCAAACGCGGGTTGTTGCTGGTGAGCCACCCCGGCCGTTTCCAGGTGTTGCCCGGCCGCCCGCTTACCATATTGGATGTCGGCCATAATCCGCACGCCGCCCGTGCTTTGCGTCGCAGCCTGATGGCGCTGCCGTTTGCCGAAAAACGGCTGGCGGTGTTCAGCATGTTGGCCGATAAAGATATCGACACTGTGGTTTCCCTGCTGCAAGACCAGTTCGACGAATGGCTGGTTGCCCCGCTGCCGCTGCCGCGCGGCCTTTCGGCGGAAGCCTTGCAGCAGCATCTGGAAGCGGCGGGAGCGGCCAATGTTCGCCTGTTTGCCAGCGTGGGCGAGGCCTATCGTGCCGCCTTATCGGAGGCGGGGGAAAATGATAGAATCGTGGTATTTGGTTCGTTTCATACGGTGGCCGAAGTGATGGGCGCACCGCAACAGGAATAAGGAATTATGCCACCCCAATCCAACCCGAATTGGCGCCATCTGGAAGAATACGAGCAGATTAAGCGCAAAAACCGCCGCCGCTTGGTGGGCGCGCTGCTGCTCACTACGGTGGTGGCGCTGCTGCTGGCCAAAGTGATGGGCAGCAGTCAAAATACTGCTGCGCCGGGCGAAATCACCGTGAGCGGCGGCAGCGAAACTGCGGCTTCCATGGTGGTGGAAACCCAGCCGCTGCCCGAGCCGGTGGCCGAAGTGCCGACTGATGCCGACACTGCGGTGGAAATGCAGCCGCAGCCGGTATCTGCGCCGTCTGTTGAGCCGGAAGCAGTGGTTGTGGAACCTGCTCCGCCTGCGCCGCAGCCCGTGCAACCGGCCAAGCCGGTGGAGGCGCGCACCACGGTATTGCCCAATCCTCTGGCCAACTCCGGCAACGCGGCCAATCCACCACCGAGCCGCCCGGCTGCGCCGCCGGTGCGGGCGGAAAGCAAGCCTGCGCTGCAGCCGCGTGTAGAAGCCAAGCCGGTGCCTGCCGAGCCGCGCGCGCAACCGGCGGAAAACAATAAACCGGCAGCCCAGCCGCAGGCCAAACCTGCCGTGCCGGAAACCCCGCGCCGCGCCGAGGGCGTGAAACCGCAAACGCCGGCCGTGCAGCCGAATGAGCGCCGTGCCGAAAGCAAACCGGCTGAACCGAAGCCGACCGAACAGAAACCAGCCGAGCGCCGCCGCCCAGCTGAACGTCGGCAGGAACGTAAGCCAAACGGCAACCGCCTCTCGCCGGAAGATATTTTGAACAACCGCGCTGCCAACCATGTGGCCGGTAATGGCAAAGCTGCCGATAATCAAGCGGCGCAGACGGAGCGGCGCATGGTGATTCAGGTGGGTGCTTACACCACCGAAGAGCAGGCACGCGCCGTGCAAAAACGGCTGGCCGATGCGGGCGTGAGCGCCTATGTGGCGCCGCCGGCCAACAAAGGCGGCAACGCGCTCTACCGCGTGCGCACCGGCTCATATCCCAACCGCCAGGCCGCCGGACAGGCAATGGGCAAAATTAAATCGCAGGGGCTGGACGGCATCCTGCTGGAGCGCTGATGACTTTGTTTGACTATCTTGCGCTGCTGGTGATCGCGGCGTTTACCCTGATTTCGCTGTTTCGCGGCGTGGTGGCCGAATTGGTGGGCTTGGTTTCTTGGCTGGGCTCGCTGCTGGCGGCCAAGCTGCTTGCTCCATCAGTGGGCGACTGGCTTTCAGGTAGCCTCAAGCCGCATGCGCTGGCGGTGGTGGCCGCGTTTATCGGCGTGTTCCTGCTGGCGCGGCTGCTGTTCCGGCTGCTGCAAACCTTGCTCACTTCTTCTGCCGGCGCGGCCGGGTTGGGCGGGGCAAACCGCCTGCTTGGCGGTGTGTTTGGCGCGGTAAAGGGGGTGCTGGCGGTAACGCTGGCGGTGCTGGTTTGCGCGTTTACCGATTTGCCGAAGAGCGAGGAATGGCAGCATTCGCAAACCGCATTTGTTTTTGAGGGCTTGGCCCAACTGGCCGTGCCGTATCTGCCGCCGTTTATGGCGGATCGTGTCGACTACCGGCAAGCGCCGGGGGAGTGAATTTATGTGTGGCGTATTGGGCATGGTGGCTTTTGAGCCGGTGAATCAGTTACTGTATGACGGATTGCAGGTGTTGCAGCACCGCGGACAGGATGCGGCGGGCATCGTAACCGCCGAGGGCGAGATGCTCCATATGCATAAAGATACCGGCATGGTGCGCGATGTGTTCCGCACGCGCGATATGCGCAACCTGGTGGGCAATGCCGGCATCGCCCATGTGCGCTATCCCACCGCCGGCAACGCGGGCAGCAGTGCTGAGGCGCAGCCATTTTATGTGAATTCGCCCTTCGGCATCGTGCTGGCGCACAACGGCAACCTCACCAACCCCGAAGAGCTTGAGGCCAATTTATGCCGCCGCTACCTGCGCCATATCAATACCGGCTCTGATTCCGAAGTGCTGCTCAATGTGTTGGCCAGCGAGTTGCAGCACGTGATTGGCAGCCGCAGCAAGCTGGAAGTGGACGATGTGTTTGATGCCGTGGCTGCGCTCAACCGCCAAGTGCGCGGCGCATACGGGGTGGTGGCGCTGATTGCCGGCTACGGTATGCTCGCCTTCCGCGATCCGCACGGTATCCGCCCGTTGGTGTTGGGCAAATCTACCGACGAAGCGGGGCGCACCGCTTATATGGTGTCTTCCGAATCCATCGTTTTCCCCGGTTTGGGCTACGAATTGGTGCGTGATATCGCACCGGGCGAAGCCGTATTTATCGGCTTTAACGGCGAGTTCCACAGCCGCCAATGCGCCGAAGCGCCGCGCCTTTTGCCCTGCCTGTTTGAATATGTGTATTTTGCCCGCCCCGATTCCGTGATGAACGGCGTATCGGTGTACCAAGCCAGGCTTGATATGGGCGTAACCTTGGCAGAAAAAGTGAAACGCAGCCTGCCGGCAGACGAAATCGACGTGGTGATGCCCATCCCAGATACCAGCCGCCCAAGCGCCTTGCAGCTGGCCATGCACCTGGGTAAACCCTACCGCGAAGGCCTCATCAAAAACCGTTACATCGGCCGCACCTTCATCATGCCCGGCCAAGCCACGCGAAAAAAATCCGTGCGCCAGAAGCTCAACCCCATCGACAGCGAATTTGCCGGCAAATCCATCCTGCTGGTGGACGACTCCATCGTGCGCGGCACCACTAGCCGCGAGATTGTGGAAATGGTGCGCGCCGCCGGGGCGCGGAAAGTGTATTTTGCCTCCGCCGCCCCTGAAGTGCGCTACCCCAATGTGTACGGCATCGACATGCCCACCCGCGCCGAATTGATTGCCAACGGCCGCAGCGCCGAGCAAATTGCCGCCGAAATTTCTGCCGACGGTGTGGTGTTCCAAGATTTGGACGACTTGGAAAACGTGGTGCGCGCGCTCAACCCCGCCATCGAAGGCTTCGACAGCTCCTGCTTCAACGGCTGCTACGCCACCGGCGACATCGACGAAGGCTACCTGAAACGCCTTTCCGATCGCCCAAAAGGCAGCAGCACAGCCCCTGCCGGCCAGATGGAACACAGCATCCGTGTGGATTCGCTACGGGAATAATAAATGGCGGAAGCCGGCTTTGAGGCCGGCTTCTTTGGTTTGGCGGGGTAGGGCGGTTTCAGGTAACCTCAAATGTGAAAAAGCTACCTGAAAACTAGATAATACGCCTGTTATCGGGAACTAACAAAAATCGCTACAGCGCTGGCTTGCCTGGCCGGATGTCTGTATTACTTGTGGCTTGCCGCCTTGTGCCAATTTTGTTAGTCCGCCATATCGCGCCGCAAAGCAGCCTTAGCTAGGTTAAGACATCGCCCCACTTCGTTGAAACCCCATTTTCAGGTAGCCTTTGCCTCAGGAGACCAAGTGATGAGTAACAAAAAACGTATCTGCCAAGAGCAGCAAACCTTCGATCAGCTCTATCAGTCGCAGGAGCAGGAAATCCTGGTGCTTACTGATAGCAGTAGCGGCGGTGGTGCGGGCAAGGGCGGGCGCGATGTGTTGTGGACGGCCAGCCGCCATTGTGCCGCCTATATCGATGCCGACGGCCAATGCCACCGACAAACCGTGCGGCTCGAATGGCTGGTAGAAAGCACCGTCCCCGAACACTACCGCTTTTCCCTGCGCCCCAACTGCATCTACCGCCTGCGCGTGCGGCCGCAGCGTGAAGACAGAGACTTTTCCATGCCTTGCTTTATGCTGTTGGAAATCTTGGCAGAAAACCCGGATTCGCCCGCCTTGCAGGCCGAGCTGGAGCATTATCTGACGCCGGTGGTGTTGAACGAGCCGGGCATCGGCCAATTTACCCTCAACCGCGATTTCGCCAGCTTTGAAGGCCATGCCGATTGGTTGGGGCAGGAAGTGCATATTTTGCTTGATGTCGATGCCGGCCATGAAGAAAGCGCCAATCAAGCCCTCGCCCTATTGCGCCGCCTGCACAGCCAAGCTGCTGAATTCGACCGCTGCTGGCGCCGTTTTGCCGCCGAACAGCTGCTGGAAGACGCGGTAAACTGGCAGGAGGAAACCGACGAGCCAGTCGTGCCGCCGGAAAGTCTGGATGCTGAAGCGTTTGCGCGTTGTATCGAATTGTCCGAGCTCGCGTTGCAGAAGGAAGGGTTCACTGCCTACTACGACGATGGCGATTTGTTTTTCGGACACGTGATTCTGGTGGAAGGCGGGAAGGACGGCGAGCCGGATGATGCGTATATTGCGGGCTGAATATGCTGTTTGATTACGGGCTGATGAGGATTTTCAGGTAGCCTCTCCGCCCTCTTGAGGCTACCTGAAAAATATCAGCTACGGCAAAATGGAAAATAGTACTTGGACTGTTTAGGCAACCGGATGATTTCCCCGATAACCAAGGAATCTGATAGATGGATACTGCTTCTCCAACTCCCTCGCCACGCCCTTTGGGTTTGACCATCCTGTGCCCGCTGCTGCTGGCGTACGGCATTGCTTGGCCGCTGCTGATGATTATTGCGATGGGCAAGTTGGCCGGTAGTTGGGAGAGGTTTGAATGGGAGATGCTTGAAGTGTACAGAATCAGCCCGAGAATCGTATTCATCCATTTCATCCTCGGGAGTATTGAACCGTTTGCGGTGTCGTTTGGGATATTGTTATGTGCAGCGGGATTGTGGTATCGCCATAAATGGGCGCGTGTGGTATTTTTGTGTGGAGGCCTGCTGCATTTTGGGTGGCTGGTCGGCAACCAGTTAATCGTTTGGGTGGAGAGGGACATTTTCGGCTCTACGATTTTCGATAACAGGCCTTTCTTCATTCCATGGCTAGATATGCTCTGCTTCAGCGCCGTCATCCTCTATCTTTACCTGCGCGTGCCGGAAACCTATTTCCGCGAAGCCGCCCCGACCACCATTATCAAAATTCAAAAATCATGACCCCATACGACTACTGCCACCAAAAAGCCGAAGAGAGCGGCTCCAGTTTTCTGGCCGGTTTCCGCTTTCTGCTGCCGGAAAAACGCCGTGCCATGACGGTGCTGTATGCCTATTGCCGCGAGCTCGATGACGTGGCGGACGACTGTGCTGACCCGGCCGTGGCGGCGCAAACGCTGGCCTGGTGGCGGCAGGATGCGGCCAAGGTGTTTCACGGCGCGGCCTTGCCGGAGCATCCGGTCAATCAGGCCATGCGCGAAGTGGCGCCGGCCTACGGGCTACCTGAAAACGAATTGGCCGCCGTGATTGACGGCGTGGAAATGGATTTGACCCCGGCGCGTTATGCCGATTTCGCCACCTTGCAGCAATACTGCCAGCGCGTGGCCGGGGTGGTGGGGCGGCTGATTGCCCGCATCCTCGGTTTCCAAGATGCCGCCGTGCTGGATTATGCCGACAAAATGGGCTTGGCCCTGCAACTCACCAACATCATCCGCGATGTGGGCGAAGACGCGGTGGCCGGGCGGATTTACCTGCCGGTGGAAGATTTGCAGCGCTTCAACGTGCCCGCCGCCGACTTGCTGCAACGCCGAAACAGCCAAGAGTTTGCCGAGCTGATGGCTTTTCAGGTAGCCCGTGCCCGCCAAACCTACAGCGAAGCCGTGGCTCTGCTGCCTGCTGCCGAGCGGCGCGGCCAGAAGGCAGGGCTGGTGATGGCCGCCATCTACTACGCGCTCTTAAACGAAATCGAGCGCGACGGCGCGGCCAATGTGCTGCGCTACAAGCTGGCGATTCCGAAGCCGCGCAAAGCGCGGATTGCCCTGAAAACCTGGCTCTTGGGGTTTAAGCCATGAGCGCCGCGCCGCGTGTGGCGGTTATCGGCGGCGGTTGGGCGGGGCTTTCGGCGGCGGAAGCGCTGTGCGGCCGGGCGCAAATCACCCTGTTTGAGGCCGGGCGGCAGTGCGGTGGCCGCGCCCGCGCGTTGGGCGGCGGCAGCGGTTTTGCCCATGCCGACAACGGCCAGCATATTTTGGTGGGCGCGTATCGGCAGGTGCTGGATGTGCTGGCGCGCTGCGGCGTGCGCGAAGAAGAAGCATTTTTGCGTCTGCCGCTGCAATGGCATTTGGCCGACGGCCTGCAATTTGCCGCCCGTCGCCTGAGTGCGCCGCTGCATTTGCTTTTCGGCGTGTTGGGCGCACGCGGTATCGGTTGGGGCGAGAAAACGGCGCTGCTGCGCCAGATGCGTGCCTTACAAAGCCTGCGCTTGGCGGAAGATGTTCCCGTGGCTGCTTGGCTACGGCAGCAGCAAGTATCGCACCGTTTGCAGCAGCAGTTTTGGCAGCCTTTGGTGTGGGGCGCAATGAACACCGCTTTGGATCAGGCTTCGCTGCAACGCCTGCAAAATGTGCTGCGCGACGGCGTGTGGGCGGAGCGCGCAGCCAGCGATTTCTTGCTGCCCAAGCAGGATTTGGGGCAGCTGTTTGCCGAGCCGGTGTGCCGGCGCCTGCAAAAATACGGCGCACAAATCCGGCTGGAAACGCGTGTGCCGCAGATTGAACAAACGCTTTCAGGTAGCCTGTTGGTGAACGGCGAAGCCTTTGATGCCGCCGTGTTGGCCGTTGCGCCCTATCATGTGCCGTCACTGCTGCCAGAGGCCGCCCCGCCTGAGGTTGCCACTGCGCTGGATGCTTTGGCATATCACGCCATCACCACCGTGTATTTGCGTTATCCCGTTTCGCCCGAGCTGCCCGCGCCGATTACCGGCCTGGCCGAAGGCACGGCGCAATGGTTTATCGACCGCGATGCGCTCGGCTTCGGGCGCGGCGAAGTGTCCGCTGTGATTTCCCTGTCCGACCAATACGGCAAACTCAGCCGCGAAGAGTGGGTCAGGCGCGTGCAGCACGATTTGCGGCGCATTTGCCCGCACTTGCCGCGCCCCACTGCCGCCCAAGTGATCACCGAAAAACGCGCCACCACCGCCAGCCGCACCGACAACCCTGCCATCCCCACTGCCTGGCTGCGCCATCAGCATATCTACCTCGCTGGCGACTACCTCCACCCGCGCTACCCCGCCACGCTGGAAGCCGCCGTGCAAAGCGGTCGGCAGGCTGCAGCTTTGTTGTTGAAAGATGCGGGGTGAGGAGAAACATCCTGAAAGAGAAACTTATACGAGGCTGAAAGTAGGCTAAACTCGTTTTAGTTTTCAGGAAGCCTGCTCCGTGTATGTTTTGTTTACCCTTGCGCCTCCTGCCGGCGCGGGGCACTTCCTTTTCTTTGCTTCGCCAAAGAAAAGGAAGCAAAAGAAAGGCGACTGCGGACACAGGTTTGGCTTTGCCAAACTTCCCTCACTCCGCGCGGTTTTTCGGGCGGGCTCGCAACTTGCGGCTTCGCCGCTTCGAACATGCAAGCCCTTATTCCCCGAAAAACTGCGCTCCGTTCGGCTGTGTCAGCAGAGAAAAGCACAGCTCAACCTTTGATACTAGAAAGCCTATATCTAGTTTTTCAAGAGTTTTAATTGGGTTTCAGATTGAATTGTTGGATATGGAGTTTTTGGTATTAATAAAGGCTACCTGAAAGTGCAGCGCAGCGAAGTTTCTGCGAAGCTAAAATTTTCAGGTAGCCTCTATCGGGCAGCCAACGCTGCTATTTGCCTGAGCCGATTTTGCTTTCCTTGCCGCTGAGCAGGTTTTGGATATTGCTGCGGTGACGCAGCAGCACCAGCGCGGCAATCACGGCAATGGCGGCCTGCCAGGAAGGCTGTTGCACCAGAAACATGGCGGCCAGCGGGCTGATTACGGTGGCGGTGAGTGCGGCCAGTGAAGAAATTTTCAGCCCGAAGGCCATCATTAGCCACACCGCCGCGCAAATCAGCGCCACTGGCCACGACAAAGCCAGCAGCACGCCCAGTGCGGTGGCCACGCCCTTGCCGCCCTTGAAGCCGAAAAACAGCGGCCACATATGCCCCGCCAAGACCGCCACGGCCACGGCAGCCACCACTTCGTCGGCCAGGCCAAAATACGATTGCAGCCATCGTGCGAGCAGCACGGCCACCAGGCCTTTGAGCGCGTCGCCCAAGAGCGTGAGCGCGGCGGCTTTTTTGCGGCCGCTGCGCAAAACATTGGTGGCGCCCGGGTTGCCCGAGCCGTAGCTGCGCGGGTCGTCCAGCCCGTAGAATTTGGATACGATAACGGCAAACGAGAGCGAGCCGATTAAGTAGGCGGCGACCACAGCGGCCAAGCCCCACACAGACAAGATGTCAGCCATAAGATTTTTTCACATTCAAACAAACGAGCCGGATTCTATCACGAGGACAAGCACAGCATGGATACCGTTTTTCTGCACGGCCTAAAAGCCCAAACCCTAATCGGTGTTTTCGACTGGGAGCGCCGCCAGCCGCAAACCGTGCTGCTGGATATCGACATCCGCGCCGATTTGGGTGCGGCGGAAAAGAGCGACAACGTGGCCGATACGATCAGCTACGCCGAGGCAGCGGAGCTGGTAACGGCGGCCTTGGCCGGCCAACAGTTTTTCCTGCTGGAAGCGCTGGCAGGCTATGTGGCGCAGCTGCTGCTCAAGCATTTCCCTTCTTGCGAGAGCGTGCGGATTAAGGCGGTGAAACCCGGCATCCTGCCCGGCGTGGCATCGGTGGGCGTAGTGATGGAGCGAGGCAGGGTAGAGGCTACCTGAAAAGATATAGTGGATTAAAACCAGAATGCTACGGCGTTGCCTTGCCGTACTGGTTGTACTGTCTGCGGCTCGCCGCCTTGCCCATTCTGATTTTAATCCGCTATAGCCAAAGTATTTTCCACTCTGCTAAGAGAGCGAACACGATATGCAGTGCATTGCTTCAGCCATCTCGCCGTTTAAACTTCGCCTAAGCTGTGCTTTCAGGTAGCCTCACAAATAAAAAAGCCGTCTGAACATTCAGACGGCTTTTGGTTTATTTCATAAAGTTTTTCAGCAGCATGGAAGCCACATCGTCCAGGCCGAAGCCGTCTGCGTCTTGCGTGCTGCCGTTGGGGGTGGCGTGGTCTACCAGGTTGGGCAGGATTTTGGCCAGCATCTCGCTTGCCTGGTTGGCATCCACGCCGAATTTCTGCGCCAGCTGGTTGACGGTGTCGCTGCCCAGTGCCTGTTGCAATTGGCTGCCGGACACGGGCATATTGCCGGACTGGTTGGAAACCCAGCTGCTGATGGCATCACCCAAGCCGCCTTGTTGCAGCTGGCTGATCAGGTTGCCCACGCCGCCGTGCTGTTTCACCAAATCCATCGCCATATCGGTGAGCGAGCCTTGGCCGCCGTCTTTGCCGCCCAGCATCTGGCTGGCCGCGTTCATCAGATTATCCATTAAAGCCATGATTTTTCCTTGTGTTTGTGTGAAAAGGGGCGCAGTGTAGCAAAGTTTGGGCGGCAGGGTGCGGGTTTAACCGAATTTAGCGGATGCAAAATGCGGGCGGCCATAAAAACAGCCGGCTGCCGCCGGCCGTTTGCCTGTTGTTTAACGGAATACCATGCCGCCGTCGGTGAGGATGGTTTGGCCGGTGATGTAGTCGGCGTCTTCCGAAGCCAGGAAGGATACCAGGTTGGCCACGTCTTCCGGTTGTTGCGGCCGGCCGGCGAGGATGCCTTTGGTAAATTCGTTCCACGCCTGTTTCGGCTGGTAGCCCTTGTGTTCTACGAATGCGGCGTCGATGCGCTCCCACATGGGGGTGTCGGCCACGCCCGGGCAATAGGCGTTCACGCGGATGTTGTAGGGGGCGAGTTCTTTTGAGGTGGAATGGGTGAACGAGCGTACCGCGTGCTTGGTGGCGCAATACAGGCTCAGCATTTCGTAGGATTCGTGGCCGGCGATGCTGCATGCGTTGATGATTTTGCCCACGCCCTGCTGTTTTTTCATTTGTTCGGCGGCGGCCTGCGTGCCGAAAATCACGCCCTTGATGTTGATGCCCAACACCCGGTCGATTTCATTTTCGTTCAGGCTCAAGAATGTGCCGACCGATTCTACGCCCGCGTTGTTGACAAACACGTCCACCCGCCCGAAGGCCTTGACTGCTTCGGCCACCAGGCGGAACTGGTCTTCCCGGCTGGCGGAATTGCCCTTTACGGCGATATTTTCAAACCCGGCGGCATCGAATTCCGCTTTAACCTTGTTCAGGTTGTCGGCGTTGATGTCGTGCAGCACCACGCGGAAGCCGTCTTTGGCCAAACGGGTGGCGATTGCTTTGCCCAAACCTGCGGCGGAACCGGTAACTACGGCTACTTTTTTCACATCGGTCATGGTAGATCTCCTTTTCGGGTGGGAATGCGGCCGTATGCCTTTGCGGCACGGCCGGCGAATGCCAGCCGCCCGAACAAGCGGACGGATGGCGGAAAGGGGGAATTTGAAATCTAAATGTGTGGTGTGTATCTGCATGAACAATGGCAGTAAAGTACCAAAAATCATAACAGATGTAAACAAAAGGGCAACAGATTGGTTTGCTTGGAAAATTTTATGCAGTTGGCAAAATCGGGTGAGGCTGTGGGCAGGGCTCGGGCAGTAAGGAGGAGCAACGCGTTAGGAAGGAGCAAGATACATAAAATCAGTTTATTGCGTGTTCCCAGATATAAGGGTATTTTTCAGATAGCCTTTTTCTCAATTAAAAACAGCCGCTTCAGGCTACCTGAAACGGCTGTGGTTTTATCCGCGTTGCTTATTTGGCGGTAGATGCGCCAGAGGCGGCTGCTGCAGAAGCGGCTGAAGCGGCGGCTGCACCTTCACCCCATACGGCAGGATATTTGTAGCCGACGAAGCGTTTGTGCGCGTAGTCTTTGAATTCTTGGGAATTGTAGGCGGCGGTTACGTCTTGTACCCATTGTGCGTCTTTATCGGCAGTGCGCACGGCAGACCAGTTGATGTAGGCGAAGCTGGGCTCTTGGAACAGGGCTTCGGCCAGTTTCATACCGGAAGACATAGCGTAGTTGCCGTTTACGATGGCGAAGTCTACGTCTTGGCGGCTACGCGGCAGGTTAGCGGCTTCCATTTCCACGAATTCGATATTTTTGGTGTTTTCAGCAATATCGGTGCGGGCGGCGCGCAGCGGGTCGATACCCTCTTTCAGTTTAATCCAGCCCAGGTTGTCAAGCATTACCAAAGCGCGGGCGAGGTTGGACGGATCGTTGGGGATGGAAACGGAGCTGCCGTTTTTCACCTGATCCAGTGCGGTGAGCTTGCCCGGGTAGATGCCCAAAGGAGCAGTCGGCACTTGGAATACTTCGGTCAGGTCGAGGTTGTGTTCGGCCTTGAAGGAGTCCAGATAAGGTTTGTGCTGGAAAATGTTGATGTCGATCGCACCCTCGGCCAGTGCCTGGTTGGGGGTAACGTAATCGGGGAACTCGGTAAGGGTAACAGTGTAGCCCTGTTTTTCCAGCATGGGCTGGATTTGGTCTTTAATCATGTCGGCAAAGTCGCCCGGGGTGGTGCCGAAGCGGATTTCCCGCTTGGCTTCGGCGGCTGGCTGGCTGCCGGCAGATGCGGCAGATGCTTGTGCACCGCTGCCGCTGTCTTGTCCGCCGCAGGCGGCCAGGGTCATGCCCAGCACGGCGGCGCAGGTGAGTTTCCATAATGCTTTCATTGAGTGTCTCCTTATACAATGGATAAACAGGTTGAGAAAAAACGGATTAGCGTTTGTCTAAACGGGCGGCTAAATGGTTGCCGAGCGTTTGGATGCAGACCACTAAGGCCGAGAGTAGGGCTACTACTGTCCACAACACATCAGCCATATAGCGCTGATGGCCGTAACGGATGCCAAGGTCACCCACGCCGCCGCCGCCGATTAAGCCGGCAGCGGCACTGGTGCCCAGCGTGGCAATAATCAGGATGGCAATGCTGCGTACGAGGCCGGCACGGGCTTCGTTGAGCAAAACTTTGGTGATGATGGTCATGGGTTTGGCACCCATGGCCAGCGCGGCTTCCACCACACCTTTAGGCACTTCGGCCAAATTTTGTTCCACCAGCCGCGCAAAATAAAACATGGCGGCCACGCTGAGCGAAATAGAGGCGGCCACCGGGCCGAATGTGGTACCCATGATCATGCGGGTGGGTTTCATCATCACAATCATGAGGATGACGAAGGGGAAGGCGCGGATAAAGTCGATGGTGAAGCCTAAAATATGGTTCACGCGGCGGTTGGCAAAAATCTGATTTTTACCGGTGGTGTAGAGCCATACTCCGAGCAGGCCACCGATGATGATGCTGACAATGCCGGAAATGCCAAGCATGATGGCGGTTTCGCCGAAGGCCTTGTAAAACTCCGGCCGCAGGCGCATCAGATTTTCCCAAATATCGTATTGCTGCCCCATTTCAATCCTCCTGTACCAATTCGCGCCCGATGTCGGTGTGCGCCAGAATCTGCTTGTCGCGCACGTCGGCCACTTCCAGTAAGTGCCCTTGATGCAGCAGGGCGGTGCGGCGGCACAGGCGGCGGATGACGCTCATTTCGTGGGTAACAATCACGATGGTTACGTTGAAACGGCAGTTGATGTCTTGCAAACAGTCGAGCACGCTGCGGGTGGTGGCTGGGTCGAGCGCGGAGGTGGGTTCGTCGGCCAGAATCACGTGGGGGTTGGGCGCAAGCGCACGGGCAATGCCCACGCGCTGTTTCTGCCCGCCGGAAAGTTGGGCGGGGTAGTGCTGCGCGCGGTCGGACAGGCCGACAATCTGCAAACATTCGCGCACGCGTTCGTTGATTTTGCTTTTGCTCCAGCCGGCAATTTCCAGCGGGAAGGCTACGTTGCCGGCCACGGTGCGGTTGGCGAGCAGGTTGAACTGCTGAAACACCATGCCGATGTTTTGGCGGGCGGTGCGCAGCTGGGCGGGGCTCATGGCGGTGAGGTCTTGGCCGTCTACCAGCACTTTGCCGCTGTCGGGGAGTTCCAGCAGGTTGATCAGGCGCAGCAGGGTGGATTTGCCCGCGCCGGAATAGCCCATCAACCCGAACACCTCACCTTGGTCGATGCTCAGGCTTAAGGGATGCACGGCCATGAATTGGTTGCTTTTGCCGTGATGATAGCTTTTACAAACGGAATCCAGAATAATCATGATGTTGTTGTATGGCCGCCTCACTCTGCGGCTGCAAAGATTTAAAGCCCACTGGATCAACAATGGGCTTAAAACAGAGGTGCGTGTTATAAATAGTACGCTTTAGCTGTTTTAACGCCCGCAAGCTGTATCAAATCGGCGTAAATAATGATGGCGTATTTAATGCCCAAATATGGGTTTTGTCAAGAGCGGCTGTTTGCCGGGCTGTGTTTCAAGCTCGCCGGTTTCGGGTATAATCTTGCTATTTTGGCGGGTGAGCCGCCGTTTCTTCAGCCAACTAACTTTTGGAGCAGAGTGCATGAGCGCCATTATTGATATTTTCGCCCGCGAGATTCTCGATTCACGCGGCAATCCCACCGTAGAATGCGATGTGTTGCTGGAAAGCGGCGTGATGGGGCGCGCGGCCGTGCCCAGCGGCGCTTCCACCGGCCAGAAAGAAGCGCTGGAGCTGCGCGACGGCGATGCCGCACGCTATTTGGGCAAAGGTGTGCTCAAAGCCGTAGAACATGTGAACAACGAAATTGCCCAAGCCATTATCGGCATTGATGCTTCCGAGCAGAGCTATATCGACAAAGTGCTGGTGGAATTAGACGGCACGGACAACAAAGGCCGCCTCGGCGCCAATGCCACTTTGGCCGTATCTATGGCTGTGGCACGCGCTGCCGCCGAAGATGCCGGCCTGCCGCTCTACCGCTATTTGGGCGGCGCTGGGCCGATGGCGATGCCGGTGCCGATGATGAACGTGATCAACGGCGGAGAACACGCCAACAACAGCCTGGATATTCAGGAATTCATGATTATGCCGGTAGGCGCGGTCAGCTTCCGCGAGGCCTTGCGCTGTGGTGCGGAAGTGTTCCACCACTTGAAAAAAATCTGCCACGATAAAGGCTTCCCCACCACTGTGGGCGATGAAGGCGGCTTTGCCCCCAATTTGGGCAGCCACGCCGAAGCTTTGGATTTGATTTTGGAAGCCGTGAAAGCTGCTGGCTACGAAGCGGGCAAAGACGTGCTGCTCGCACTTGATTGCGCTTCCAGCGAGTTTTATAAAGAAGGCAAATACCACCTCTCCGCCGAAGGCAAAGCGCTGACCAGCGCCGAATTTGCCGATTATCTGGCCGATTTGGCCAATCGCTATCCGATTGTTTCGATCGAAGACGGCATGGACGAAAACGACCGCGAAGGCTGGAAGCTGCTCACGAATAAGCTTGGCGGCAAAGTGCAGCTGGTGGGCGACGACTTGTTTGTTACCAACCCGAAAATCCTGGCCGAAGGCATTAAAGAAGGCATTGCCAACGCCCTGCTGGTGAAAGTGAACCAAATCGGCACCCTGAGCGAAACCCTGAAAGCCGTGGAGCTGGCTAAACGCAACCGCTACGCCAGCGTGATGAGCCACCGCTCCGGCGAAACCGAAGACAGCACCATTGCCGATTTGGCTGTGGCCACCAACTGCATGCAGATTAAAACCGGTTCGCTTTCCCGCTCCGACCGCATGGCCAAATACAACCAGCTGCTGCGCATTGAAGAAGAGCTGGGCGAAGCCGCTTATTATCCCGGCCAGGCTGCGTTTTACCATTTGGCTCGCTAAAGGCTACCTGAAACATGAAATGGGTAACCGTGGTATTGGCCGTGGCGCTGGTGTGGTTGCAACATGATCTGTGGCTAGCCAAAGGCGGCTGGCGCGATATGTGGCGGCTGGAGGCTGAAGCTGAGCGCCAGCGGCAGGCCAACCAAAGCCTGGTGCTGCGTAATCAGGCTTTGACAGCCGAAGTGGAAAATCTGCGCACCGGGAAAGATGCCATCGCCGAAATCGCCCGCACCGATTTGGGCTATGTGGGGCCGGGCGAAGTGTATTACCGCGTTTTGCCCGCTTCCGAGGCGGCAGCAGGGAGTGCAGCGGCCGAATAATGTGTCCGCATCCTTTTCAGGTAGCCTCATCCGCCGGACAGGCTACCTGAAAATAATCACGCTGAATTTTTTCCCATCCGTTTTGAAGGAGAAGTTATGAAAGCATCATTGAAAACCTGCTTGCCTTGGCTGTTGGTTTCCGCTGCCGTTTTGCTGCTGAATGCCTGCCAGATTTTGCCGGTGCGATAGCCCGGTTTGTTTTTCAGGTAGCCTTTCTTGATCAGTAGAGGCTACCTGAAAATATTTCCGCAACCAGATTGAATCCTTTGTGAACACTTCCGCCATTGCCGCCGACCGCCTGGGCTCAGGCTGGATGGTGGTTTCCGCCGCCCTGTTTGCCCTGATGGGCGCGTTTGCCAAAGCCGCCGGCAGCCGTTTCGGCTTCAGTTTTAACGAGCTGGTGTTTTGGCGCATGCTGTTTGGCCTGGTGGCGATCGGGCTGCCTGAATGGTGGCGCCACAAGCCCTTCCGCACACCCTATCTGAAATCGCACCTCAATCGCAGCATCACCGGCTCGGTGGCGCTCCTGCTTTCGTTCTTCGCGCTCACCCGCCTGCCGCTGGCCACTGCCATCACGCTCAATTACACTTCTTCGCTGTTTTTGGCCTTGCTTTCCTTCATTTTCCTTAAGGAAAGAATTGCCCCGCTGATGTTGGCCGCGCTTTTGATGGGCTTCGGCGGCATCATCATCCTGCTCCAGCCCACCATTGCCGCCGAGCAGCAGCTTGCCGGCCTCATCGGCCTGATTTCCGGCGTGTGTTCCGGCTGGGCATATTTGCAGGTGCGCGAACTCTCGCAGCTGGGCGAACCCAGCTGGCGCGTGGTGTTTTACTTCTGCTGCGTGGCCACGGCCATGTCGGGCATATTGGCCTGCATCAACGGCTGGCAGCTGCCCACCGTCCAATCGCTGCCCTACCTGTTCGGCTTGGGTGCTGCCGGCACACTCGGCCAGCTGGCGATGACCCGCGCCTACCAAGTGGGGCGCAAGCTCACGGTGGCTTCGCTGTCCTACCTCACTGTGGTATTTTCCACCCTGCTGGGCATTTTCTGGCTGGGCGATAGCACCAGTTGGCACGAAATCATCGGTATGTTGGTGATTGTATGCGCCGGCGTATTGGGCAGTTTTGCCAAGGGCAAATAAAGGGGCTTAAAGGCTACCTGAAAGCAAGGCGAACAATTTATCCACTGTATTTAAAGGAGAAAATTATGATCAAAAGCATGACCGGTTTTGCCAACGGCAGTGCCGAGCATGGCAGAAAACGCCTGTATATCGAACTGCGCGCGGTCAATCACCGCTATCTCGACATCCAATTCAAAATGCCCGAAGACCTGCGCCACCTCGAAGGCGCATTGCGCGAAGCCGTATCCGCCCACGCCGCACGCGGCAAAATCGAATGCCGCATCCAGCTGCGCCACGGCGAGCAGGCCGGTGGCGAGCAAGAATTGCGACTGAACAAAAAATTGGTTGCCCGGCTGGCTAAAATCAACAACAAAATCTGTAAGAAACACCCCGATATTCAACGCTTGGGCGTGGCCGACATCCTCGCTTTCCCCGGCGTGCTGGCTGCTCCGGCGGAAGAAATCGGCGATTTGGACGAAGCCGTGTTGCAGCTTATCAACGAAGTGCTGGTCGCCTTCAACCAGGCCCGCAGCCGCGAGGGCGAGCAGTTGCAGCAACACCTACTGCAGCGTTTGCAACAGATGGAACAGATTCTGGACGCATTGGCCGCCGCTTTCCCACAGCTGCTGCAACAGCATATGGACAAAGTGCGCCAGCGGCTGCGCGAAGCGGTGGGCGACGTGGAAAACGACCGCCTGCAGCAAGAGTTTGCCCTGTTTATGCAGAAGGCAGACGTGGACGAAGAATTCAGCCGCCTGCGCACCCACATCGCCGAAGTGCGCCGCATCGTGAGCAGCCGGCCCAAAGGCAGCATCGGCAAGCGCCTGGATTTCCTAATGCAGGAACTCAACCGCGAAGCCAACACGCTGGGCAGCAAATCCATTGCCGCCGAATGCACCCAGGCCTCGGTGGAGCTGAAAGTGCTCATCGAGCAGATGCGCGAGCAAGTACAGAATATTGAGTGATATTGGTGCAGACGGAAAAGGCTACCTGAACAATCAGGTAGCCTTTTGTTGTTGTCGCGAAAGGGATGGATAGTTGGCAGTACGATACCGCCGCTTTCAGGTAGCCTCCAACTTAGGCTTCGTTATTTATCAGCCAGGGCGTAGATGGCGCCGAGGTTGCGCCACATGCCGCTGGCGTCCATGCCGTAGCCGAACACGTAGCGGTTGGGCACGTGGATGCCCACATAATCGGCAGTGATCGGTTTGGGGCGGTTGATGTCTTTGTTGGCGAACACGGCGGTGCGGCAGGAGGCGGCGCCCATTTCCATCACTTGTTTGTGGATGGCGGCCATGGTGTGGCCTTCGTCCAGGATGTCGTCGAGTACCAAAACGTGGCGGCCTTCCACGCTGTTTTGCGGGGCGCGCAGCCAGTTGAGCTGCACGCTGCCGCTTAGTTCGCTGCCGTAGCGGGAAACATGTACGTAGTCGAAATCGAGCGGGAAACGCAAAAGGGGCAGGAGCTGGCCGGTAAATACGACGGCACCGCCCATCACGGGCAGGAGCAGGGGATATTGGCCGGCCAGATCGGCGGTAATCTCTTCAGCCATACGCTCCAGGGCGGCGCGGCAGGTGGCTTCGTCGAACAGGAGGTCGGCTTTTTCCAGGATGCCGTTGGCTTGCTGGAAACGTTGTTGGATGGTCATGCGGGGATGTCCTTGCGGGTTTGGTGTAGGCTACCTGAAAATGATACCGTGTACACGCCTTAGGAGGCGAATTCAGAAATGGTGATTTCTACGTTTCGGCCTTTACGCTCAAAAAGAGTGGCGCGGGTGTAGGGGGTGGCAGGGCTGTCCTGGAAGAATCTGACCAGCACACGGTTCGGGCCGGGGCGGTTGATGACGAGTTTGATCGGGTAGGCCTCGTTTTGGCCGTCGCCGTCATAGTCGAAGTGGGCTTGGCTGTTGCGGGTGAAGGTGCGTGTGGGCAGGGTGCGCGGCAGATGGGGATGGTCGAGCTGCAGGATGTGGTTTTCGTTTTGGTTGGCGCGCATGGCGGCGTAGGCTTGGGCGAGGGTGCCGTTGTGATAGGTGCAGCGGTATACGGTGGGTACGCCTTGTTGAACCGGCTGGGGGTTGCATTCGAGATTGCCGGCAGCGGCGAAGGGGGTGGCGATGAGAAGGGCGAGCAGTAGGGGTTGGGTACGCATTTGGGTTTTCCTATAAAAAGATTGATTAAGAAGGCTACCTGAAAACGGGGGCTTCAACGGAAATTGAAAGCTGCGCTGTTTTTCAGGTAGCCTGAATTATAGTACAGGGCAAGGGGCGTTAGTATGTGCCTTCCACCAAAATATCGCGGGTAACGGTTTGGATATTGCGGTGGCCGGTGAAGGCCATGGTGATGTCCATTTCGTTGTAGAGGATTTCCAGCGCACGGGTGACGCCTGCTTCGCCGTAGGCGCCCAGCCCGTAGATGTAGGTGCGGCCGATGAGCACGCCGCGCGCGCCCAATGCCCAAGCGCGTAGGATGTCTTGGCCGCTGCGGATGCCGCCGTCCATCCACACTTCGATATCGTTTCCGACGGCGGAAACGATACGGGGCAGGGCACGGATGGAGGAGGGGGCGCCGTCGAGCTGGCGGCCGCCGTGGTTGGACACTACGATGGCATCCGCGCCACTTTTCACGGCGGCTTCGGCGTCTTCCGGATCCATGATGCCTTTGATGATGAGTTTGCCGCCCCATTCGTCTTTGATGCGGGCCACGTCGTCCCAGCTCAGGCCGGGGTCGAACTGCTCGGCCGTCCAGGCGGAGAGGGAGCTCATGTCGCTCACGCCTTTAACGTGGCCTTCGATGTTGCCGAAGCCGCGCCGTTGGGTGTTGAGCATGCCCAAGCCCCATTCGGGCTTGGTGGCGAGGTTGAGCAGGTTCATCAGGGTGGGCTTGGGCGGGGTGGAGAGGCCGTTTTTGATGTCTTTGTGGCGCTGGCCGAGCACCTGCAAATCGGCGGTGAGCACGAGGGCGGAGCATTGGGCGGCTTTGGCGCGGCGGATGAGGTCGCGCATGAATTCGCGGTCGCGCATCACATAAAGCTGAAACCAGAAGGGATCGGGGCTGTTGGCGGCCACGTCTTCGATGGAGCAGATGCTCATGGTGGAGAGGATGTAGGGCACGCCGAATTTGGCGGCGGCGCGGGCGGCGAGGATTTCGCCGTCGGCATGCTGCATGCCGGTGAGGCCGACGGGGGCGAGGGCGAGCGGCATTTTCACGGTTTGCCCGATCATTTTGCTCTCGAGGCTGCGGTTTTCCATATCCACCAGCACGCGCTGGCGGAACAGGATGGATTGAAAGTCGGCTTCGTTGGCGCGGTAGGTGGATTCGGTCCACGAGCCGGTGTCGGCGTAGTCGTAGAACATTTTGGGCACTCTGCGCCGGGCGATGCGCTGGAGGTCGGCGATGCAGGTGATTTTGCTGAGATGGGAAGTCATGGGGATGCCTTTTGCTTGTTGGAATGAGGCCGCCGCTGATGTGTGGCGGGAAGCGATAAGGATTATATCGCTACCGCAAATTATCTTCACTTTCGTGAGGTTTGGCTTCGCCATGCTGCATTGCGCACACTGTTGCAGTGCATTAGTTTGTATTGAAAGTGAATTAACTAGGCTGTAATGGGTTGGGCAATGGAAAAGGCTACCTGAAAGTTTTCAGGTAGCCTTTGTATAGCATGCAGCGCAGATTATTTGTCGAGGCGGCGGGTTTCTACGATGCGGCCGTCGGCAACCATCTGGGGCAGTTCGTCGCGTTTGATTTGGATGCGCTCGGATTCGTCCCAAGTGATGTTGGAGAGGTCGCCGTTCAGGTCTTGTTTGGCGCCTTCAGGCACTTCCCAGGCGGCATCTTCGGTGATTACGATGATGTGGTTGGACTGCACTTCCACCACTTTCATCAGGCCGTAGGCCACGGATTGCTCTTTGCCGTTTTGACCGAAACCTTGATCGGAGAATGAGCTGAGTTTTGCGGCGTAGAGGTCGCCTACTTTGGGTTCGGCCAATACAGAATCAAGAGCAGGTGCGGTAGCAGCGGGTTGTGCGCCGCTGGCTGCGGCGGATTGAGCCGGAGCAGAGCTGTTGGTTTGGCCGCCGCAGGCTGCCAATACGGAAATGAGGGCTAAAGCGAGTAAGCGTTGTTTCATAGTTAAAGTCCTTACGATTGTTAAATTGACACTGAGGGCTTTCGTGTTCGAAAACGGTTGTATTGTCGCAGTTTTACTGGAAATGTACAAATTATTACGTTCTTGGCAGCGCATAGTGTTCAGGCTACCTGAAACCGATACAGGCAGTTTCAGGTAGCCTTTCGCAGTTTGAGGCTACCTGAAAAATGGTAAGGCTGTTTCTAACTACGTTGTAGTTTGCATTTTACCTACATCGAGGTTCTGCTTTTAGCTCCGCAGAAATTGTGCGGCGTTACGTTTGAATGTTGTTGAAGCTTTCAGGTAGCCTCTTGCGCGGCGGCAGCCTGTTTTTGCAGTTGGTACAGCAGCTCGAGGGCTTGGCGCGGGGTGAGTTCGTCGGGATGCAGCGCAGCGAGCTCTTGCAGCAGGGGGTGGGCGGCAGGCGGGGCGGGCTCGGCGGGGTTGTGTTCGGGTACTGCATCTTCTGGCAGGCTGAACATATCCATCTGCGGGCGGTGGGCGGCGGCTTGGGCTTCGAGCTGTTCGAGGTGTTTCTGCGCGGCTTTGAGGGCGGGGGCGGGCAGGCCGGCGAGTTTGGCTACGGCGATGCCGTAGCTTTTTTCGGCCGGGCCGGGCTCGATGTGGTGCAGGAAGACGATGTCTTGCCCTTCTTCTAAGGCGGAGAGGTGCATATTGACGGCGGCGCTATGCTGCTCGGGCAGGCGGGTGAGCTCGAAATAGTGAGTGGCAAACAGGCTGAAAGATTGGTTTTTTTGGATTAAATGTTCGGCCACGGCCTGGGCGAGGGCGAGGCCGTCGAAGGTGGAGGTGCCGCGACCGACTTCGTCCATGAGCACTAGTGATTGTTCGGTGGCATGGCGCAGGATGTAGGCGGTTTCGCTCATTTCCACCATGAAGGTAGAGCGGTTGGCGGCGAGGTCGTCGGAGGCGCCGATGCGGGTGAAAATTTGGTCGATTTGGCCGATGCGGGCGGCTTCGGCGGGCACGAAGCTGCCGGTGTGGGCGAGCAAAACGATGTGGGCGACTTGGCGCATATAGGTGGATTTGCCGCCCATATTGGGGCCGGTGAGCAGCATGAGGCGGTGTTTGTGGTCGAGGCGGGTGTGGTTGGGTGTGAAGTGCGGCACTTGGCCTTCAACCACGGGATGGCGGCCGTTGTCGATTTCGATGCCGGGATAATCGGTGAACTGGGGGGCGTGGTAATCGTGTTCGGCAGCAAAGTGGGCAAAACAGCAGAGTACGTCCAGCGCGGCAGCAGCTTTGGCGGTACGTTGCAGCAAGGGCAGTTGTTGCTGGAGCTCTTGCAGCAGGCTGTCGTAGAGGCGTTTTTCAAGTGTGAGGGCGCGCTCTTGGGCATTGAGCACTTTGTCTTCGAAGGTTTTGAGCTCGGGGGTGATGAAGCGTTCGGCGTTTTTCAGGGTTTGGCGGCGTTGGTAGTCGGCGGGGGCTTCGGCGGCTTGGATTTTGGAAAGCTCGATGTAGAAGCCGTGCACGCGGTTGTATTCGACTTTGAGGGTGGAGAGGCCGGTACGCTCGCGTTCGCGCGCTTCGAGTTCGAGCAGGAAGTCGCTGCCGTGGTTTTGGATGCGGCGCAGTTCGTCGAGCTCGGCGGAAAAGCCGTGGTTGATCACGCCGCCGTCGCGCAGCCATACGGCGGGCTCGGGCAGGATAGCCTGTTGCAGCTTCTCGGCAATGCCTGCGCCTTGCGGGAAGATGTCGGCCAGGGTATTGAGTAGGCTGCTTTCAGGTAGCCTGAGTTGGGTAAGTGTGAATAAGCTGTCGCGCAGGCCGGAGAGGTCGCGCGGGCGGGCGGAGCCTACGGCGATGCGGGCGGCGATGCGTTCGATGTCGGCGATGGTTTTCAGGTAGCCTTGCAGGGCGGAATAATCGTTTTGCAGGGCGGATACGGCTTCTTGACGGGCGCGGATGTGTTCTCGGTTGCGCAGCGGGTTGTGCAGCCATTGGGCGAGCAGGCGGCTGCCCATGTTGCCGGCGCAGCGGTCGAGGGTGGAAAAGAGGGTGGGCTCTTTTTTGCCGGACAGGGTGGCGGTGATTTCGAGGTTGCGGCGGGTGGCGGCATCCATGCCGATATATTGTTGTTCGGTTTCGAGGCTGAGGTTGTCGAGGTGGCGCGGCAGGCGGGATTGGGTGTGGCGGATGTAGTTGAGCAGGGCGCCGGCGGCGCCGATGGCGGGATCGTGTTCGCCGAATTGGAGGCCGAAGCCGAGCAGGTCTTGGCAGCCGAAGTAGTCGGTGAGCAGAGTGTGGGCGCTGTCGGGGGCGAATTGCCAGTCGTGCAGGCGGGTGGGGTTGCAGTTTTCAGGTAGCCTCAGTTTGGCGGCGGCTTGGTCGGGCAGCAATACTTCGGCGGCCTGCAGGCGGGCGAGTTCGTCGGACAGTTGGGCCGGGGCGATGATTTTGGCTTTGAATTCGCCGCTTTGCAGGGAGGCCCAGGCGAGGCCGACCGGCTGCTTGGACTTGCCGTTCCAAGCCACGGCGGCGATGCGGTTGGTTTCTTTGTCTTCCAACAGGGCGGCATCGGTGAGCGTGCCGGGGGTAATGATGCGCACTACTTCGCGCGCTACGGGGCCTTTATTGGCGCCTACTTCGCCCACTTGCTCGCAAATGGCCACGCTGCGGCCGAGTTTGACCAATTTGGCTAAGTATTGCTCGGCCGCATGATGCGGCACACCGGCCATTTTGATGGGCTCGCCGTTGATCTGACCGCGGGTGGTGAGCGTGATGTCGAGCAGGCGGGCGGCTTCTTCGGCATCGGTGAAGAAGAGCTCGTAGAAGTCGCCCATGCGGTAGAACAGCAGTTTGTCGGTGTGCTGGGCTTTGATCTCGAAATACTGCTGCATCATGGGGGATACGGCGCTTTTGCGGCTCATGAAAGGCTACCTGAAAAATGGAAAGGCGAAAAACGATATTGTAGCCGATGCGGCAGTGGACGAAATGTTTGTACTTGTAAAATGATTTGCCCGGCGGCTGGGGTGGGTGGTTAAATTCTGCCAGTTTGCGCCTGCGGCCGCCGTAAACGGGCAGGAGTTGGCTAGAAAGCATCGGAAACGGCGCGGGACGGGCGGCAATGTTTATATATTATTTATCGATTTCTTTCAGTGGTATAAATTCAACTTCATGGAATGAAAACTGAAATGGCAGGAAAATTTCTTTCTTCTCGTAACGGCTGGCTGCTGCTGTTGGCATTGCTGCTGGGCGGCTGTTTTTTTCATAGCCGGTCCAAGCCTTCTGGCGGCGGTGTCGGTGCTATGCCGGCTTTGCCGCCCGGGCAGCGTTATACAGAAGGCTATCAGCACCGGGTTTCAGGTAGCCCGGCAGGGTATAAGGCGGTGTCGTTTGCGGCGTTGCCCCAGTGGCCGCAGCAGGATTTTGCGGCTAGCTTGAATGCGTTTCGCAAAAGTTGTACTGCTTTGAAAAACAAGCTGCAATGGCAGAATGTGTGCGCCCAGGCCGACAGGGTGGGCAGTCAGTCTGCAGCGGCTAGGCAGTTTTTCGAGCAATATTTCACGCCGTGGGAAGTGAGCCACAATGGGCAGTTGGGCGGCACGATAACCGGCTACTACGAGCCGGTGTTGCACGGCAGCGCACGGCAAACGTCGCAGGCGCGCTTCCCAATTTATGGCTTACCCGCTGATTTGGTTACTGTGCCGTTGGCTGGTGCACCGCAATCAGGAACGGTGCGTATCCAACTCACCGGCCGCAACAGTGGCCAAATTGCCGCTAATGGTGAATACACGGCCAATCTGGCTGATTTCCCGGGGCGCGAGAAGAGCCGGTCTTTGAAAGGACGGGTTTCAGGTAGCCGCTTTGTGCCGTATTACACCCGTGCGCAAATCAATGCCGGCGCGGTAAACGGCAGTGCGCCGGTGTTGGCTTATGCCGATGATCCGGTTGAATTGTTTTTCCTGCATATCCAAGGTTCCGGCCGAATCCGTACGCCGGACGGGCGCTATATCCGCCTTGGGTTTGCCGATAAAAACGACCATCCCTATATTTCTATCGGCCGCTATATGGCCAATAAAGGTTATTTGCCGTTAGCGCAAACCAGTATGCCGAAAATCCGTGATTGGTTGCGTGCACATCCGGATAAACTGGCTGAGGTGTTGGGTCAAAACCCCAGTTATGTATTTTTCCGCCAACTGCCGGATGGCAATGACGGGCCGATTGGTTCGTTGGGTGTGCCGCTGAGCGGTGGTTATTCCGGCGCGGTTGATAAACGCTTCATCACTTTGGGCGCGCCACTGTTTCTGGCCACTGCGCATCCTGAAACCGGCCATGCGCTCAACCGCCTGATTATGGCGCAAGACACTGGCAGTGCTATCAACGGCGCAGTGCGTGTGGACTTTTTTTGGGGTTATGGCGATGAGGCGGGTAGAGTGGCCGGCCGCATGAAGCAGACAGGCTATGTTTGGCTGCTGTTGCCTAACGGGGTGTTGCCGTGAAATTGCCCATCAATTATTACCTGCTGGGCAGAGAAAAGATACGCTGTTAGTGTGTAATCTCTTTCTTTTTAGCGGAGAGTTTCATTAATCCGTTTGAATAGAACGTGTAAATTAATATATACTTTAGTCTAAATTTCCGACATTTGTGTTTGGAAAGATGTTAAGAGAAGTAGGATGAATATTTTCATTCAATTATGTTTAGGGAGGGTGGGATAAATGGATCTGACGATTCTAGTTCCGCTATTGGTGGTTTTGGCAGGCTTGATTTTTGTGCAGCGCCGCCAAAAACAACAGGCAAAAGCCGCTGTTGATGAAGAGAAAAAAGGCAGAGGTAAACGCGCTGCTGCCCGATCAGGCAGCAAAAAGTCAGCGCCGGCAGCTGTTCGCCAGGCTGCAGCAGTTTCGCCATCTGAGCCTGAAGAAATTGAGGTGAGTGAAGACTGGGGTTGGGAAGCTGTGCCTGATGTGGAGGCGGAAGCAGCAGCAGTCAATGTGGCGCAGGAAGTTGATGCACTCACGGAATATAAAGTCTATAAGCAATTCGGTTACCATGAAAAAGCAGCCGAATCGCTGTCTCAATATCTAACTTCCGGCTCGGCAGCAGTGAGCGACGGTATGCGCAGCACTTTGGTTAATGAGTTGGTGCAATTGTGGCTAGATGCTAAAAAGCCGGACGAGTTGGCTGAAACTTTGCGCCAGTTCGGCAACCTACTCACCAAAGCACAAACTGAGGACTATATCAAACAAGGTTTGGCTGTCGATAAAAACAACCTTAATCTACGCGTGTTGGCTGAAGAAGTGCTGGGCTGGGGTGTGCAGCAAACCTCTGCCGAAATCGGCGAACGCAACGGATTGGATGCTCCGGCACAAAGCAAGCAGACCAAGCAGAAAAGCCGCCGTGCAGTTGCAGAAGCCGAGAACGAGCAGAAGGTGGCAGATTTGGCGTCAGTCAAGACTCGCAAGGAGTTGGTGACCAACTCCAAATATGCTGGTGCTATTCTTGTGCACGATGAAGAAAAAGCCGCTCTGATGGGCTTTATGGAGCCTGAGTCAGGCTATCGCCTGATGAAGGATAGATTGGCCTATGATGCGGCAGTCAGCTATGCCAATAAGGCTATCCGCCAGGCCAATAAACCGGCTGCATTGATTATTGATGCGCTGAGTTTGGATTATAAAAATCAAAATATCGACCGATTTGCCCAACATCTTTGGCAGCTCTACTACACATTAGGCCAGTATGGCCGCCAAGTGAAGGAAAGGATGCTGGGCTGGGGTCTCAACTTGGGTGAACACCCTATCTTTACTCAGTTGGAAGCTAATCCGAATGAGGCTCAATTGCGCGAAATCGGGATTGCCAACGGTTTCTTAGATCGAGGCACCAGTACCCAAAAAGCGCACCGCAAACCCCTTATTAGAACACGTACTGATGATGTCAGCGTAAAACAGACGCCGGCAGAAAAAGTGTTGCGTGATGTCGAATCGTTATTGATGTACGGTCAGTTGGATGAAGCAATGAATTTGCTGGAAGAATCGATTTTGGAATACCCCAGCGAATCGCAGCTGTATATCACGCTGTTCGATATTTGCGAACGTGCGGAAGAGTGGGAGCGCTTGGAGCAGGTATTGCATAAGATACGTGCCAATATCCAGCATCCGCCAGAGGAGGTAGTATTGGCAATGAGCCAGTTGCTACAAAAAATCAACTACGGTTCTGTTCGGACATAATAAATGACTAATAACGCAATCCCCCAAGTGAAGACGGTTCACATTATGCTGTTGGGCATGGATGAGCGCCAATATGCGATGTTCCGCATGGCATTCAAAATGCACGGCATCACCAATTATGAACTGGTTACGGTGGAGCAGGGCATTCAGCCGGATATGGTATTGGCCGATGCCGATACCGATGTAGAGATTTGGAAAGATGCGAAAAACCAGTTTCCAGATGCGAAAGTGGTGTATTTCTCCAGTTCTCCGCCTCCGGTAACCGCTCCTTATTTGGCCAAACCAATTAAGTTCGATACTCTGTTTTTGAACTTGAAGAACTTGCAACAGGGTAATGGTATTTGGGTGGCTAGTAGTAGTGGCAGCTCAGCGGCTCCTGTTTCTAGACAGGCAACACAAGAGACTGAACCGGCAGCCACACAATCTCATTCAGCCAATATTACCATCGAACATTTTGATGAAGACGGCGGCTTGTTGGGCGAAGTGCGCAAGGCAGCCAAGCAGGATAACGATGTGGCAGTAATGCACAATGGTAAGCCTGTGCTGTTGGTGTTCCCTTCTGTTCAGAAAGTGTTGCTGGCAACCGATTCTGAAACACTCCAATCTTTGTGTGAGCAAAAGTTTGTTGATTTGCAGACACGAGTAATCACAGAAGAACATTTGAAGGCTAAGGCAAAACTCTCCATCAGTGCTTGCTTGTGGCAGCTGGCTATTTGGACAGGTAATGGCCGTTTCCCCAAAGTCATCAACAAAAATACAGTATTCAAAGTTCGCAACTGGCCAAACCTGACCCGTTTGGCACCGCTTGCCGAATCAATGCGCCTATCTGCCTTCTTAACCAAGGCTTCAGGTAGCCTGACTATCCTGCACAAGCTGATGCTTATCGATAACAAAGATTTGGCTGATTATCTTACTGCAGTCTATGTTACCGACCATCTGATTGTGGAATCAGCTGGACAAGCTGAGCCTCAAACTACTGGAGCAGGGCAAGCTAGGGCTGCCGCCCAAACGCAAACTATACAGCGTCCGGAGAGAGTTCATGCCAGAGCGCATGAAGATAGTGGCGATGAAGAAGTACCGAAACAACGCGGACTGCTGCAACGTTTGATGAATAAAATTATTGGCCGATAAAGGAATATAACATGGCAGAGAATAAGATTATTTTTACAGGCCCGGTCGGCGTGGGGAAAACTACCGCTATTGCTGCACTGTCGGACGACCCGCCGATCAAGACCGATGCCCGTGCATCTGATATGACGACCTCCATGAAAAGCCACACCACCGTGGCCATGGACTACGGCGTGATTCACTTGGATGAAAAAACCAAAGTGCATTTGTACGGTACGCCTGGGCAGGAACGCTTTGATTTCATGTGGGATATTCTGAGCCAAGGCAGTATGGGCTTGGTGTTGCTGCTGGATAATACCCGTTCCAATCCTTTGAAAGATCTGAAGTTCTTCTTGGATTCATTCAGCGATTTGCTCAAAACCGCCCCTGTGGTTGTTGGTGTAACCAAGATGGATTTGAAAGCCACGCCGGGTATCGAGGTATACCAGAAATATCTGTTGCAATACGGCATGAACGTGCCAGTATTTGAAATTGATGCTCGTAACGAAAACGATGTGAAACAGCTGGTTACAGCTATGCTGTATTCAATTGATCCTGGTTTAGAGGTATAAAAATGGATTCGACACTACTTTTGCAGCCTAATCTATACCCACGAGTAACTCCTGCCGGCGCATATTATGCGGTTTCCAATAAAGGCCAAAGCGCTAGCCGTACTCTACTGGGCGGTATTCTACAAGCTGGTGAGCAGGAAACCGTTAGCCGGGAAAATGTATTGCGCTGGGCGCAAACCAACGATATTGATGCCGCACTCAACTTGTTGTATCGCATGCAGCGTTTGGAATTTTTGTATGGCGAAGACGAGCCGGACAAGAAAACCGACTTACTCAGCGGTACCGGCCTGCCCAATATCCTGATGCATCTTTCTGATGTGCAAAAAGCATTGTTGGTGGATCAAGACGGTTTCTATTTCTCCAGTTCCGGTTTCAACCACGAAGCTGCCGAAGAAATCGCTGTGCTGGCCAGTGAAGCCGTGCGTTTGTATGAACAGCACAGTCTTCTGATTAAGAATAACCTGAACATCTACCACAACGCGGTGGGCATTTGCGATCCGTCCGGCCAGAGCGAGCTGACCTTTTTCCCGCTGTATATCGGTGATTTGAAATTTATCCTAGTGACCGGCGGCGTGCCGCAGTTGCATAAAGATGAATTTGTATCTTTGGTGCGGGCGCTGTATCAAATCGTTGATTCTGCGAACCAAATTGAAACATTCTAATTAAACTATTGGGAAAACACGATATGCAACAACAATTAGTTTCTTCCGTATTGAGCGATTTGAACAGTTCGTCTGTTGATATTACCGCTTCCGCCGTTATTTCTAGTGACGGTTTGCCGATTGCCTCCATGCTCCAGGGCAATATCGACCCGGATCGCGTGGGCGCGATGTCTGCTGCTCTGCTGGCCTTGGGTAACCGTACTACCAAAGAGCTGCTGTGCGGCGAATTGGAGCAGGTGATTGTGAAAGGCACTGATGGCTATATCCTGCTGATTCAGGCCGGTGAAGACACCGTACTGGTAGTAACCGCACGCGAAAGCGCCAAATTGGGCCTAATTCTGCTCGATGCCCGCCGTGCAGCTCGTAGCATTGTGGATTTGGAAAGCAGCTAAACGCCTCTCCAATACGCACTGAGTGCCGTACGCCAGGCTACCTGAAAATACAGCCAATCTGTTTCAGGTAGCCTTTGTTCGATTGCCGGTTAGTAAACCGGTTTGTTTATGGAGTATAACCAACCAGATGGTTTTTGGATTTTTTAGAAAGCGCAAAGCGCAACCCACATCCCCGCAACAGGAAGCCGAGTTGGTACAGGCGGTTGAAGAAGCAGTGCAAACCGAAGAGGTTGCGATGCAATCTACATCAGAAACAGCAGAGCAAGCTACTGCCCAAACGCCTGCTGCTGAAATTGCTGTGACTGAGTTGGAGTTGACTGATTTAGCTACCGAAATATCGGCACACGAGCTCGCAAGCATAGAAGAAGCAGATGCTGAAGTATTGCCCGCACAACCGGAAGTTTTGGCTGAACAATCTCTTGTTGAAACACAAGCAGATAAAATCACTGATGCCGTGCCGACTGTAGAAGTAGTAGAGCAAGTAGCGGGCGAAACATCTGTTGTTACAGCTGAAGCAGCTGCTTCGATTGATGAACACGACTCTGATGCTCAGGCAGGCAACGAGCCAGCATTCAGTGAGCAGACAGCGGCAGAATCAGTTGCTCCATCAAGTACCGACATCCATAAAGCCGCTGTCGAGCCAGTTTCAGAGCAGCCAACCTTGCTTGGCTGGGCTGCCCGCCTCAAGCAAGGCTTGAGCAAATCGCGCCAGCAGATGGCCAAATCGCTGGCCGGCGTGTTTGGCGGTGGCAAGATAGACGAAGACCTGTATGAAGAGCTGGAAACCGTGCTGCTCACCAGCGATATGGGCATCGAAGCCACCGAGCATCTGATGGAAGAAGTGCGCCAACGCGTGAGCCTGCGCGGCCTGAAAGACGGCGAAGAACTGCGCGGCGCATTGAAAGAAGCCATCTACGAGCTGATTAAACCGCTGGAACAACCGCTGGCCTTGCCCGCAGACAAACGGCCGTTTGTGATTATGCTCGCCGGCATCAACGGCGCGGGCAAAACCACTTCTATCGGCAAGTTAGCCAAATATTTCCAAGCTCAGGGCAAAAGCGTGCTGCTGGCCGCCGGCGATACTTTCCGCGCCGCTGCCCGCGAGCAACTGGCCGAATGGGGCGAGCGCAACGGCGTTACCGTGATTTCCCAAGCTTCCGGCGATTCTGCCGCCGTCTGTTTCGATGCCGTGGAAGCCGCCAAAGCGCGCGGTATTGACATCGTGCTGGCCGACACCGCCGGTCGCCTGCCCACGCAAACCCATTTGATGGAAGAAATCAAAAAAGTGAAGCGCGTGTTGCAAAAATCCATGCCCGACGCGCCGCATGAAATCGTGGTGGTGCTGGATGCCAATATCGGCCAGAATGCTGTGAACCAAGTGATTGCCTTCGATGACGCTCTGGGGCTCACCGGCCTCATCGTCACCAAGCTCGACGGCACGGCCAAAGGCGGCGTGCTGGCTGCGCTGGCCAGCCGCCGCCCCGTGCCGGTGCGCTTTATCGGCGTGGGCGAGGGCATCGACGACTTGCGCCCGTTTAACGCCCGCGAGTTTGTAGACGCACTGCTGTAATCCCAAGATACACAGCAAAAGGCTACCTGAAAAACCGTTTTCAGGTAGCCTCTCGGTTTTCAGGTAGCCTGTTATATAATCCGCTTCACTCCTTCCTTTCGAGAACACCATGCTGCTTGCCCTCTCTTTGCGCGATTTTGTGATTGTTGAGCAACTCCATCTGGATTTCCAGCCCGGTTTTACCGTGCTCACCGGCGAAACCGGTGCCGGCAAATCCATCACGCTCGATGCGCTCAGCCTGCTGCTCGGCGACAAGGCCGACTACAGCCAAATCCGCCACGGCTGCCCTGAAGCGCAGCTTTCCGCCCTGTTTGATTTGAGCGGCTTGCCCGCATTGCGCGCCGAACTCTGCGAACAAGGCCTGCTCGGCGCAGACGAGGTCGAGCTTTCCATCCGCCGCACCATCGACAGCAAAGGCCGCAGCCGCAGCTTCATCAATAATCAGGCCGCCACCCTGGCCCAACTGCGCCAAATCGGCAGCCGCCTGGTGGACATCCACGGCCAAAGCGCGCACCACTCGCTCAACAGCGAAGCCGTGCAGCGCGATCTGCTGGATGCTTTTGCCGGCAGCAAACCATTGGCCGAGCAAGTGCAAGCCGCTTATCGGCAATGGCGGCAGGCGCAGGAGAATTTGGCTATGGCCGAGGCCGAGGGCGAACGTTTGGCCGAAGAGCGCGAACGGCTGGCCTGGCAGGTGGGCGAAATGGAAAAACTCGCCCCGGTGGAAGGGGAATGGGCGCAGCTTTCGCAAAGCTACGACAGCTTGGCGCACGCTGCCGAATTGTTGCAGGCTGCCGAAGAAGTGGCCGCCCACATCGACGGCGACAACGGCCTGCACAGCCTGGCCGGGCGCTGCCGACGCCAGCTGGAAAGTCTCTCCGGCATCGAACCGCGTTTTGCCGAAAGCCTGGCAATGCTGGATAGTATCGAAGCCGAGTTGGGCGAAATCAGCAGCCACATGCACAGCGTGGCCGCCCGTGCCGAAATCAACCCCGCCGAATTGGCCGCGCAGGAAGAGCGCATGGCCGAACTGATGTCTGCCGCCCGCCGCCACCGCATCGAGCCCGAAGAGCTGCCTGCCCGCCTGGCACAGCTGCAGCAGGATTTGGCCGATTCCGAAGCCGCCGCCGACATCGAAGCCCTGCGCGAACAGGTGCGCCTGGCCGAAGCCGCCTATTTGCAGCCCGCGCGCGAGCTATCCGCCCAAAGGCAGCAGGCCGCCGCCAAACTGGCCGAAGAAACCACTGAGCATATGCAGCAGCTTTCCATGCGCGGCGCACGTTTTCACATCGAGCTCATTCCGTGCGAAGCGCAGGCATACGGGCTGGAGCAGGTGCAGTTTCAGGTAGCCGCCAATCAAGGCAGCCCCTTGCGGCCGTTGAACAAAGTCGCTTCCGGCGGCGAACTGGCCCGCATCAGCCTGGCCCTGCAGGTCACCGCCAGCCAATACACGCAGATTCCCACCCTGATTTTTGACGAAGTAGACAGCGGCATCGGCGGCGGCGTGGCCGAAACCGTCGGCCGCGCCCTGCGCACGTTGGGGCGGCAGCACCAAGTGCTCGCCGTTACCCACCTGCCACAAGTGGCCGCCTGTGGCGCACAGCATTGGCAGGTAAGCAAACACAGCGGCGGCGGCCAAACCGTGAGCACCATTCGCGAGCTCGAAGGCAGTGCGCGCATCGAAGAAATCGCCCGCATGCTCGGCGGCGAAACCCTCACCGACACCACCCGCCGCCATGCCGCCGAAATGCTGGAAATGGCGGCAGCAGAGTAGGGCGCTTGTTTCAGGTAGCCTGTAGGTCAAGAAAGAGGCTACCTGAAAAATATAGTGGATTAAAATAAGAATAGGACAAGGCGGCGAGCCGCAGACAGTATGAGCAATACGGCAAGGTGAGCCAACGCTGTAGCATTCTTATTTTAATTCACTATAAACCCGCCAAAATTTCAGGTAGCCCGAAAACACAAAGGCTACCTGAAAGCAGCCATCCCACTATAAAACCCGCTGCCTGTTTTCAGCCAGCCTCCCCCCTATCCCAAGCCCATCCCATCATGACCGATTCCCTCTACCTCCCCGCCGCCCACCTGCGCCCCGCCGCCATCACGCTGCCCGGCTCCAAAAGCATCAGCAACCGCACCCTGCTGTTGGCCGCCCTGTCCGACAACGCCTGCCGCATTGAAAACCTGCTCGATGCCGACGACACCCGCCATATGCTTGCTGCGCTGCAAAGCCTCGGCGTCCGCATCGAACATCATGGCGGCGGCAGCTACACCGTGCACGGCTGCGGCGGCCGTTTCCCGCAGCGGCAGGCCGATTTGTTCCTCGGCAACGCCGGCACCGCCTTCCGCCCGCTCACCGCCGCTCTGGCCCTGCTTGGCGGCGATTACCATCTGCACGGCGTGGCGCGGATGCACGAACGCCCCATCGGCGATTTGGTCGATGCCCTGCGCCAAGTCGGGGCAACTATCCGCTACGAAGGCCGGGAAGGCTATCCGCCGCTGCACATCGGTGAGCGGCAGGCCGGCGGCCAGAGGCTTATCACCGTGCGCGGCAATGTGTCCAGCCAATTCCTCACCGCCCTTTTGATGGCCTTGCCGCTCACCGGGCAGGCGCACGAAATCGAAGTGCAGGGCGAGCTGATTTCCCAACCCTATATCGACATCACGCTCAAACTGATGGCGCAATTCGGCGTTCAGGTAGCCCACGACAGCCATCGGCTGTTCAGGCTACCTGAAACAGCCCGTTACCACGCCCCGGCTACCCTTCATGTGGAAGGCGATGCCTCCGGCGCATCCTATTTCCTTGCCGCCGGTTTGCTCGCCGCCACTCCCGTGCGCGTGTACGGCATCGGGCGGCACAGCATCCAGGGCGACACCGCGTTTGCCGCCGAGCTGGAAAAAATCGGCGCCGCCGTGGAGTGGGGCGAAAATTATATTCAGGTAGCCCGCCGCCCCGGCCAGCGCATCCGCCCCTTCGATTTGGATGCCAACCACATCCCCGATGCGGCAATGACCTTGGCCGTGGTGGCCCTTGCTGCCGGCGCGCGTTGCAGCCTGCGCAATATCGGCTCGTGGCGCGTGAAAGAAACCGACCGCATCACCGCCATGGCCGCCGAACTGCGCAAACTCGGTGCACGGGTGGAAGAGGAAGCCGAAGCCATCCACATCACCCCGCCGCCCCGCCTGGCCGCCAACGCCCGCATCGACACCTACGACGACCACCGCATGGCTATGTGCTTCTCGCTGGTTTCCCTGCTCGGCGTGCCGGTGTATATCAACGACCCGCAATGCGTGAACAAAACCTTTCCCGATTATTTCCGATTGTTTGAATCTATGCGGGCGTGAGAGGCTGCATAAGGGAAGATGAGGCATCAGCCAAACGTGAGCAATCTGTTTTTATGCTTTGGCCGAATGGAAGAAATTGGCATTAAGTGGCAGCTGGTTTGGTATAAATGCTTGGCCTGCTCTCTGCAATGTTAAAAGGCTACCTGAAAATTTTCAGATAGCCTTTTAACGTACGAAAGGGACAGATTCTTAGCAGAAGCTGTGTGTACCCAACAGACCTCAAGCCGCCGTGCAGATTTTATTGAACAGCCGCAGGCAGTTGGCGGTGGTGGCTTGGGCGATGTTTTCCAAGCTGTCGCCGCGCAGTTGGGCGACGAAGGCGGCGGTGTGGCGGACGTATGCCGGTTCGTTGGGTTTACCGCGTTTGGGCACGGGCGCGAGATAGGGAGCGTCGGTTTCCACCAGTAGCCTGTCGAGCGGCACGTAGCGGGCGGCTTCTTGGATGGCGGTGGCGTTTTTGAAGGTGACGATACCAGAGAAAGAGATATAGAAACCTAAATCCAAGGCCAGTTTGGCGGCGTGCACGTCTTCGGTGAAGCAGTGGATAACGCCGGCGTGGGCTTGGTGTTCGCGCAGCAGGCGCATGGTATCGGCGGCGGCATCGCGGGTATGGACGACAAGCGGCAAGCCGCTGCGGTTGGCGGCTTCGATATGCAGGGCGAAGCGTTGGTGCTGCCAGGCCAAATCGCCTTTGCACCAATGATAATCCAGGCCGGTTTCGCCGATGGCCACCACTTTGGGCCGGGCGGCGCGTTCCAGCAGTTCTTCCAGGCTGAATTCTTCGGCTTCCGGGTCGTCGGGGTGGATGCCGACTGTGGCGTAGATGGTGGGGTGATTTTGGGCGATGGCGTGCACTTCTTCGAAGCTCTGCCGGCTCACGCTGATGGCGATGGCTTTATCCACGCCGGCCTCGGCCATGTTGGCGAGGACTTCAGGTAGCCTTTGGGCGAGGTCGGGGAAGTTGAGGTGGCAGTGCGAATCGATCAGCATGGCTACATGGTGTAGGTGGCGCGGTCGGTGTGCACCAGGCCGGGCAGTTGGTCTTCGATGTAGTTTTTACATTTGATGCCGGTTTCGTCGTCGCCGAAAGCGAGGCCTACGCCTTGCGGCTGGCCGTTGGTGGTACGGCTGAGGTTGATCCACACTACGCGGGTGCGCAGGAAGAATTTTTCTGGATTGTCAAACAGTTCCAATACCAACAGCACTTCTTCGCCCATTTTGAATTCGTCGTTGGTGGGCACAAAAATGCCGCCATGCTCCAGAAACGGCATGTAGCTGTAGTAGGCGATGGGTTTGTCTTTGAGGCTGACGCTCATCATGCGGCCGGGGGCGCTGTCGGCGGGTGTGCTCATGGGTATTTCCTTGTTTTAAGTAAGTAACGTTTATACAAAATAAATAACGGCTTGTTTTCTTAAGGGGCTGTACTAGATTAGCCCTAAATTCCACACCAATCCCGCAGGATTTTAAGCTGCCGGGACGGTGTGCCGAAGTTAAATCGAAATTCGCATTCTTTCAAGAACAGCGGGAAAGATTTGCGATCGATTCCGTTGTATTTGCGCAAGACACGTTTCGCCTGATTCCAAAAATTCTCAATGCCGTTGATGTGGTTCTGACGGTCGGCAAATTCCTTGGAATGGTTGATGCGGTAATGGATAAAACCGCTCATGTCCAACTTGTCATAGCTGCTCAGACTATCCGTGTAAACAATGCTGTCCGGCATGATTTTCTGTTTGATAACAGGCATCAAAGTATCGGATTTGGCATTATCTACGACAACGGTATAGACCCGTCCGTTGCGTTTCAGAATGCCAAAGACAACCACTTTTCCTGCCGCACCGCGACCACGCTTGCCCTTGCGACGTCCGCCGAAATAGCTTTCGTCCAATTCGACGGGGCCCTCGAAAACCTCATCGGCAGCCAAGGCCAAATGATGGCTGATGACCATACGGATTTTGCGGTAGAACAGGACTGCCGAATTGGGATGGATACCCAAAATATCGGCGGCAGAACGGGCGGTAACTTCCAGCACAAAAAAAACGGAGCAGTTCTTTCTGTACTTTTTTCCTTAATTTGCAGTGTGTTATCTTCATATTTCGAGGGTAACATATCTGCTAATCTAGTACAGCCCCTTTCTTAAAGCGGTTTGTTTTGCCAGAAAGCAAGGTAGTTGGTTAGCAAATTTTCAATCTGCATTCTAACACTTAAGGTATGCCGGCCGTAAGGGCTGAGGTGGTTTAGGGTGCGTACCAGTTGGAATAAGGTTGTCCCCCGGGTGCGGGAGGCTACCTGAAAAATGGCGGCTTGGTGTTGCGGATAGTAGATCGGGGGCAGGTTTTGTTGGGCGAGCGCGGTGTCGGCCAGCCATTTGTGCAGCCAGTCGAGAAACACGGCCAGCGGCCATTTTTGCTTGTCGAAAGCGGCGGCGTAATCCAGCATGGCCAACAGGCGCGGTTTGGCCAGCAGTTGACACAGCTCTTCGCGCATCGTGTCTTGCTCCGGCTCGGCTGCAAACAGCGGGGCGCCGCTGTGGAAGGCAAGCAGGACTTCGGCTTGAGGGGTGTTTTGCGTTTTCAGGTAGCCTAAGGCTTCTTCGGCACTCGGGGCGGGCAGCAGGAAGGGGCGGCAGCGGCTTTTAATGGTGGGCAGCAGGCGGTCTTTGTTGTGGGTTACCAAAAGGAACACCACCGATGCGGGCGGTTCTTCCAGCATTTTCAACAGCGCGTTGGCGGCTTGGGTATTCATGGTTTCCGCTGGCTGCACCAGCACCACACGCAGCCCGCCGCGCACGGAGCTTTGCAGCAGCGGCGATAGCACGGCGCGCACGGCGTCGATTTTGATTTGCAGCAGCTTGCGCGCGCTTTCGCCTTCGGCGGGCAGCTCGGGCGCGAGTTCGTAGTAGTCCGGATGGCTGCCTTGGGCGAACAGGTGGCACGAAGGGCAGCTGCCGCAAGGCTGGTGTTCGGCCTGCGGCTGTTCGCACAGCAGCGCCTGTGCTAGATGGCGGGCAAACGCGGTTTTGCCGGTATCGCGCCGGCCTGTAAGCAACCAAGCGTTGGGGCGGTTGCCCCATTGGGCAGCCAACTGCCGCCAAGCGGATTCATGCCAAGGATAAATCATAGGAAAACGTGAAGGCTACCTGTAAAGAGATCAGCCGTTTAACAATAGAGTGAATGAAAATAAGACTGCTACGGCGTGGGTTCGCCGCCATGTTAATCCGCTATAGCAAGAGGCTACCTGAAAACGAAGCAGGAGCAGCACACTAAGCCTTCTTCCCCCACTTAGCCTTGGCGATTTCCACCGCCATCGGCAGCACGGACACCACAATAATGCCGATCACCACCAGCCCGAAATTATTTTTCACCACCGGCAGCTCGCCGAAGAAGTAGCCCGCATAAGTGAGCAGCCCCACCCACATCAGCGCACCGATGATATTGTAGCGGATAAAGCGGCCGTAATGCATATTGCCCATGCCCGCCACAAAGGGCGCAAAAGTGCGCACAATCGGCACGAATCGCGCCAGAATAATCGTTTTGCCGCCGTATTTTTCGTAGAAAGCATGAGTTTTATCCAGATACTCGCGTTTGAACACGCGCGAATCCGGTTTGGCAAACAGCTTTTCGCCGAAATACTTGCCGATGGCGAAGTTTACCGCATCACCAATCACTGCCGCCGCCAAGAGCAGCGCGGCCGCTATATGTACATTCATCCCGCCCAGCGCCGCCACCGCGCCGGCCGCGAACAAGAGCGAATCGCCCGGCAGAAAGGGCGTAACCACCAGCCCGGTTTCGCAAAACACGATGAGGAACAGAATGGCATAAATCCACAGGCCGTAGGTTTGGGTGAGCTCGATGAGGTGTTGGTCGATATGCAGAACGAAATCAATCAGGCTGGCAAGCATGGGGAAACCGCAAATAGAAAGAACGGGCGGCATTGTAAGGCAAGAGCGGGTGGGCTGAAAGGGCTGCGTACAAACCGGTCTGCAAACGCCGTTTTTTGCTGCCGGTTAGATGATGTCAGTTTTCAGGTAGCCTCAAGAGAGGGATAGAGGCTACCTGAAAAGTTTCTTTTTCTCAGAAACGCTGTCTTCCTGTATTTTCAGGTAGCCTTTCGGCTGCCTGAAATGCTTTTTTCGGTTAGAATCGGCGGCATTTACCCATTTGCCTGTTTTCCCCTATTTTCGAGGAGTTGTTATGTCGCAATACGTCTATTCCATGCTGCGCGTGAGCAAGGTGGTGCCTCCGCAGAAAACCATCATTAAAGATATTTCCCTTTCTTTCTTCCCCGGCGCGAAAATCGGCCTGCTCGGTTTGAACGGCGCAGGCAAATCCACCGTGCTTCGGATTATGGCGGGCGTGGACAAAGAGTTTGAAGGCGAAGCCGTGCCGATGAGCGGCATTAAAATCGGCTATCTGCCGCAAGAGCCGGAGCTCGACCCCGAAAAAACCGTGCGCGAGGAAGTGGAAAGCGGTTTGGGCGAAGTGGCTGCGGCGCAGAAACGTTTGGAAGAAGTGTATGCCGAGTACGCCAATCCTGATGCGGATTTTGACGCGCTGGCGGAAGAGCAGGGCCGTTTGGAAGCGATTATCGCGGCGGGTTCGTCCACGGGCGGCGGTGCGGAGCACGAATTGGAAATCGCTGCCGATGCGCTGCGCCTGCCGGAATGGGATGCCAAAATCGGTAATCTGTCCGGCGGTGAAAAACGTCGCGTTGCCTTGTGCAAACTCTTGTTGAGCAAACCCGATATGCTGCTGCTGGACGAGCCGACCAACCACTTGGATGCGGAATCGGTGGAGTGGCTGGAGCAATTTCTGGTTCGCTTCCCCGGTACAGTCGTTGCGGTAACACACGATCGCTACTTCCTCGACAACGCCGCCGAATGGATTTTGGAACTCGACCGCGGCCACGGCATTCCGTGGAAAGGCAATTACTCGTCTTGGCTGGAGCAGAAAGAAAAACGCTTGGAAAACGAGGCGAAATCCGAAGCCGCGCGCGTGAAGGCGATGAAGCAGGAATTGGAATGGGTGCGCCAAAATGCCAAAGGCCGCCAAGCCAAGTCTAAAGCGCGTTTGGCTCGTTTTGAAGAAATGAGCAACTACGAATACCAAAAACGCAATGAAACGCAGGAAATCTTCATTCCCGTCGCCGAGCGTTTGGGTAATGAAGTGATTGAATTTGTGAACGTTTCCAAATCGTTTGGCGATAAAGTGCTGATTGACGATTTGAGCTTCAAAGTGCCTGCGGGTGCGATTGTCGGCATCATCGGCCCGAACGGTGCGGGTAAATCGACGCTGTTTAAAATGATTTCTGGCAAGGAGCAGCCCGATTCGGGCGAAGTGAAAATCGGGCAAACCGTGAAAATGAGCCTGATCGACCAAAGCCGCGAAGGTTTGCAAAACGACAAAACCGTGTTCGACAACATCGCCGAAGGCCGCGATATTTTGCAGGTCGGACAGTTTGAAATCCCCGCCCGCCAGTATTTGGGACGCTTCAACTTCAAAGGCAGCGACCAAAGCAAAATCGCGGGGCAGCTTTCCGGCGGCGAACGCGGCAGGCTGCACTTGGCAAAAACCTTGTTGAGCGGCGGCAATGTGTTGCTGCTGGACGAACCGTCCAACGACCTCGATGTGGAAACCCTGCGCGCGCTGGAAGAAGCATTGCTGGAATTTGCCGGCAGCGTGATGGTGATTTCGCACGACCGCTGGTTCCTCGACCGCATCGCCACGCATATCTTGGCTTGCGAAGGCGATTCGAAATGGGTGTTCTTCGACGGCAACTATCAGGAATACGAAGCCGACAAGAAACGCCGTTTGGGTGAAGAAGGCGCGAAACCGAAACGTATCCGTTACAAACCGGTAACCCGCTAAAGCGCAAAGAGGCTACCTGAAAACTGCAGGCTTAGTTTTCAGGTAGCCTCAATTTATCCAGCCAAACCAAAGGACAAACATGAACTGGCAGCAATTGCTCAGCACCAAGCGCTTCAAGCCCGAGAACGGCCAACTGGTAGCCACCGTTACCCCCTCCAGCCAGGAAGGCGCGGATGCGCTGCGCACCGATTTTCACATCGATTACGACCGCGTGGTGTTTTCCGGCTCGTTCCGGCGGTTGGGGCGCAAAACACAGGTACATCCCTTCGCCGAACACGACCACACCCACAACCGCCTTACCCACAGCGTGGAAGTGGCCAGCGTGGGGCGCAGCCTGGGCAACCGCGTGGGCGTGATGCTGGCCAAGGGCGGTTTCTTGCCGCCGGAGAATACGCCATCCGATATCGGCGCTGTGGTGCAGGTGGCCTGCCTGGCGCACGATATGGGCAACCCGCCTTTCGGCCACACCGGCGAAGAGGCATTGCGCGATTGGTTCCGCAATCCCGAGCACGCAGGCTACCTGAAACACCTGGCCGAAGCCGAACGGCGCGACGTGCAAACCTACGAAGGCAATGCCCACAGCCTGCGCATTTTGGCCAATCTTGAAATGTATCAGCACCGCGGCGGCATGCGCCTCACCGCCGCCTCCATCGGCGCGCTGCTCAAATACCCGTGGACCACCTCCGCGCCGCAGGGTTTGAAAAAATTCAATATTTATCAAACCGAGCTGCCATTTATCGAATGCGTGGCCGCCGAATTGGGGCTACCTGAAATCGCCGCACACCATTGGAGCCGCCACCCCCTGTCCTACCTGATGGAGGCGGCAGACGACATCTGCTATGCGCTCCTGGATTTGGAAGATGCGGTGGAGCTCGGCTTGTTGGACGACCGCGAAGTGGAAAACGTATTGCAGGGCATGGTGCACATCGACAAACTCTGGCCGGAGCAATCCGCCCGCCAGCGTTGCGCCATGCTGCGCGGCATGGCCATCGGCCGCGCCATCGACGATATGGCGCAAACCTTTATGCTGCACCATGCCGACCTGCTCGCCGGCAGCTTCCAAGGCAAAGACCTGCTCAGCGTGTGCACGCCCGAAGTACGCGATTCGCTGGAACGGGCCAAAGAGCTGGCACGCACCCGCGTGTTCCGCCATCAGAGCAAGCTGATTACCGAAATCGCCGCCTTCCCCTGTATCGGCTCGATTCTCAACCTGCTCGTACCCGCTGCCTTTGCCTACATCACCAAAGCACACGTCAGCACCCGCCAATCGCTGGCCTTGGAGCTGCTGCGCGACGACCCATTGAACGAACAAGACACGCTTTACACCGCCTACATGAAAATCCTCGATTTTGTCGGTGGCATGACCGACAACGCTGCCGCTAGACTGGCGCGGGAAGTGTCGGGGATTGGGATGTTGTAAGGATTGATGTGCCAATAATGTAAGGCTACCTGAAAATAAGTGCAGCCAACTTCTGCGAAGCTAAAATATAACTCGATATTTTGTCATCAAAAGCTAGAAAGAAACTCCATGTCCACCATCCTCGTTACCGGCGGTGCCGGTTTTATCGGCTCACACACCGTGGTCGAACTCATCCAAGCCGGGCATTCCCCCGTGATTATCGATAACCTCTGCAACGCCTCGCCTCAAGTTATCGGCCGCATTACAGAAATCACCGGGCACACCCCCGCCTTTTATCAGGGCGACATCCGCGACCGCGAATTATTGCGCCGCATTTTTGCCGAACACCCCATCCAATCCGTAATCCACTTCGCTGCGCTCAAAGCCGTGGGCGAGAGCGTGAAAAAACCGCTGGAGTATTACAGCAACAACGTTTCAGGTAGCCTCATCCTGCTGGAAGAAATGCAGCGCGCGGGCGTGAAAAGCATCGTGTTCAGCTCCTCCGCCACCGTGTACGGCGACCCGGATACCGTGCCGATTACCGAAACCGCCCCTCTCGGCGAAGCCACCAATCCCTATGGCGCATCCAAGCAGATGATGGAACGTATGATGGCCGACCTCCACACCGCCGACCCCGAATGGAGCGTGATTCTGCTGCGCTATTTCAACCCCATCGGCGCGCACCCCAGCGGCCGCATCGGCGAGCAGCCCAACGGCATTCCGAACAATCTGTTGCCCTACGTTTGCCAAGTGGCAGCAGGCAAACTGGCCGAGCTTTCCGTGTTCGGCGACGACTACCCCACCCCCGACGGCACCGGCGTGCGCGACTATATCCACGTTGTCGATCTGGCGCTCGGCCACGTGGCCGCCCTCGATAAAAAAAGCCGCGAAGCAGGCGTGCACATCTACAACCTCGGCACCGGCAAAGGCTCGTCCGTGCTGGACATCATCCGCGCCTTCGAAGCCGCTTCGGGCCAAAAAATCCCCTATGCCATCAAACCCCGCCGCGCGGGCGACATTGCCGAATGCTATGCCGACCCAGCCCGTGCCGCTGCCGAATTGGACTGGCATGCCGCGCGCAGCCTGAACGACATGATGCGCGACTCTTGGCGCTGGCAAAGCGGTAATCCGAACGGATATGGAGATTGATGACGGAGAGGTTACCTGAAACTTTCAGGTAGCCTTTATCCAACACAGGCTGCCTGAAAAGAATAATGTGCTAATTTTGCTAAATTTCAATATTCTATCTTGCCATGCGGGGTTAAAGATGAACCTAACGTGCAGCGAGCAGACGACTATTTGTCCATTCAGAGTTGAAGCTCAATTCGACCAAGATTTATCATGCACTCGAAAATATTGCTTTCTCAAAGCATTAAACCGATTTTGTCAGTAATATCTCACCGTTGGATACGGCAAACCGCCGCCACGGTATTCTTTCCATCCACACCGGAGAAAATTATGCAAAAAACCCTGATTGCCTTGGCCGTGTTGGCCTTGTCCGCTGTTGTGCAGGCTGCCCCCGCAGACGAGGGCGTGCCGTTGCACCCCATCAATGACGGCCGCTACACCGTAACCGCCGGCTACGCACACGAAAATGCCAAAATTGATCAGCTTAAATACTCCGGCGACGGCGTTACCCTGCAAGGCCGCGCCGATATCCCGCTGGCACAACAGCACGCCATCCGTGCCGAATTGGGTTATCGGTATCTTGATTCCGATGCGAAAGCTAATGGCGAGAAAGTTATTAATGGTGCCAAAACCAATAATGTAGATGTGTATGCCGGCTATTTGTTCTCTCCCTCCGGCTTCAAAAACGGTGGTCTGCGCGTGGGCGGCGGTTTGGGCTACAGTCATGGCAAAATGGATTTGCATAGTCATCAAACCGACCTTGATGGTGATGCAGTTGATATCAGTGCCAACAACCTGTATCTGAAAGCTCAGGTGGAGTACGAGCAGCAACTGGGTAGCGGCTGGAGCATTACTCCGTGGACCGAAGCCCAAGTCAGCCTGCACCGTCGTGTAGAAGAGAAATATACACAGATTGAGTTTGCCAGCGACGGCAGATACAAGCAAAACAACTACAGCCTCGGCCTAGGCGTGGATGTGAACAAACAGTTGGGAGAAAGCACCAGCCTCACCTTCGGTCCCTACTATCGTTACGCGCGGGATAAAGCTACCAGCTTTACCCACGAAGACGAGAATATAGAAGTGCCAAAAACCAGCCGTCACAGCTTCGGTATCCGGGGCGGCGTGCGCTTCTAATAGTTGTATTGGTTTGCAAAAGGCTACCTGAAGTTTCAGGTAGCCTTTTTTGCACCAAGATATAGGTTGGGTTATGACCCAGCGTTTTAGGTAATTGAATGTTTTTGTTTGGTTTGGCAACCCCATACGCTGGTTTAGTTTGTATTGGTCCGGTAAGTCAGTACTTGTGTAACAGTTCGCGGACAAGACGGTTTTGCAGCTTGCAATAGACCTGCATCTGTTGCGGATCGTTTTGGAAACGATTAATGGCTGAAACATGGCACCAAGTCACTAAGTTTGCCATGGTTTCTATTTCTTGGGCTTTGTCAGGATAGTGCTCTTGAATCAATTTGGAGCAGCGCAAAGCTTCTTGCAGATGACGGTTGAGATTTGGCTGGGGAATGTTGCTATTGAATTCGTTATCGCTGCAATAGTCAGTAAATAGGGAGATTCTGGCAAAGTCTATTATGGTATAGGTACATTGATTGAGTTCGGTGCTCTCGGCATAGGCGGTGGAGGCGGCAAGGAGAGAGAGAAGGCAAAATATTTTTCTCATGGTTTATATCTCACTAATGATGTGATGATTACAGATACAGAAAAGGCTACCTGAAACTTTTCAGGTAGCCTTTAGTCTTATACATCAAGCAACAGGGCAGTTATTTGCCCATCTGCACGGCCTGGATGGCGGTAAGGGCGATGGTGTAGACGATGTCGTCCACCAATGCGCCGCGCGAGAGGTCGTTTACCGGTTTGCGCAGGCCTTGCAGCATGGGGCCGATACTCAATACGTTAGCGCTGCGCTGTACGGCTTTGTAGGTGGTGTTGCCAGTGTTCAGGTCGGGGAAGACGAACACGTTGGCTTGGCCGGCTACTTTGCTGTCGGGCGCTTTCTGGCGGCCTACGCTGGGCACGCTGGCGGCGTCGTATTGCAGCGGGCCGTCGATGAGCAGATCGGGGCGTTTTTCCTGCGCCAAGCGGGTGGCTTCTTTCACTTTTTCCACATCGGCGCCGCTGCCGGAGGTGCCGGTGGAGTAGGAAATCATGGCTACTTTGGGATCGATGCCGAAGGCTTTGGCGGATTCGGCCGATTGGATGGCGATGTCGGCCAGCTCTTCGGCGGTGGGCTCGGGGTTCACGGCGCAGTCGCCATACACGAACACCTGCTCGGGCATCAGCATGAAGAATACGCTGGATACCAGGCTGGCGCCGGGGGCGGTTTTAATCAGCTGCAGGGCGGGGCGGATGGTGTTGGCGGTGGTGTGTACCGCGCCGGATACCAGGCCGTCCACGTCGTCTTGCTGCAGCATCATGGTGCCAAGCACGACGCTGTCTTCCAGCGCCTGACGTGCCAAGCCGGGGGTGAGGCCTTTGTTTTTGCGCAGCTCTACCATCGGGGCAACGTATTGCTCGCGGATGGTGTCGGGGTCGATGATTTCCAAGCCTTCAGGCAGGGTGATGCCGCGGTTGGCGGCCACTTCGCGCACAGCTTCCGGTTTGGCCAGGAGCACGCAGCGGGCGATACCTTTGCTTTGGCAGATGGCAGCAGCTTCCACGGTGCGCGGCTCGTCGCCTTCTGGCAGAACGATGCGGCGGTTAGCGGCGCGCGCCTGCTCCATCATGCGGAAACGGAAGGCAGGCGGCGACATCAGCAGCTGGCGCGGCTGGCCGATGTGGCGGCAGAGTTCTTCCACATCAACATGTTCAGCCACGAATTCCACCATGGTTTCCATGCGTTCGGTGTCGTCGGCGGGGATGGTTTGGTCTTGGTGAGCCAGTGCGTAGGCGGTGGCGAACGTGTCGTGTTCGGTGAGCAGTACCGGCACGTTTTGGCTCAGCGCGGGGCTGATAATGCCCTGTACGGCAGGCGAAGGCGCGGTGCCGCAGGTGAGCAGCAGGCCGGCCACCGGCACGCCGCTGAGGATTTTCAGCGAAGCAGCCATCAGGATGTCTTCACGGTCGCCGGGGGTAATCACCAGTGCGCCGGAAGTGATGCGGTGGTGCATGTGGGCAGCGTTTTGTGCGGCCACCACGATTTCTTTGGTGCGGTTGCCCAAATACTCTTGTCCGGCAATCACTTGGGCGTTCAGGTAGCCCGCAATGTCGGCCATGCGGCGCAGCGATTGTTCTGGCGCGAAAGGCAGCACGCCCATGCAGGGGATGCCGCTGCGCACTTTGGCAGCCACTTCGGCAGCGAAGGCTTTGCTGTCGTTGCCGTGGTAGCGGTTGATGATGAAACCGGCCACATCGGTATGGCTGTTGGCATATTCCTGCGCGGCCAAGTTGATTTGGTCGGCCACTTGTTCGGCGCTGTGGTTGCCGGCGGCGGCCACCAGGATCACGTTGGCGTTGAGCGCGGCGGCGATTTGCGCATTTTTGTTGGAGAGAAAGCCGCGTTCGCTGTCGGGCACCACGCCTTCAATAATGGCCACGTCGTGTTCGGCGGCGGTAACCTGGTCGAAGTCGGATACCATCAGCTCGATTAAATCGTCATCACGACCAGCGCCCACCAACTCTTCTACTTTAGAGAGCGGCTGCGGGCGCGGCGGGTTGAGGTGGAACAGTTTGTTAGCAAACACGATGGCGGCTTCGGTGTCGCCGGCGGGAGTGGGTTTGTGCGATACCGGTTTGTAGTACACCGGACGGCGACCGCTACGTTGCAGGGCGCGCAGCAGGCCGAGCGAGATGCTGGTGAGGCCAGTTTTGGTGCCGATGGGCACGAGGAGGAAGTTCGGCATAGGGCTTCTTTCTTGGTAATAGGTTGATCAATCAGCGTAAAACGGCCAAATCAACAAGGCGGCCGGCAGACGTTTGCCTGTGCTGTTTTTTGCAGGCCGCATTGTTGCACTATTAATCAGGAGCGGCAAGCGATGGATGTGATTTATACACGTTTTCTGCTATGCCGCAAGGCTACCTGAAAGCCGTTTTTCAGGTAGCCTCCCACACAAAACCGCCCGCAAGTTTCCCTGCGGGCGGCTGTTCGGTTTAAGCCAACCGTGCGCTTAGTTCGGAGACACCAAAATCTTCACTTGGCTCTTCTCTTTCACCAAGGCTTCAAAGCCTTCGCTCACGATGTCTTGCAGCTTGATGCGTTTGGTAACCAGCTTGTCTTTCGGGAAGTAGCCTTGTTCCATCAGTTGCAGCACGGCGGGGAAAATATCGCGGTAGGCGATGATGCCTTTCACGGTTTTTTCCTTGATCACGATTTCGTTCGGGTGGATGGAGGCTTCATTTTCCCAAATGCTCACGATCACGCATTCGCCGTCGTTTTCCACGGCTTCGATGGCTTGTTTCAACACGGGAGCCACGCCGGTTACTTCAAACGATACGTTCACACCACCGTCGGTTTCGGCTTTGATGTGTTCTACTACGTTTACTTTGGAGGGGTCGATCACTACGGCGCCCAGCTCGCGGGCTTTTTCCTGACGCTCAGGAGAAAGCTCGATGGCGTAGATGGTGGTGGCACCGGCAGCGCGCAGGGCTTCGATGGTGAGCAGGCCGATGGGGCCGCAGCCGAATACGGCAGCGGTGTCGCCGGCTTTCAGTTTGCTCTGGCGCACGGCATACAGGGCCACGGCGGCAGGTTCGGTGAGCGCGCCTTGTTCGTAGTCGATGCTGTCGGGCAATTTGTGGCACAATTCGCCGTCTACCACGCAGTAGCTGGTGAAGCCGCCGTCGGCAGCCAGGCCGACGAAGCCTAGGTTTTTGTCGAGGTTGTATTTGCCTTTGAGGCCGTCTTTGGCCAAAATCGGCTCAACGGTTACGCGGTCGCCCACTTTCACGTTGGTCACGCCAGCGCCCACTTCCACAATTTCACCGGCAAATTCGTGGCCGAGCGTGAGCGGGGCTTTGCGGCCGGAATAGGGATGCTCTTTCTCTACCGGGATAAAGATAGGGCCGCCGAGGTATTCGTGCAGGTCGCTGCCGCAGATGCCGGTGTATTTCACAGCGATTTTCACTTGTGACGGGCGTGTGATTTCGGGAACGGCTACGTCTTCCACGCGGATGTCGCGGCGGCCGTACCATCTTGCAGCTTTCATTGTACTCATATCAGTATCCTTTGAGGTCGAGTTGAGAAGGAGAACCGATTGTAGAAACTTTGGGCGGCAGTTTCAAGCGAATTTGGGCTATTATTCCGATTTATTTTTCAGGTAGCCGAACACAACGGCCGGTTGCCGTTGCTTTGGCTTAAAATTTAGCAATTTATGATTGAAATACAGGAAATTACCTATCGATACCCGCAGGCGCAGGAAAACGCGCTCAATAGCGTGAGCCTGCCGATAGTCGAAGGGGCAGCGCTGGGCCTGCTCGGTCCCAACGGCGCGGGCAAAACCACGCTAATGTCGCTTTTGGCCGGGCTGTTGCCGGTGCAGGGCGGGCAGATTTTGTTTGACGGCGTGCCGCTGGGCAGGCTGCCGGCCAAAGAGCGGCAGCGTATTTCGCTGGTGCCGCAGGATTTTGCCTTTTATCCCCTGCTTTCGGTGTGGGACAATATGCGCTTTTTCGCCGCACTGTATGCCGTGCGCGACGAAGGCTACCTGAAAACCTTGCTGGAGCAGACCGGCCTGGCTGCACACCGCGCCAAGTTGGCCAAACACCTCTCCGGCGGCCTGAAGCGGCGCTTAAACTTCGCCATCGGCCTCATCAACCGACCCAAGCTGATTTTTTTGGACGAAATCACCGTGGGCATCGACCCCGAATCGCGCCGCTTTATTTTGGACAGCGTGGCCGCGCTCACGCAGCAGGGCATCACGGTGGTGTACACCTCGCATTATTTGCAGGAAATCGAGCTGTTGTGCCGCGATATTGCGCTGCTGCACGGCGGACGGCTGGTGTATCACGGCGGCCTGCATGAGGTGTTGCGCCAAGGCGGGCAATCCGGCTTGGCTTTGCGCACCATGCCGCCGCTGCCCGATGCCGAACTGGCCGCGTTGCAAGGCCGCCGCGCCGCCGCCGGCACGCTGCATTTCGATACCGATGCGCCCGCCGAGCTGCTGGCCGCACTGCAAGATAAAGGCTATGCCGCCGAAGCCTGCCGTTTCGGTTTTGCCTCGCTGGAAAGCTTTTATTTGGACTTCTTGGCCAAACAGGCTACCTGAAAACCATAAAATGAATATGATCAAACCCATGCAAGCATCCCATCCCATAAGGCCGGCCTCATGTTAGCCGCCGCCATTGCCAAAGAACTCAAGCTACTCAGCCGCGACCTGCACGGCGTGGCCGTGCTGTTTGTGATGCCGATTCTGTTTATGCTGATTATGTCGGCCGCCTTGAGCAGTAGCCGGGAAAACCTCAATCCCGACGCGCAAATCGTGCTGCTCGGCAAACCCGACAGCCGGCTCAACCAACAGTTTCTGCAAGCCCTGCAAAACGAGAATCTGAAAGTGCAGCTGGCCGATGAAAGCCGCCTGGCCGATTTTCAGGTAGCCTTACAGCGCGGCGAGGCCGATTTGCTGCTGCTCAATCCAAACGATGAAACCACCCCGCTGGAAAAAGAACAGCCCTTGCGCTTGTGGCTCCAGCCCGATGCCGACCGCGGCTGGCTGCTCGGCATCAAAGGCCTGATGCGCCAGCACTACACCCAGGCACGCCTGGCGCAATACTTTGATGTGTGGGGAGGTGGTTATTTTTGCACTGGGATGGCCGGAGGCAAAAACGGCGAAAAACTTTATCAGGTGCGGATTTGAGCGAAGCTGGGGCAAGAAAAAACTTGCACCAGCTTTTGCTTTAGTTTGATAAAAAATGCGTTATCTTTTGCACCGGAATAAGTGGGGATTAAACGCTTTTAAAGCAGAATTTAAGCAATTATGGTTTTATCAGGAGGCGGGCATTTAAAGAGCACGGCCAAGCCAAACCACTTTGCCAATAATAGATACATTACTGCTGGCGGCATCCCCATTTTCCAGTGGTACCGTGAACGGCTGATATTCCTGATTGGCACTGGTGATCAGCAAAGAATCAGGCAGGCGTTGAACGCGTTTGACAAAAATCTCGTTACCGATGCGCAAGGCATACAGACCATCAGAGGCCTCGGTTTGGCTGTGATCGACCAAGATGGCATCTTTATCATTTAGCACACCAACCATGCTGTCGCCTTTAACCATGACCACTGTCAGCGTGGAAAAATCAGATGTAATGTAGCTCTCTAGCCAATCGCGGCGGAAGGCGAGGCAGGATTTTGGCCGGTCGTTATCCACCCAAGCACCTTGCCCAGCAGATACAGATACATCATAGAACGGGATGAAGACAAATTCATCAATATCTACAGCATTCCCATTTACATCTAATGGCTGAGTGCTGCCTATCCGGCTTATACGTCTAGCTTCTTGCAGACTTTTTACTATCTGATCAGTCTTCTTCAACTGCTCTTGCAGTATTCGCTGCCCTTCCTGCTCTAATTCGTCAGAAATACTTTGCTCTCCTTCTAAATAGGGAGCACCTTGCCCTGTGGCCAGCCATAACAGGTTCACTTGAGAGGCGTCAGCGATTTTGATCAGGTTAGTGGTACTGGGCTCTGCACCCTCTTTAACCCATTTTGTGGCCGTTGGGTAGGCAACATCCACTCTTCTTGCCAGTTCGGAGACGCTACCAAGCCTCTTTACGACTATCTCCATGCGCTTCGCAAACTCAACGTTAAAGTTTTCCATACGAAGACTAACCTCAACCTATAAATAACTATAACGTTAATCTTAGAATATTTTATTCTTTAAATCATATATTTATAGCCAAACCTAATAAAATCTCATAAATTTTAAGTTTAACGATATAAATTTTACTTGCTAATTTTAAGTTTAACGCTATAATACCTACATCTAGTCAATTCCCCAACTGACAAAAAATAGGTATTCAAGATGAAAAAAAATACAGCTCAAAAAGCAACACCGGAGCTTTTGGATTGGCACCGTGCAGACATCATTGCTGCGCTGAAAAAACGGGGTTGGTCGATTCGCGCACTAGCAGCACAAGCCAACGTGCATCCAACCACTCTTTATGGTGCCTTAATCAAACCTTATCCCAAAAGCGAACGGGTCATTGCTGATGCGCTGGGCATGAAGCCAGAACAAATTTGGCCACAACGGTATGCGGCACGAAATTTCCAGCCTGTATTGCGCCGTACGTGTAATGCGTAAATGTATTGTACGGATAACAGGCTAAAAAATCACGAATTTAAATTCTCGATTGATGAATTTTTACCATGAGAACCATCAGACGACAGGCGAAAGCCACCTCTCTAGACCATGCGATTGAGCTGGCCAAACGGCATGCTAAAGAACAGCACCGTCCATCTAAAGTGATGGCCGACCTGATGGGGGTGGAGCTTAAAACCTATTACCGCTGGCTGTTGGATAACACTTTGCCACTCAATCGGATAGCCCAGTTTGAGGCGCTAACAGGCAGCCGTTTTATTAGCGAATACCTAAGCGTACTGCATGGAGACCGGGTGGTGATTGAAATCCCGCGCGGGCGTAAGGGTAAAGCGGCAGATATGGCACAAGTACAGAGCCAAACAGCCGAGGCTTTGGCACTGTTGGCTAAATGGCACGAAGACGGCAGCGGTATAAACGAGACCATTGCAGCTTTAACCAATGTGTTGGCTTTGCTGGCCTATCAGCGTGAGAACGTGAAAAAGGCCGGCAATCCGGAATTGGATTTTGGGGATGAAAGCCATGAGTGAATATTTAAGTGCGGCTGAATTAGCGCAGCTCAGCATCCCCTCGCTACCTAAAACCCCTAAAGGTATCTCCGATAAAGCTAAGCGCGAATATTGGCCGAACCGCAGACGTGCGCAACGCGGCGGCGGTGTGGAATACCAAGTGGCCGGGCTACCTGAAGAAATCCAAGCGGCGGTACGGGAGCGGCAGGCAGAGCAGTTGCTGGCTCAATCACAGCCGGCGGTGCTGCCGAGCGTGGCCAAGGCCAAGCGGCCGGTGGCGGTGCGGCGGATGGAGCAGCTGGGGCTGCCGATTGACGACTATGCGATGGGTTTGAACGACAAGCAGCGCGACTGCGCCCATGCGCGGATGGCTCTGGCGGCGGAGGTATTGCGGCTGCATGAGGTAACCGGCTTTGGGATTACGGATGCGGTGCAGTTTGTGGTGCGGCAGGTGGAAAGTGGGCAGTTATCGGAATCGCTGGCTTATTTGGTGCCGGTGGCCAATGCCCGCGCAAACAACCAACGCGGCATTAGTGTACGCACGCTGAAAGGCTGGGTGGCGGCCTACCGCGCCGCCGGCTCGCCCAATGCGCGGTTGGCCGCTTTGGCACCGCGCCCGACCAAAACAGAGACGCCGGTGGTGCAGATTGCCTGGCTGGCCGACTTTATGGCGCACCACTGCCGCCCGAGCGCCCCGAAGCTGGCGCACAGCTATCAGGAATTTGCCAAAGGCTGGCTGGCTACCCAACCGGCCTACGAGCTGCCGAGCTTGGATACGGTGCGGCGGGTGTGGAAAAAGCTGCCGCAGATTATGCAGCAGCGCGGGCGGATGACGGGTGCGGCCTACAAATCGCTGCTGCCCTATATCCGGCGCGACTGGCAGGCTTTACGGCCAAATGATGTGTGGATCGGCGACGGCCACAGCTTTAAAGCCAAGGTGCAGTACCGCAAGATGGACAGCGCATTTAACGCATGGCGGCAGGGCAAGGAATTGACACCCGAGCAGCAGCGCTACAAGGCCAAGCTGCCGAGCTGGCAGCAGTTTATGGCGGATGTGATGCAGTGCATCGCCGATTACAACAACCGGCCGCACAGCGAGCTGCCGAGAAACGCCGAGGGCGTGCACTACACCCCGCTGCAATACCGCGACCTGCGGATGCAGCAGGAAAACCTCGCCCCCGACCTGCTGGCCGAAGCGGAGCTGGACGTACTGTTTAGGCCGCAGGAAGTGCGCAAGGTGGCACGCGGGCAGATTGAGCTGTTTGGCAATGTGTATTTTTCGACCGACTTAGCCGAGCTGCACGGCGAAGACGTGCGGGTGGCTTACGACTACGACGATGCCGAGTGGGTGTATGTGTACAAGATGGACGGCAGCTTTGTGTGCAAAGCCAAGGTGGACGGCAACAAACGCGCGGCCATGCCGATTACGGTACGCGACCAGCTGGCGGAAAGACGTGCCAAAGGCCGCATCAAACGCGCGGAAAACACCATCCGGCTGGCGAAAGAAGAAACCCGCCCGGCCATCGAGCACCAGCCCGACTTCGGATTACTGGTTGGCAATGGGAACTACGAGCCCGTGCCGGCGAAAAAACCTCAGATTTTTATGTTTGAAAGCGACCGCGACGAATGGGAGCGGCAGCAAGCGAAGTAAAACAGGCAGCCTGCGGCAACAGGCTACCTGAAAACGCAGCGCAGCGGAGTTTCTGCGCAGCTAAAACCCTGAAACCCCTTTTTAAAAGGATTTTAAAGATGAGCATCAGACAGGATTTACAAGACTATATCAGCGATAACGGCCTCTCGCAATCGGCGGTGGCGCGTGCCGTGGGCGTCACCTCGCCCGTGGTGAACCAATACCTGCACGGCAAATACCCGGGCAATGTGCAGGAAATCGAACGCAAGATTGCCGCCTATCTGCAAAAGCAGCGCGAGCGCGAAGCGGCCTACTCCGATGCTGAATATGGTGCATTTAAGGGCGTAAGCGATAAAGTGGGTAGTGGCATGGATGCACTCGGCCGTTGGGCGAAACAAAACCCCGATCAAGCCCAGGTGGCCACCGGTGCTGGCTGGATGGCAGCAGCGGCCGCCGCCGCCAGAGGTGTTTTTAGTTTTATGCCCGGCGGCAGCCTTTTAGGCTTCGGCGGAGGCAGTGCTGCCGGTGGCGGGGGCGCAGCAGGCGGAACGGCCGGCGGCCTCGCTACCGGCTCGCTGGCGATGGCCTCGCTGCCGCTGATTGGCTTCGGCGGCGCTACCTATCTGGCCGGTCGCCGTGATAAGTACGGCGAATGGTCCGAGGGTTTACAGGGCTTCGGGCGTTGGTTGGATAAATATCTGCCCAGCTTTCGCGGAGACAGTAAGGGCGAGTGGCTCAAAAGCCGCATCGGCCAAAGCCCGGATGCGGCGCAGGCTTATCAGGACTACCTACGCGGGCAGGGGCATACCCCGCTGGACAGTCCCGAGCTGCGCATGAGCGCCGAGCAGCTGCAAGAGGCTGCCCAGCGCATGGAAAACAGCGGCGAACAGTACGCCCAAGCGGTATCCGACAACCAGCAGGCCGCCGCCCAGTTTTTGGAGGCTTCGCGCCTAATGGGCACGGCGGCGGGTCAGTTGGCGGCAGCGGCGCGGCAGCCGGTGCCGGTAACCGTATCGGTGTCGGGCGGCAATATCACCGCCGCCGTATCGCAAGCCGCCGAGCGCGATAACAGAAGGAATTAACAGATGAGTTGGCAAGATACCCTGCTTGATGCCAGTTACAAAGGCGTGGCCTTCGAGGCCACCGGCGACACCCTGCGCGGCGTGCACGCGCTGGCCGAACACAGCTACCCTTTTGTGGACGGCTCGGATATTGAGGACACGGGCTGCGAGGCGCTGGAATTTAACCTCACCGCCGTTTTGTATGGTGACGACTACGAGGCGCGGCTGCAACGCCTGCTCAAAGTGCTGCGCGAACACGGCAGCGGCGAGCTGGTGCACCCGATTTACGGCAGCGTGCCGGACACGGTGGTGGCCGATTTCGAGGTGCGGCACAGCGAGGACAGCCCGGATTATGCCGAAATCAATATCAGCTTCAAGCAGAGCGTGGCCGCCGCGCCGTTTTTCGGGCGCGAGCTGGCGCTGGCTTTGGCCGACGAGGCGGATTGGGTGGCCGACTTGGCCGCCTTCCAAGGTTTTGCCGTGCTGGAAAAGGCCTTGGGCAAAATCCGCACCCAGCAGCACCGCTGGAACAATTTTCACGCCGCTGTACTCAATGTAGTCGGGCGGCTGTACGGCCAAGTGAACGGGGTATTTTCAGGTAGCCTGAACCTGCTCAACAGCCCGCGCGTGCTGCTCACCGAGCTCAAAGGCGTGTTTGGCGCGCTGGCCGGGATGCACCGCACGGCGGAAAGCAGCCTGTCCGGCTGGCGCGATTTGGCCGGCGGTACCAAAACGGCCGCCGCCGTGCCGTGGCAATACCGGCAGGGCTTGGATAACGGCGCCACGCCCGCCCGCTCGCAGGCCGCCTTGCCGGATGTGGCCGCGCTCACGGCAGCGATTGCCATTGTGGGCAGCACCGCGCTGGCCAAAGAGCTGGCGGATATTTTCGCCGCCGAACAAGACGAGCCCGAACTCACGCCGGCGGAAATCAGCCGCCTGCTGGCCGATGTGCGCGCCCAGCTCAACAGCGCGTTGGCCGCCAACCGCTTGGCGGTGATGATGCTGGCTGCTTCTGCCGAGCAGGCCGAACAGTTGGCCGCCTTGCTGCTCTCGCTGTATCAGGACAACCCGCCCGACCCCGAGCAGCTCTACCGCCAGCTGGAACAGCGCCGCCTGTTGCCGCAGCAGCCCTATTTGGAGGGCAGCGCCGAATTGGCCGACAGCGTGCGCACGTTGGCGCATACCCTGCAAAAACAGGCACAAGCCTTGATTAACCTGCGCCCGCCCTTGGTGCAAAAGGTGGTACCGACCGACAGCAGCCTGCACTTGCTGGCTTTCCGCTGGTATGGCGACCACAGCCGCCAAGCCGAGCTGCTGCGCCTCAATCCCGGCATCATGCATCCCAACTTTATCGCCCGCGGAACCGTATTAAATGCCTACGCCCAATAACACCGTAAGCCTGCTCATCGCAGGCAAAACCCACAGCCAGTGGACAGACTACGACATCGACAGCGACCTCCTTACCCCGGCCGATGATTTTCAGGTAACCCTCGGGCGGCCGGTGGACGCCAAACCGGATGCGGTGCAGCCGGGCGACACGGTGGAAGTGCGGGTGGGCGAGGATACCGTATTGAGCGGGCGCATCGACCGCGTGAGCACCACCACCGCCAAAGGTCAGAAAACGCTCACCATTTCCGGCCGCGACGATGCCGGCATCCTGTTGGATTGCTCCTGCCCGATTTTTAACGCGCAGGATATGGATTTAAAGCAGATTATCGACACCATCGTCAAACCCTTGGGCATCAGCAAAATCCGCATCGATGCGGCGCAAACCGCGCGCACCAACAAAGTGCAAATCGAGCCGGGCAGCCGCGCTTGGGATGCCTTGGCGCAGTATGCCGAGGCCAACGGGCTGTGGCCGTGGCTGGAGCCGGACGGCACGCTGGTGATCGGCGGGCCCGACTACACCGCCAAGCCGGTGGCCGATTTGATTGTGCGCGTATCCGGGCAGGGCAACAACGTGGAGCAGTTGCAGGTGGAGCGCGATTTTTCGCAGCGTTTCAGCGAGATTACCGTGCTGGGGCAGAGCCACAGCGGCAAGCACAACCTGCGCGCCACGGTTAAAGACGACACGGTCAAGGTGCACCGCCCGCTGATTATCGTGGAGGCGGATGTGGATAACCAAGCCGCCGCCGAGCGCAAGGCCAAGAAGCGGCTGGGCGACAGCAAATTGGACGGCCTCACCATCACCGCCACCGTGCAAGGCCACCGCAACGACGACGGCGTACTGTGGCAGCCAGGCCAGCGCCTGCAACTGTTGAGCGAGCCGGACGGGCTGGACGGTATCTATTTCCTGATGGCGCGCAAATTTGTGGGCGGGCGCGGCAAGCCTACGCAAACCATCCTCACCCTTAAAGAGGACAAGGCATGGATACCCGAGGCCAAACCGCCGAAAAACAACAAAGGCCAAGGCGGCAAAGGCCGCCGCAGGGGCAGCCGCAAACACCGCAGCGGCGGACGAAAAGGCCGTCAGGCACGGGAATTACAGGTTATTTAAGGATGATAAATGGACGCTAAACAAGTGGACGGCCGCATCAAGCGGATGCTGGGCGGTATCCGGCAGGCATTCAGGGGCAAAATCGCCCGCACCGATGCCGCCGCCGGCGTGCAACGCGCGCAGATTGAGGGGCTGGACGGCGAGACGGTGCAGGCGCTAGAACATGCCGAGCAGTTCGGCTTCACGGGGCACCCGCCCGCAGGCAGTGACTGCATCGTAGTGCCGCTGGGTGGCCAGACCAGCCACGGCATCATTGTTAATACCTGCAACGGTGCCTACCTGCCGGCGCACGCGGCGTGATTGTGGATATATACGGGCAAGATAAGTATGAGGTTGAGTTCGTAGGAGAGAACGGCGAAACCTTAGCACTGCTCGCCTTAAATGGGCAGACGGATTTTAAGCAGCCCGGCAAGCTGGGAAAGGCTAGCTGAAAGCATGGAATAACGGAATTCCAATGCTGTTGGTCGTGAGCAATAGGAATGTGGTGGGTTCAGCTTGTTATCGTGCCCGTATTCTGAGGGTTGCTGCCTTGCTTCGTCTCTCTTTGGAATAGTTATACAGATCCGGCTAGCCTGGAAATTGACCATCAAAAACCACCCCGAATAATCATTCGGGGTGGTTTGCTATTGGCCGCTGCAGGCTACCTGAAAACCTACATCAGCTGCGGTGGGTTTCCACTTGCTGCAGTTGCTGCGGCTCGGGCACGGCAGTCGGGGCGGCGGGGGCAACATCGGCGCGGCGCAGGCCTTTGGGCTGTTCAGGCTCGGGCTGAACGGCGGAGAGCGCGGCGGGATCGGTTTGCACTAATACCAGACCACCTAGGTCGGCGGCCGCGGGTTCGGCTGCGGTTTGTTGCGGAACAGGTTGCGCCACGGCTGTCGTTGCCGTTTCTACGGCTTGGGCTGCGGCAGCAATGGAATCATCGGCAGATGCAGCTTCCGGAGCGGCTTGGGTTTCGACGGATGAGGCTTCTACGGCCACGGTTTCCACCACAACGGCTTCTTCCCGCGTTGTTTCCGCAACCGGGCTTGCAACAGCAGTCTGGTTTACGGTTTCAGCAGCTTCGGCGGTGTTTTCTTCGGCAAACACGAAGGTGGGTGCATCGGCTTCATCGGCCACTTCGGGGATGGTGATGACCAGCGGTTTGTTGATGTCGGCCTCATTGGGCTGCGGCATGGTGGCGGGCGCTTCGGTGTGCAGACCCAAGACCACGTCGGCGGCAGATTTCACCAGCTCGGCTTGCAGCGGAATATCCAGATATTGGATGATTTTCTGTGCAGAGGGGATGTTGCGCTGGCGACCTCGGCCTTTGCCGTTGCGCTGGCCGTTGTCTTGGCGGCGGTCGCGGCCGGAGCGGCGTTCGTTGCGTTCGCCGCGCTCATTGTTGCGCTCGCGATCGCCGCGTTCGCTGCCACGCTCTTGGTTTTCTGCAGGGCTGCCGGCGTCGTCAGCAATGCGTTCGGGGATGTCAGCCGCTTGGCTGGCGGCCTGCAGCTTATTGTTTTCAGCCGAGGCTACCTGAACGTCGCTGTCTTTGCGTTGGCGGCGGCGTTGGCGCGGATTGGGCTGCTGTTCGGCAGCGGATTTCTCTGCCAGCTGTTGCGGTGTGCGGTTGTCCAAAGTTTCGGCATCGTCGGCATTTTGCTGGCGCGGCGGGCGGCTGTTGCCGTTTTGGCCGCGCTGCTGGCTGCGGTTGCGGCGGTTGCGGTTTTGCGGGGCTTTGCCGCGATTGCCGCCGTTGCGCCCGTTATTGGCTGCAGGGGCTTCGGCAGGTTTGGTTTCGCCGCCGCCGAACAGTTTGGCAAACCAGGCGCCGATACCGGCCAGCAGGCCGGGCTCGGCAGGCTGCTGCACCACGGGGGCGGGGCTGCTGTGTTTGATGCCTTTTACGGCGGGCTCAGGTTTCACCGGTTTGGCTTGGCGGCCGATTTCCAAGGTTTGGCTGTCGTCTTCTTCGGGGATTTCGACTTGTTTGTAGCTGGGTTCGGCATCGTCGTCCACATCGTCGGGGCGCACGCGGGTGATATTGTAGTGCGGATTTTCCAGATGGGTGTTGGGAATCATCAGGATGGACACGTCCAGCCGCTCCTCCAGGCCGAACAGCTCGGCGCGTTTTTCGTTGAGCAAGAAGGTGGCCACGTCCACCGGCACTTGGGCGTGCACTTCTTCGGTGTTGTCCTTCATCGCTTCTTCTTGGATGATGCGCAACACGTGCAGGGCGGTGGATTCGATGCCGCGGATCACGCCGGTGCCGGCGCAGCGCGGGCAGGCCACGTGGCTGCTTTCGCCCAGGGAGGGGCGCAGGCGCTGGCGGGAAAGCTCAAGCAGGCCGAAGCGGGAAAGTTTGCCCATCTGCACGCGGGCGCGGTCTTTCCGCAGCGCGTCGCGCAGGGTGTTTTCCACATCGCGCTGATGCTTGGGGTTTTCCATGTCGATGAAGTCGATCACGATCAGGCCGCCCAAGTCGCGCAGGCGCATTTGGCGGGCCACTTCTTCGGCGGCTTCCATATTGGTTTGGAAGGCGGTTTCTTCGATGTCGGCACCGCGGGTGGAGCGGGCGGAGTTTACGTCTACGGAAACCAGGGCTTCGGTGTGGTCGATTACGATGGCGCCGCCGGAGGGCAGGCTCACGGAGCGCGAGAAGGCGCTTTCGATTTGGTGCTCGATTTGGAAGCGGGAGAAGAGTGGGATGTGGTCGTCGTAGTATTTGAGCTTGCCCACGTTGTGCGGCATCACATAGCTCATGAACTCCTGCACTTGGTCGAACACTTCGCGGTTGTCGATGAGGATTTCGCCGATGTCGGAGCGGTAGTGGTCGCGGATGGCACGGATGAGCAGGGAGCTCTCCATAAATAGGAGATAAGGGTCTTGATGGGCGTTGCCGGCTTCTTCGATGGCGCGCCACAGTTGCAACAGATAGTTGAAATCCCATTGCAGCTCTTCCACACTGCGGCCGATGCCGGCGGTGCGGGCGATCAGGCTCATGCCGTGCGGCACGTCGAGCTGGCTCATGGCGGCTTTAAGCTCTTGGCGCTCTTCGCCTTCGATACGGCGGGAAATGCCGCCGCCGCGCGGATTGTTCGGCATGAGCACGAGATAGCGGCCGGCCAGGCTGATGAAGGTGGTGAGCGCGGCACCTTTGTTACCGCGTTCATCTTTTTCCACCTGCACGATGACCTGCATACCTTCTTGCAATACGTCTTGGATGCGGGCGCGGCCGCCGTCGTAGTCTTGGAAGTAGGCGCGGGAAACTTCTTTGAAGGGGAGGAAGCCGTGGCGGTCGGTGCCGTAGTCCACGAAGCAAGCCTCGAGCGAGGGCTCGATGCGGGTGATGATGCCTTTGTAGATATTGCCTTTGCGCTGTTCTTTGCCCAGCGTTTCAATGTCGAGATCGAGCAGGTTTTGCCCGTCTACAATCGCCACACGCAGCTCTTCGGCCTGGGTGGCGTTAAATAACATACGTTTCATGATGTTGCTAACCTTTTGTTTGGTTTGCAATTCCGAAGCGTGTAATTAGTTTGGCCGCTTTGCTGCCGCTGGGGAAGGCTACCTGAAAACAAAGTTTCAACTAAATTAAAATCGGCAGCCGTGTGTGGTGCGGTCCTGAAGCGCGGTGTGCGGCAAACCGCCGTGGCGGTTGGGCAGCCGGCTTCGGACGCGGGCAGAAAACGGTAAAGAAGGTAGTGAAAGAACGGGGCGGGCATCGCTGCCGCGCTGGTCGCCGGACGGGCGGCTAATTTGGAAAGCCGCGGCAGGCCGGATGGCGGCCGCTTGCGGCGAGGTATAGCGGATTGATTTTAAAGCAAAGCTGTGTTGGCTTGTTTTGCCGTACTGCTTGGATTGCGGCTCGCCGCTTGGCTCTGGTTTAAACTTAATCCGTTATTAATTCGATGTTGTGGTCTTCTTTAAGCCCGGCAGCGGGTGCGGCGGCGCGCTGGTCGCGTCTTAGGCCGTTTGGGCTGTCGGAGCCGTAAACTCAATTACTATTTCAATCTGCCCGCCAAAATGCGCGACAGGCAGAGGAAAGCCGTTCGGAATTGTCTTTTTACGATAAAATAAACAGTAAACAATCAACTTGCCAACCCGGCGGCCCCCTTTGTTTTTCGCTTTGTTGAAGCTTGGCTTTCAGGTAGCCTGGGCACGGTGTCGGCAGGGAGAGGATTATAGAGAAAATGCCAGCAATTAGCAAAAATTCAGTCAATTATTTGAGCGTAGACGAAGCGGCCGCCGGGCAGCGTTTGGATAACTTTCTCATCCGCCTGCTCAAAGGCGTGCCCAAGAGCCATATCCACCGCATCATCCGGGGCGGCGAAGTGCGCGTGAACAAAAAACGCGCCGCTGCCGACAGCCGTTTGGCCGCGGGCGACGAAGTGCGGATTCCGCCGATCCGGCTGGCGCAGAAAGCCGAGCAGGCCGAGGCTGCCGTGCCGCCGCGCGAATTTGACATTGTGTTTGAAGACGAGCACCTTTTGGTAGTGGACAAACCTTCCGGCGTGGCCGTGCACGGCGGTAGCGGCGTGAGCTTCGGCGTGATCGAACAGCTGCGCCGCGCCCGGCCGCAGGCGCGTTATTTGGAATTGGTACACCGGTTGGACAAAGATACCAGCGGATTATTGGTGGTGGCCAAAAAGCGCAGCGCATTGGTGAAACTGCACGAAGCCTGGCGCAACGATAAGCCGAAAAAAGTATATTTGGCGCTGGGCATGGGCGCGTGGCCGCAGGGCGTGCGGCAGGTGAAGCTGCCGCTGTTCAAATACACCGGCGCGGCAGGCGAGAAAATGGTGCGCGTGAGCGAAGAAGGGCAGAGCGCGCACACGCTGTTCCGCGTGCTGGAAAGCTTCGGCGGCGCGCCGCTGCACGCGGTGGGGCTTTCCGCCCTGAGCCTGATGGAAGCCACGCTGCGCACCGGCCGCACCCATCAAATCCGCGTGCACATGCAGTCGCAAAACTGCCCGATTGCCGGCGACGAACGCTACGGCGACTACACCGCCAACCGCCGCCTGAAAAAGCTCGGCCTCAAACGCATGTTCCTGCACGCCCACCGCTTGGAGCTCGAACACCCGGCAAGCGGCGAAACGCTGGTGCTCACCGCGCCGCTGCCGGAAGAGCTGCGTCAGATGCTGGAGGGCTTGCGGCAGGAGTAAGAGGCTACCTGAAAAAGCAAGCTCACGATTCCGGCTCTGTTTTTCAGGTAGCCTGTTTGCCATTTAGCCAAAAAGGAAAGATATGCAGCAAAACGATAAGCAGCCCAAATTCAAAGTAATCCTGCCGGAAGGCTTTTCTTTGGAGCGCCCCAAGCAGGTGATCACCCAGCCTGTCGAGAGCGGCCGTGCCGATTTGGAGGAAATCATCCGGCAGGAAACGGCGTGCCGCCAAGCCGAGGCGGAAGCCGATGAAATCATGATTAACGCCTTGCTGCACGGCGCAGGGCGCAGCTTCAAATGAGGCTACCTGAAAATTCAGGTAGCCCAAACCCCCAACACATCAAGGAATGCCATGAAACCGTATCGCGTATTGATTTTCGACTGGGACGGCACCTTAGCCGATTCCACCGCCCAAATCGTGCAGGGCGTGCAAAACTCTTTTTGCCGCTTCGGCTGGCCGCCGCCCGCCGAGGCCGACATCCGCGCCACCATCGGCCTGAGCCTGCGCGAAGCCCTGCGCCGTCTGTGCCCGCAGCTGGACCAACAGCAAACCGAAGCCGCCATCCGCGCCTATCAGCACGAATTCCACCACCGCCGCGAGCAAACCGTTTTATTCCCCGACGCGGGCAATACCCTGCAGCGGCTGCAACAGCACTACTGGCTCGCCGTGGCCACCGGCAAAGGCCGGCGCGGGCTCGATGCCGCCCTGGATGAAACCGACACGCGCAACTTTTTCCTCGCCACCCGCACCGTCGACGAATGCGCTTCCAAGCCCCAGCCGGAAATGGTGCTCTCCATCTGCGACGAATTGGGCGTGCACCCGGCCGAAGCCCTGGTAATCGGCGACACCACCCACGATTTGCACATGGCGCACAACGCCCAAAGCCCAGCCATCGCACTCACCACCGGCGCCCACACCCCCGCCCAACTGCAAACTGCCCCGCACCTGGCCATGCTGGACGGCTTAACCAGCTTGGCGGCCTGGCTGGCAGAATAAAGGCTACCTGAAAGTGTAAGCTTCAGTGCAGGGCGAAGATTTTTCAGGTAGCCTGTAAGTGATATGGCGGTAAGCCGGAAGGCTACCTGAAACTTTGTGTGATAGGGCGTGGTGAGGCATGGCGCCCTTTTAATATGCCGCTATTGGTGGGTGGTGCGGCTATCGGCAGGGTGTGCGGTTGGATGGGATTATCCGGCCTGCATGGCGGGCGGCGAGGCGCAGGCGATGGGCTGCCGGGCGAGCCGGTGTTCCGCGATTAGCGCGGGCTGGCGGTTTGCCGGGAAATCCTCTATACTGCGCGCACTCCTGTTTTGCGGGTATCGTCTAATGGTAAGGCACCGGCTTCCCAAGCCGACTATGCGGGTTCGATTCCCGTTACCCGCTCCAATTTCTTTCCCATGCTTTCACAGCATGGGATTTTTGTTGGCTTGTTTGTTAAGAAATGTTTGCGATTGGGTGTGCGGAATGCAGCGGGGATGGCTTTGCCGGGCAGGATATGCAGGATAGAATTGGTTATGATAAATTGAAAATTTATTTTTATATACAGTTTGTTGTGTTGAATAAAGGCTACCTGAAAATAAAATCCGTTTTATTTGCGGGATAAATTTTGGTAAACTCAGCGCTCCTTTTTGCATACATAAGTTTACTTTGGAGACCATAATGAGCTTCTTTGCTCAACATGCGCAGTTTTTTATTCAGTTTGCCGTGGTGCTGTTGTGCATCTTAGCCGGCGCCCAGGTGGGCGGTATCGGTTTGGGTGTGTTCGGCGGTATCGGTTTGGCAATATTGTCGTTCGGTTTCGGTTTGGAGCCCACCAGCCCGCCGATTGATGTGATGCTGATGATTATGGCAGTAGTGTCGGCAGCGGCTGCCATGCAGGCGGCCGGCGGTTTGGACTATATGATTAAAATCGCCACCCGCGTGCTGCACAAAAACCCGAAATACATCACCTTTATCGCGCCGATGGTTACCTATACCTTCACCGTTTTGGCCGGCACGGGGCATGTGGCCTATTCCGTGCTGCCGGTGATTGCGGAGGTGAGCCGCAAAAACGGCATCCGCCCGGAACGCCCGCTAACCATGGCGGTGATTGCTTCGCAGTTTGCCATTGTGGCCAGCCCGATTGCGGCGGCGGTGGTGGCTTGCGTGAGCTACCTCGAGCCGCAGCATATTACGATGGCAGATGTGCTCAAAGTGAGCGTGCCTTCCACCATCATCGGCATCGGTATTGCCTGCGTGCTGGTGAACCGGATGGGCAAAGAGCTGAAAGACGATCCGGAATATCAACGCCGCTTGAAAGACCCGGCCTACAGCAAGCTGTATGACACGGAAACCGTGGCTGCCGATGCACAAGTGAGCGGCAAGGCTAAGATTTCGGTGGGAATTTTCCTGTTTGCCGCTATTTTGGTGGTGCTGCTCGGCGCGATGCCTTCGCTGCGCCCGGTGTTTAACGATAAACCGATGGGTATGGCGCACACCATTGAAATTGTGATGCTTTCCGCTGCAGCACTGATTATTGTTACCTGCAAACCGGATGGCAATGCGATTACGCAGGGCTCGGTGTTCCATGCCGGTATGCGCGCCGTGATTGCTGTGTTTGGCGTGGCCTGGCTGGGCGATACGCTGATGCACGGGCATTTGGACGAAGTGCAGCAGGCGGTGTCCGGCCTGGTGCAGAGCGCGCCGTGGGCGTTTGCCTTTGCGCTGTTTGTGCTTTCCGTGTTGGTGAACAGCCAGGGCGCCACCGTGGCGACGCTGTTCCCAGTGGCCATTTCGCTGGGAGTACCCGCGCCGATTATCATCGGCACATTCGTGGCGGTGAACGGCTATTTCTTCATTCCGAACTACGGCCCGATTATTGCCGCCATCGATTTCGATAGCACGGGCACGACGAAAATCGGCAAGTTTATTTTCAACCACAGCTTTATGCTGCCCGGCTTGTTGAGTATGGGCTTCAGCTTGGCCTTCGGCCTGATGTTCTCCAAGATGTTCTTCGGCTGAACGGTTTGATGGGAATATACGCGCCCGGGCTTTGGCTCGGGCGTTTTGCTTTGGGAAAGGCTACCTGAAAGGTTAATTGCCTAAGCACTCAAGCCGGTTGTTTTGATTTCGTTGGGATTACTGCTTTCAGGTAGCCTTGATGTGGCATACTGGAACGGTAAATGGTAGGGGAGTGAGCTCTCTTCCTTAATATTGTGGTTGCAAGCCATCCCTTGCAGGCTACCTGAAAGTTGAGCGTAATACAGTTTGCTCGGGCATCGCAGCCAAATTGACTAAAAGGCTACCTGAAATTTTCAGGTAGCCTTTTGTGGTTTGCTGGCATTGCCGTTATTTAATCGCCATCAGCCTTTGATAGAGCTGGGTCATCAGGCGGCTGGTGTGTGGGTCTTTGGGCAGGATGACGAAGCTGTTGGCCATGGCTTCTTCGCTGGGGAAGATGGATTCGTTGTTGCGGTATGCCTCGGGCATCAGCGCGCGGGCCGGCTGGCTGGCGGGGGCATAGGTAACGAAACTGCCGTTGGCGGCGGCTACTTTGGGATCGAGGGTGTAGTTGATGTATTTGAGGGCGTTGGCGGGGTGGTGCGCATCTTTGGGAATCATCAGGGAGTCGATCCACACCGCCAGGCCGTTTTTGGGCACGAGCACTTGGATGTCGATGCCGTTGCCGGCTTCGATGGCCCGGTTGCGGGCGATGTTCAAATCGCCGCCGTAGCCAACGGCCACGCACAGGTTGCCGGCGGCGAGGTCGTTGATGTATGTGGAGGCGGTGAAGATGCGGATGTCTTTGCGCACGGCACGCATCATATCGGTGGCCGCTTGCAGGTCTTCAGGCTTGGTGCTGTTGGGGTCTTTGCCCAAATAGTTGAGCGCCAGGGGGTATTGCTCGAGCGGGCTGTCGAAATAGGAAATGCCGCAGGATTTGAGTTTGGCGGTGTATTCGGGATTGAACACCAAATCCCACACGTTTTCGGGCATGGGTTTACCATCCAGGGCTTTTTGCACCATTTGGGTATTGATGGCCAGCGTGTTGATGCCCCAGAAATAGGGCACGGCGTATTTGTTGCCGGGGTCCACCTGCTCCATCAGCTTGAGCAGGTGCGGGTCGAGATTGCTGTAGTTGGGAATTTGGCTTTTGTCGATGGGCTGATAGGCGCCGGCTTGGATTTGGCGGCCTACGTTGGAAATGGAGGGCACCACCAAATCGTAGCCGCTGCTGCCGCTGAGCATCTTGGCTTCGAGGGTTTCGTTGTTGTCGTAGTAGGCGGAGCGGATGGTGATGCCGGTTTTCTCGGTGAAGGCGGTGAGGGTGGCAGGATCGACATAATCCGCCCAGTTGTAGAGGTTGAGCAGGTTGGCGTTATCGCCTTTGGGGGAGGAAGCCTCGCTTTGGGCTTGGCCGCCACAGGCAGCGAGCAGGCCGGCGCAAATAGCGAGCAGGAGCAGTTTCTTCATTGTTATTCCTTGGTGGGCGGGAAGGGAAGGGTAAGTAGGCGCAAGCAATCTGATCATTATAGCCAAACGCTTGGCTCCTTCATACCTTGTGCTAGGGAAACGGCGCGGCGGCGCGGTTTGGGCAGCTGTGCTGTGCGGCAAGTATTTTTCAATATTGCCAACAAATTGGCACTTTGTCTGCACTAAATTAACGCAGCGACATTTTCTGCCTGCTTTTCAGGTAGCCTTCCGGCTATGGAAAAAGCACATGTTATAGAGTATCATGCCGCCCGTTACAACATAACATTCAGCACACACTATGCACTCTTGGTTACTTCGCGGCGCAGGCAGCCGTTTGCTTTTGGCCGTATCGCTCATCGCCCTGATGCTGGGCGTGTTTGCTTGGACGGGCGCCGCACTATGAGCATCGTGTTCGACAACCTCACCGTGAGCTACCGCCGCCACCCCGCCGTGCACCACATTTGCGGCGAATTCGCGCCCGGCAGCATGTGGGCGGTGTTCGGCCCCAACGGCGCGGGCAAATCCACCCTGCTCAAAGCCATCATGGGGCTGTTGAAAACCAGCACCGGCAGCGTGCAATGGCAAGGCCTCGCCCGCCGCGATATCGCCTATCTGCCCCAGCAGTCCGATATCGACCGCAGCCAGCCCATTTCCGTATATGAGCTGGCCGCCATGGGTTTGTGGTATGAAATCGGCTTTTTCGGCAGCACCAAACCCGAACAACGCGAACGGGTACACGCCGCGCTCGAGCGCGTTGGCATGGCCGATTTTGCCCGCCGGAGCATCGGCCAGCTTTCCAACGGCCAATTCCAGCGCGTGCTGTTTGCCCGCATGCTGGTGCAAGATGCCAAATTCTTGCTGCTGGACGAGCCCTTCAACGCCGTGGACGCGCGCACCACGTATGAATTGTTGGAAGTATTGCGCCAATGCCACCAAAACGAAGGCCGTGCCGTGATTGCCGTGTTGCACGATTATGAGCAGGTGCGCGCCTATTTTCCCCACACCTTCCTGATTGCCCGCGAAAAAATCGCCAGCGGCGCCACTGCCGACGTGCTCACCGAAGGCTACCTGAAACAGGCCGCCGAAGCCATGCACCGCACCGAACCGCGCGAATGGTGCGCCGCTTGAGTTTTCAGGTAGCCTGAACTCTATGTTTGCCGCCACCGTTGTTTTCTTCCGAAACCGCAGCGAAGATTTCTCCGCCGGAGCGTTCCCGCAGCGCATCCGCAGCCGCACGCACTTCCCCGCCGAAGGCTACCGCCCGCACTTCGCGCCCAAAGGCAGCTGCGACATGCTCGGTATCGTGTTTGCCGCGTTCGAGCACACCCGATTCGACGAGCCGCTGCAAGCCGGGCTGGATTACCTCTACCCCGGCAGCGTGGATTATTCCGCCCTGCGCCCCGGCACGGAATTTTGGATTATGGAAGGCGGCACCGCCGTAGGCGAAGGCGTAATCATTGCCAACGGCCATCCGTCTGCCAAACAGGCTACCTGAAAGCATGAGTTCCCCAGAAACCAAACAATAAAACCTAATCTACTAACCGAATAAGCACACGCCATGACCATCTCCCAGCTCCTGATCGAACCCTTTGCCGACGATTTTATGCGCTATGCCCTTGCCTCCGTGCTGTTTTTGGCCGTGGGCGCGGCGCCGGTGGGCGTGTTTTTGGTGATGCGGCGCATGAGCCTGGTGGGCGACGCGCTCGGCCATGCGGTGCTGCCCGGCGCGGCGGCGGGCTATATTGCCGCCGGTTCGCTCAGCCTGCCCGCCATGAGCCTGGGTGGTTTTGCCGCCGGGCTGGCGATGGCGCTGCTCGCCGGTTTGGTGAGCCGCCACACCAACTTAAAGGAAGACGCGAATTTTGCCGCGTTTTATCTGGCCAGCCTGGCCTTGGGCGTGGTGCTGGTGAGCAGCTACGGCAGCAATGTGGATTTGCTGCACCTCTTGTTTGGTTCGGTGCTGGCGGTGGATACGCCGTCGCTGATTTTGGTGTTGTGCGTGAGCGCGGTGTCGGTGTTGACGCTGGCGCTGATCTACCGCCCGCTGATGCTGGAGAGCATCGACCCGCTGTTTCTGCGCGCGGTAAACGGGCGCGGCGGGCTGTGGCATGTGTTGTTTTTAATGTTGGTGGTGCTGAATCTGGTGGCCGGTTTTCAGGCCATCGGCACGCTGATGTCGGTGGGCGTGATGATGCTGCCGGCGATTACCGCACGGCTGTGGTCGCGCAGCATGGGCGGGCTGATTGCGCTCGCAGTGCTGATTGCACTCGCCTGCAGCTTCTGCGGCCTGCTGTTTTCCTACCATGTGGATATCCCCTCCGGCCCGGCGATTATTTTGTGCCTGGGCGGCGTGTATGCCGTGTCGCTGTTTGTCGGGCGCGAGGGCGGGATGCTGCCGAAATGGTGGCGCGGCAGGCATTTGCGGGCTTGATTGGCTGGGCCAGCCAAGAGAGGCTAATAGGTTTAAAGGCTACCCGAAAGCTTAAGCTTCCATAAAGCTAAAATTGTTTTCAGGTAGCCTCACGGACGAGCCGGAAGGCTCATATGACAACCAAACATAAGGAGTAAAAGATGAAATTGAAGCATTGGAAACTCGGCCTGATTGCCGCGCTGTTTTCCGGCAGCCTGTATGCCGCGCCGCTGGAAGTGGTGTCGAGCTTCAGCATTTTGGGTGACGTGGCCAAGCAGGTGGGTGGCGAGCGCGTGAACGTGAGCAACCTGGTCGGCCCCGACCAAGACGCGCATGCCTACAACCTCACCAGCCGCGATATGCAGCGCATCCGCAATGCCAAGCTCGTATTGGTGAACGGCTTGGGTTTTGAGCAGGCTGCGGTGATGCGCGGCATCCGCCAAAGCGGCGTGCCGTTTGCCGAGGCCACCAAAAACATCCAGCCGATGAAGGCCGAAGACCACGACGACGATGATCACGACCACGATCATGATCACGGTCATGACCACCACGGCCACGGTCATGACCATGGCCACCACCATCACGGCGAATTCGACCCGCACGTGTGGAACGACCCCGTTCTGATGAAAACCTACGCCCAAAACGTGGCCGACGCGCTGATTAAAGTCGATCCGCAAGGCCGCGCTTATTATCAGCAGCGCCTCAGCGGCTACCAAGCCCGCCTCGACGCCATGCACCAATGGGCGCAAACCCAATTCAACAGCGTGCCGCAGGCACGGCGCAAAGTGCTCACCGGGCATGATGCCTTCAACTACATGGGTAAACGCTACCGCGTCGAATTCATCGCCCCGCAAGGCGTGAGCACCGAAGCCGAGCCTTCCGCCCGCCAGGTTTCCGCCCTAATCCGCCAAATCCGCAGCCAGGGCATCCGTGCCGCGTTTAGCGAAAACATCAAAGATTCGCGCATGGTGGAACGCATTTCGCGCGAAACCGGTATCCGTGTAAACGGCAAGCTCTATTCCGACGCCCTGAGCCGCGGCGCTCCCGCTGCTACTTATGAGCAAATGTTCCGCTACAACGTGAACGCGCTGGTGAATGCGATGAAGCAGTAGTGCTTGAAACGGCATAGTAAAGGCTACCTGAAAACTGATTTTCTGGTTTTCAGGTAGCCTTTTATGATGGTGGAAGCAGAGTGGTAGGGTTTCAGCTCACGATGAAACTAGCCGCTTACGTTTAAATGGGCATCGTACGGTTCGGAATGTTCTGCTACGATTTGCTGCAAATCGTGCAGCAGGCGGTCGATGGTTTGGGCATATGCAACGGCATCGAGCCGGGAGAGTAAGTCTAACTCATCGAAACACTCAATGATATTCTGCAATTTTGGCGGGCAGTGGGGTAGGATTTCATCATAATTTTTCGGCATGCGTAATGTCCAAATGCCTGCTTCCGGCGAAATGACTCCAGATTTGATGGCGCTCAATAAACCGAGCGCCAAGAAGGCGATATAGAGCGTGGGATTGGGGGTGCGGATATGCAGGGTTGGCATGATGATTGGAGAGTTTGGTGAGTAGCCAGGCGATTAGTTTGGCGCAATCATAGCCAAATTAGTGTGCCGGATAACGTTTCAGGTAGCCTACTTAGGTATGGCAGGCTACCTGAAATATTTTACTGCTTAACGCCCGGCTTTCGGCCGCAGTTGGCTTTTGTGCACATAGCCATAGTTATCGCTATCGCTGCCGTGCACGCTCACATAGTGCCAGTCGCCTCGGCGCTTGGCGGGGTGTTCGGCCACGGTGGTGCCGTTGGGGATGCGTTGCTGTATTTCGGCACGGCTGTTGGCATTCAGGCGCAGGTTGGCCGAGCCGTCGGCGCTGTGCACGGTATAAACATGGCGCAGGCTAACCTGGCTTTGGTGCACATAGCCGTTGATGATGCGCCGTTCTGCCGGCTGGTTTGGCCGCAAGGCCAGCCGCACGCGGTACCACGAGCCACTTTTGCCGAGGATGGCGGCTTCGCTTTGATTGTCGCAAACGGCAAGGATGGCGGCGCGGGTGTTGGGCTGGGCGCGGATATTGACTTTTTCGCTGTTGTGGTTGGTGGCCAGATAGCTGGCGGGTGTCGTACTGTCGGGCAGGCCGCAGCTATCGGGGGCAACATGGGCGGCGGCAGTGGCGGATAGCGCCAACAGTACGGCGGCGAAGGCGGCAGTTCGGGTATGCAGTGATGAAAGCATGGGCTTGCTCCTGAGTGGGGTTGATTGGAGGAGATTCGTTACGGATTCACCTGCCGCCATCATATCTAAATTGCTGTGCCAGATAAAGTTTCAGGTAGCCTGCGTGGCGATACAGGCTACCTGAAACTTTAGATATACACAGGCTGCGTTTATGCGGCTCTCAATAAGGGTGCAACATAATCCCGCCATTGCAGGGCCAGGCCTGCGTTGATTTGGGTGAGATTGTCGAGAAAATAGAACAACGGCGGGTCTTGCACGCCTTCTTGGCTGGCCAACTCTTCGTTCCATGCGGCTTCCCACAGGAAAAAGCCCATGGCCGCTTCTTGGCGGCGCAGATGGGGGATGCCGTTGAATTGGTTTTTTTGATGTTGCCAATGCTGCCTGCATTTTTCTGCCAGCCCGGCAGAGGAAAGCCGGCCTTGGAAAAAGGCGCGGATAGCAGCGGGATAATCGAACAACATTTGGTGGCTTCGGCTGTAGGGGCGGACGTATTCCTCTAAAAAGCCCAGCGATTGCAAGACGATTTCCTGCACCGGCACGCGCTCGAACAGCTCTGCTTCATCGGCCCAATCTTCTACCAAAATGGTTTCAAACCCTGGGGATGCCTGCAATTCGGCCAGCTGTTCGGACGTAATCGGCCGGATTGCGCCGATGTCGTTTAAGCGCATTTGGCGGTATTGGGCAAATGCTTCCGGCAGGTTGGCATCATATTGTGCCAAGGCATGGGCAAAGGCTGATTCGTGCGTTGCTTGGGTGTAATCCGCAGCATAAGGCGCGAGGAAATTGCGTGCGGCCAGCAGGGTGGGCAAATCGCTGCCGGGCGGGTAGTGCGGAGTGGTATGGGTTTGCGTCCATTCGCTTTGGGGGCAGCGGAGATAGCCCCAAGCGCGTTGGTGGGCTTCGTAGAGTTCGCTTGTATCCCATCTGCTGCCGCTATTGAGCAAAGCGGTTTCAATAAAATCGAGGCAGATGCGTAGGTGGAGGGCGGCGGTCATGGCAGATTGCTCAATAGGGTAGGGCGAAAGCAGGCATGGGCCGGCAGGCTAGCTGAAAAGCGGGATCGTGCGTTTCAGGTAGCCTCTGCGGCCAAACAGGCTACCTGAATTATTTTGCCTGCTGTTCGCGCAACAATGCTTTGATTTCAGCCATTTCTTGATGCAGGCGCGCCAGCTCGGCGCTGCTCACCAATATTTGGCTATCTTGCGGCGTTTCGGGCTGGTGTTCCGTATCTGGGTCGGTAGAATGCAGGTTCGACATGGTATCTACAATCACGGCCACGAATAAGTTCAGCATCACAAAGGCAGACACCAAAATAAACGGTACGAAAAACAGCCAGGCGTTTGGATAGGCTTCCATCACAGGGCGCACAATGCCCATCGACCAGCTCTCCAGCGTCATCACTTGAAACAGCGTATACAGCGATTTGCCCAGGCTGCCGAACCATTCGGGGAAGCGTTCGCCGAAGAGCGTGGTGGCCATCACCGCGCCCACGTAAAACAGAATGCCCATCAGCCCCGCAATCGCACCGATACCCGGCACGGCCTGCAAAATGGCATCGGCAATACGGCGCAACTGCGGCATACGGTTGATCAGCCGCAGCACGCGCAACACGCGCAGCGAGCGCAACACCGAAAGCGCGCCCGCATTGGGCAACAGCGCCACGGCCACCACGAGGAAATCGAAAATATTCCAGCCGTCGCGGAAAAACCGCCGCCCCAAAGCAATGAATTTCGCCGCCAATTCCACAATAAAAATAATCAGCGCGGCCATATCCAGCCAATGCAGCAGCGCGCCGCAACGTGCCATTATGGCGGGCGAGGTTTGCAGGCCGAGGATGATGGCGTTTAAAACGATGATGAGGAGAATGGCCAGCTGGGTGGTTTGGTGCAAAACAACGGCACCGATTTTTTGCCGCCAAACGGCAGGAGAGGTGTGTGTCATGATGTGTGTGAATGGATAAGGATTAATAATTGGCTGCCTGAAAGCAGGCAGTAGGATGAAGCAAGATGATGGAGAAGCCTGTATAGCTGGCTTTCCCATCGGGCGTATTGTATCAAGTTTTTCACTGCATTGAAGCTTAACGATTTCAGGTAGCCTGCATAGTAATACAGGCTACCTGAAAGTTTGTGTTGCAACAAAGTGAAAACCAAACGGCTATTGGCAGCGTCCCGATGTTTCCTGCCGCAGCTGGCTTTTGTGGATGAAACCATCCATCGGTTTGGCAATATATAACCAGTCGCCTTCATTCCACTCTGGGAGCACCCATACCCGCGTGCCCGTGCGCAGTTGACCAGTTTGTATCCTTGTCCCAGCATTGTCTTGGTCTTGCCGTTCTGTGCGTACATTGGCATAGCCGTCGCGGCTGCTCACAATATAGCTATGCAGCAGATGGCCCTGGCTTTTATGGATATATCCCTCCACATGGCGGCCGCCATATAAACGCCGAACGTGAAACCAGTTCCCTTGTTTGCCCAAAAAATCCAGTTTCTCTTCGTCATCGGCCAATTGCGCCAGTATCCGGCTTTGTGTGGTGGGCTGGGCACGCAGATTCACTTTATCGCCCGATTGCATATCCGGATTCGGTACCACACAGGTTTGCGCGGCTGCCGACAAAGAGAAGATTGCCAATACAACTGCTGCAATGGATGGTAAACGCCATACAGAATGTCTCATGATGCTCCTCCTTTAGTTAACTAACCAGCTAAAAATCAAGGCATTTATATTGTATCTTATATCTATTTGGGTGGGTAATTAAAGTTGGGGCTGTCCTAGATAACTAGGTTAGACTATCTTTTACCATTTGTTTTAACATGGCAATTTGAGATTTTATTTCATTGTTGTTAAATCGCCATTCGCACTCTTTCAAATACAGCTCGAAATGCTTTTTCGGAATGCCGTTGAATTTACGCAAATGACGTTTGGCCTGACTCCAGAAGTTCTCAATCCCGTTGATGTGGTTTTGCCTGTCTGCAAAACAGGTGCGGTGATTGATGCGCAAGTGGTTAAACTCGCTAACATCCAATACATTGTAGGCACTGTGGCAATCAGTATAAACCACGCTGTCCGGTCTTACCTTCTCCCGGATAATCGGCAGCAGGGTAGCCGACTGCGTATTGGCTACGGTAACGGTGTAAACCTTACCGTTACGCTTCAACAGTCCGAATACCACCACTTTTCCGGCTGCTCCGCGACCGCGTTTGCCTTTGCGGCAGCCGCCAAAATAGCTTTCATCTGCTTCTACTTCGCCATCAAACATTTCCAAGTGTTCGCAACGATTAAAGATAAGCAAGCGTAAACGGTGAAAGTAGTAGGCAGCGGTGTTTTTATTGACCCCGGCCAATTCGGCGGCAGTACGGGCGGTTGCTCCTGCAACGAACAATTCGATCAGTTTATTTTGAACGGGCTGACTGAGGCGACTTTTTCTCATAGGAATATTTTAATCAATTTTGAATATTCCTGGTTATCTAGGACAGCCCCTTAAAGTTTCAGGTAGCCTGCAAGCAATACAGGCTACCTGAAAATGGTTCAAGGCTTGAAAACCAATCAGCGTTCCACTTGGCTCACATCCCGCACCGCGCCTTTGTCGGCGGAAGTCGCCATGGCACCGTAGGCACGCAGGGCTGCGGAGACGTAGCGGTCGCGGTTTTCCGGTTTCCACGCTTTGCTGCCGCACGCTTCCATTTCGGCACGGCGGGCGGCGAGTTCTTCGTCGGACACTTTCAGATTGATGCTGCGGTTGGGGATGTCGATTTCAATCGTATCGCCTTCGTGCACCAAGCCGATGGCGCCGCCTTCCGCCGCTTCGGGTGAAGCGTGGCCGATGGAGAGGCCTGATGTGCCGCCGGAGAAGCGTCCGTCTGTTAAGAGGGCGCAGGCTTTGCCGAGGCCTTTGGATTTCAGGTAGCTTGTCGGATACAGCATTTCCTGCATACCCGGGCCGCCTTTGGGGCCTTCGTAGCGGATGATGACGATGTCGCCGGCGACGATTTGGTTGCCCAAAATGCCTTCTACTGCGGCTTCCTGGCTTTCAAACACGCGGGCGCGGCCGGTGAATTTGAGGATGCTCTCGTCCACGCCTGCGGTTTTCACCACGCAGCCGCGTTCGGCGATGTTGCCGAACAAGACCGCCAAACCGCCATCTTGCGAGTAGGCGTGTTCGACGTTGCGGATGCAGCCTTTTTCGCGGTCGAGGTCGAGGGTTTTCCACATGCGGTTTTGCGAGAACGCTTGGGTGGTGCGTACGCCGCCGGGCGCGGCTTTGAAGCGTTCGATAGCGTGAGTGTTTTCGGGATTGGTCACGTCCCATTGTTCAATCGCGTCTTTCAGCGTCGGCGCGTGGATGGTGTACACGTCAGTGTGCAGTTTGCCCGCTTTGTCCAGTTCTTTCAGGATGGCGAAGATACCGCCGGCGCGGTGCACGTCTTCCATGTAGTAATCGTGGTTGTTGGGCGCGGTTTTGCAGATGCAGGGAACGACGCGGCTCAGGCGGTCGATGTCGGCCATTTTGAAATCCACGCCTGCTTCGTTGGCGACGGCGAGCAAGTGCAGGATGGTGTTGGTGGAACCGCCCATGGCGATATCCATGGTCATGGCGTTTTCAAACGCTTTTTTGGTGGCGATGCTGCGCGGCAACACGGTTTCGTCGTCTTGCTCGTAATAGCGTTTGGTGATTTCGACAATCATACGGCCCGCTTCGAGGAACAATTCTTTGCGGCCGGCGTGGGTGGCGAGGTAGGAACCGTTGCCGGGCAGGGACAGGCCGAGCGCTTCGGTCAGGCAGTTCATGGAGTTGGCGGTGAACATGCCCGAGCAGGAGCCGCAGGTCGGGCAGGCGTTTTGTTCGACTTCTTCGACCTGTTGGTTGCTGACATTGTCGTCCGCCGATTCAATCATGGCGTCAATCAAGTCCAAGCGGCGTTCGGGTTGGATGTTGGCCACGCCGATGACCTTGCCCGCTTCCATCGGTCCGCCGGAGACGAAGATGGTCGGGATGTTCAATCGCATGGCGGCAATCAGCATGCCCGGGGTGATTTTGTCGCAGTTGGAAATGCATACCAGCGCGTCGGCGCAGTGGGCGTTGACCATGTATTCGATGGAGTCGGCAATCAAATCGCGGCTGGGCAGGGAGTACAACATGCCGCTGTGCCCCATGGCGATGCCGTCGTCGATGGCGATGGTGTTGAATTCTTTGGCGATGGCACCGGCTTTTTCGATTTCGCGGGCAACCAGCTGACCCATGTTGTGCAGGTGGACATGGCCGGGAACGAATTGGGTGAACGAGTTGGCAACGGCGATGATGGGCTTGCCGAAGTCGGTTTCCATCACGCCGGTGGCGCGCCACAATGCGCGTGCGCCCGCCATATTGCGGCCGTGGGTGGAGGTTTTGGAGCGGTAGTCTGGCATGGTTCGGGTCCTGTTTAATATGATGATTTATAGAATATTTGAGGCTACCTGAAAGCATGAACTGCAACGGAAGTTTAAACAGCTAAAGGCGGCATTTTTCAGGTAGCCTTTCGGTTGGGGCGTATTTTAGCTGAATAGCATGTGTTTGTTGCAAGTGCTACCGGGAATAGAGGTGAGACATTTATTTTTTATAATGCCTAATATTTTGCAATTTTATTGCATAAACTTCATTTCTAATATGATTCTAAACTGCTTTCAGGTAGCCTGAAACACAAATCAGGCGAATCTGTGCCCTTTTAAAATAGGTATTGCTGATGCCGGGATTGCCTTGCCGGGCGGGAAATGGTAGTTTGGCAGTCTCTTTACAAAATTTGTGGCACAAACTGCCAAGTTGAAGCGGGAGGAGACGGAAGTGAACGAAACCAAAGAAGCCTTATTGGAAATGCAGCCGCGCGAGGCGGCGGTGATGGCCGCGCTGGTGGTGGCCGTGATGAGCATCACCATGATTCATTTCGGCTGGGTGCCACATTTGTCGGTAATTTTGGTGCTGTGCGGGCTGCTCTGTTTCGGCAAAGCCAAAGGGTTGGATTTCGGCCGTATGCAGCTGAGCATGGCGCGCGGCGTGCTCTCCGGCATCGGCGCGATTTATCTCTTCTTTTTCATTGGTTTGCTGGTGTCGGCGCTGATGGTATCCGGCGCGATTCCCACGCTGATGTATTACGGCTTCGAGCTGATTTCGCCGCAGTTTTTTTATCTTTCCGCCTTCGTGCTCACTTCGATGGTGGGCGTGGCCATCGGCAGCAGCCTCACCACCTGTGCCACCCTGGGTGTGGCCTTTATTGGCATGGGCAGCGCGTTGGGTGCTAATCCGGCTGTGGTGGCCGGGGCGGTGGTGTCCGGCGCGTTTTTCGGCGACAAAATGTCGCCCATTTCCGACACCACCAGCATTGCCGCCTCCATTGTGGGCATCGATTTGTTCGACCACATCCGCAATATGATGTACACCACCATCCCCGCCTGGCTGCTTACCGCGCTGTTGCTTTGGCTGCTCTCCGGCCACACCGCTGCCGCCGATTTAAGCAGCGTGGCCGCCTTCCAAACCCAGCTGCAGGCCAGCGGCTTAGTGCACGGCTACACCCTGTTGCCCTTTGCCGTGCTGATCGTTTTGGCCATGCGCCGCGTGAACGCGATTTACACCATCATCATCACCATCGCCGTTTCCCTCGTGCTCACCTATCTGCACAGCAGCCCCAGCATAGAACAGCTCGGCGGCTACTTCTTCAACGGCTACGCGCCGCCAGAAGGCACCGATTTGGGCAATGTGGCCAAGCTGATTTCGCGCGGCGGCATCGGCAGCATGTTTTTCACCCAAACCATCGTTATCCTCGCCCTCAGCCTCGGCGGCCTGCTCAACGCCCTGGGCATCCTGCCCGCGCTGCTCTCTGGCATCGGCCATATGCTGGTTAACGCCGGCCGCGCCACCTTCACCGTGGCCGCCACTTCGCTGGGTGTAAACGTACTCATTGGCGAGCAATACCTCAGCCTGCTCCTGGCCGGAAACACCTTCAAGCCCATCTACGAGCGGCTCGGCCTACACCCGCGCAACATCGCCCGCACCGTGGAAGATGCGGGCACGGTAACCAACCCGCTCGTGCCCTGGAGCGTGTGCGGCGTGTTTATCCACCACGCCCTGGGCGTGCCCGTAATCGATTATCTGCCCTACGCCTTCTTCTGCTACCTCAGCCTGCTGCTTACCCTCGTGTTCGGCTTCACAGGCTTCACTTTGAGCAAGAATGAGGCGGCATAAGCAGCACGACACCGCAAGTTGAAATAAGGCTACCTGAAAAATGCAAGGCAAGTTTCTGCTTTGTACTTTTCAGGTAGCCTTTTGTGTTGGCTTGGCTAAACGGCGGGAAGAGATTGAGGCTAGCTGAAAGCTAAGCGCTGTACTGCGCAGAACAGTGAGAATCCGAGTACGCCGCAGTCGATGAGGCGGATGATTTGGGTGGCTGCGTGAGTCAACGGGATAGGCGCGGCGGTTTGCCAGAGTGCCCAGCCGCAGAGCGTCAGCAGGGAGCAGATTGCCCAAAAAAGACTTTTCTGCCGTGCGGTTTTGGCCGAGCGGTGCGGTCGGCGGCGGGCGGCGCGGAGTGTAAACAGCAGGCAGCCGCCCAAGCCGAACACGCCGCCGCCATATTGCAGCCATTTATAGGCCAGCAGGGCGAATACCGGCTGTTGCAGCGGGGCAAAATGTTGCACAAACCAGCCGGTCGGGTGGGTGAAGGCATCTAAAAACAGATGGGTAATCATGCCGAACAGGGCACTGAAAACAAAGGTAAACAGTACGACCGCCGTTTGGCGGCGTTTGTGCGTGGCGGCGGCGATGGTGCTTTCAGGTAGCCTGTAGGCTGCGTTGAGGCAGTCGGGTAGGAAGTCGCGCAAGGTGTGGTGCCACAAGGCAAGATAGAGCGCGTAGAGGGTGAAACACAGTGGCAGGTTCGGCCACAGCAGATTGGCCAAACTATGCCCGCCCGGCACGGCGCGACCGTGCAGGAAATACACGAAATCCGGCGCGAGGCTGCCGATAACCATGGCCGGGAAGTGAACGCGGCGGCAGCGGGCAAAGGGCAGCACGGCAACGGGGTGGGCAAGGGTGAAGGGCATGGCGGGAGAAGATGGGCGGGCTTGGCAAGAGGCTACCTAAAGCGGGTTTTATTGAAGCTGCGCTTTCAGGTAGCCTGTGTTGAATCGGATAGGGAGATGTTGGTATGCGGGCAAAGAATGGTAGGCAAAGGCTACCTGAAAATTGCCGTCAGCGTTTTTCAAACACCAAATCCCACACGCCATGCCCGAGCCGTTTGCCGCGGGCTTCAAATTTGGTTTCGGGGCGGTAGGCCGGGGTGGGGGCGTAGGCTTCGGCGGTGTTTTGCAGCTCGGGGAAGCTGCTCAGCACTTCGAGCATCTGCACGGCGTATTCTTCCCAGTCGGTGGCGAGGTGGATGTAGCCGCCGCTTTTGAGTTTGGGCAGCAGTTTGGCCACGAAGGGGGCTTGAATCAGGCGGCGTTTGTGATGGCGTTTTTTGTGCCAGGGGTCGGGGAAGAAGATGTGGATGCCGCTTAGGCAGGCATCGGGCAGCATGGTTTCCACCACTTCCACGGCATCGTGGCGCATCACGCGGATATTGGTAATATCCTGTTCGGCCATGAGTTTGCACAAATTGCCCACGCCGGGGCCGTGCACGTCGATGGCGAGAAAGTCTTTTTCAGGTAGCCTTTTGGCGATTTCGGCGGTGGCGGTGCCCATGCCGAAGCCGATTTCGAGGATTTTGGGGGCTTCCCGGCCGAAGGCGGCGTTTAAATCAACAGGCGCATGTTGAAAATCCAGGCCGAAGCGCGGCCAGTTTTCATCGATGGCGCGCTGTTGGGCGGGGGTCATGTGGCCTTGGCGCAAAACGAAAGATTTGATGCTGCGCGGGTGTTGTTCGTGTTGGGCATCGGATTGAGTCATGTTGGGTATCTGCAATGTATGGATTAAATGGCGCTCTAGTGGATTTAAATTTAAATCGGGACAAGGCGGCGAGCCGCAGATAGTACAATAGTACAGCAAGGCAGGCCAACGCTGTACCGGTTTTTGTGAATTCACTATATATTGCCAGCATCGGGCAGGGTGCTCAAATTTCAACCGCTTTCCGGCAAACACAGCGGCGGTGCTTTATGCGATAATCCGCCAGATTTATTCACACTTCAGAAACAGGGATTGATTATGGCAGAAGCAAAAAACAAGGCAGATAAAGCGTCTACTCCTGAAGACGATAAGAAAAAGGCTCTGGCCGCCGCGCTGGCGCAGATTGAAAAGAATTTCGGCAAAGGCGCCATCATGAAGATGGACGGCAGCCATCAGGACGAAAACTTGGAAGTGATTTCCACCGGCTCTTTGGGCGTGGATTTGGCGCTGGGCGTGGGCGGTTTGCCGCGAGGGCGCATTGTGGAAATCTTCGGCCCGGAATCTTCCGGCAAAACCACACTGTGCTTGGAAACCATCGCGCAGTGCCAGAAAAACGGCGGCGTGTGTGCCTTTATCGATGCGGAAAACGCGTTCGACCCGATTTACGCGCGCAAGCTGGGCGTGAAGGTGGAAGAGCTGATGGTGTCGCAGCCGGACACGGGCGAGCAGGCGCTGGAAATCTGCGATATGCTGGTGCGCTCCGGCGGTGTGGACATGGTGGTGATCGACTCCGTGGCCGCGCTGGTGCCGAAAGCAGAAATCGAAGGCGAAATGGGCGACAGCCACGTGGGCCTGCAAGCCCGCCTGATGAGCCAAGCCTTGCGCAAGCTCACCGGCCACATTAAGAAAACCAACACTTTGGTGGTGTTCATCAACCAAATCCGCATGAAGATCGGCGTGATGTTCGGCAGCCCGGAAACCACCACCGGCGGCAACGCGCTCAAGTTCTACGCTTCCGTGCGCCTCGATATCCGTAAAGGGACGCCGATTAAAAAAGGCGATGACATCCTGGGTAACGAAACCCGCGTGAAGGTGATTAAAAACAAAGTGGCGCCGCCATTCCGTCAAGCCGAGTTCGACATCCTCTACGGCGAAGGCGTAAGCCGCGAAGGCGAGCTGATCGACTGGGGCGACAAAGTCGGCATCATCAAAAAATCCGGCGCGTGGTATAGCTACAACGGCGATAAAATCGGCCAAGGCAAAGACAACGTGCGTGTGTGGCTGAAAGAAAATCCGGAAGTGGCCGCCGAAATTGAAGCGCAAATCCGCAAGGAAGTCGGCATCAATATTGAGATTACCGAAGGCCAACGCGACGACACCGACGGTGAACAGCCGGAAGAGTAGGCCGGCTGTAAAGGCTACCTGAAAACTTTGCGTCGCTCCGTTTTAGCTTTGCAGAAACTTCGCTTCGCTCCGTTTTCAGGTAGCCTTAATTTTTCAGGTAGCCCTAATCCCAACCGTTTTAAACCCACACCATGATCACCCTGCAACAATTCCGCGAACAAGCCGCCGCCGGCTACAACCATATTCCGCTGGTGCAAGAGCTGCTGGCCGATTTGGATACCCCGCTTTCTATCTACCTTAAGCTCGCCAACCGCCCCTTCAGCTACCTGCTCGAATCCGTGGTGGGCGGCGAACGTTTCGGCCGCTATTCCTTTATCGGCCTGCCGAGCCGCACCTATTTGAAAGCCAGCGGCCGGCGGGTGGAGGTGTACCACAAAGGCCAAATCGTCGAGCAATACGAAGGCAATCCGCTGCCTTTCATCGAGCAGTTCCACTCCCGTTATAAAGTGCCCGAAATCCCCGGCCTGCCGCGCTTCATCGGCGGTTTGGTGGGCTATTTCGGCTATGAAACCATCTACCATTTCGAGCAGCTTGCCCACCGCCTGAAACAGCCTGCGAAAGCCGACCCAATCGGCACGCCCGATATTTTGCTCATGCTTTCTGAAGAGCTAGCCGTGGTGGACAACCTCAGCGGCAAAATCCACCTCATCGTGTATGCCGACCCGGCCGCCGACGAAGCAGGCTACCTGAAAGCCCGCGAGCGGCTCGAAGCCTTGCGCGAACAGCTGCGCCAAAGCGTTGCCCTGCCGCTCTCGCTCGGCAGCGCACAAACCACACCGCAGCACGAAACCGGCGAAGCGCGCTATAAAGAATACGTGCGCCGCATCCGCCAATATATTTTAGACGGCGACTGTATGCAGGTGGTGCCCAGCCAGCGCATGAGCCTGCCCTTTGCCGACAAGCCGCTCAGCCTCTACCGCGCCCTGCGCACGCTCAATCCTTCGCCCTATCTGTTTTACTACGATTTCGGCGATTTCCACATCGTCGGCTCTTCGCCCGAAATCCTCGTGCGGCGCGAGCGTAACCAAATCACCGTGCGCCCCATCGCCGGCACCCGCCTGCGCGGCAAAACGCCGGAAGAAGATGTCGCTCAAGCCGAGAGCCTGCTGGCCGATGCCAAAGAAATCGCCGAACACGTTATGCTCATCGACTTGGGCCGTAACGACGTGGGTCGAATCAGCCAAACCGGCAGCGTGAAGGTAACCGATAAAATGGTGATTGAACGCTATTCGCATGTGATGCACATCGTGTCCAATGTGGAAGGCGAGCTCAAACCCGGCATCGGTAATATGGACATCCTCGCCGCCACCTTCCCCGCCGGCACACTCTCCGGCGCACCCAAAGTGCGCGCGCTGGAAATCATTGAAGAGCTTGAGCCGGCCAAACGCTGCATCTACGGCGGCGCGGTGGGCAACTGGAGTTTCAACAACGACATGGACTTGGCCATCGCCATCCGTACCGCGGTGATTAAAAACGGCACGCTCTACGTGCAAAGCGGCGGAGGCATTGTGGCCGACTCCGATGAAGAAGCCGAATGGCAGGAAACCCAAAACAAAGCCCGCGCCGTATTGCGCGCTGCCGAGATGGTGCAGCAAGGGCTGGATGGGTAAGCCAGGAAAGGCTACCTGAAAAAGAATAGGGCTACTTGAAAACGGAACGAAGCGAAATTTTCAGGTAGCCTTTTATCAGCCAATGGAACAGCCCAAACAAAAAACCTTCGTTTTGCAACGAAGGTTTTCAATTTGGCGGAAGCGGTGAGATTCGAACTCACGGTGGGTCTAACCCCACGACGGTTTTCAAGACCGCTGCATTAAACCACTCTGCCACGCTTCCGGTTCAAGAGCGCGAACTATACAGGATTTTTGTGGATTTTACCAGCATTATTTTTGGCAGCAGAAGAGCCTCTGATAGAAAACAGGCTGCAACGGAGTGCAGCCTGTGAGCCTATTCTTGGTGGGTCTGGCTGGTCTCGAACCAGCGACCAAAGGATTATGAGTCCTCTGCTCTAACCCCTGAGCTACAGACCCGGCTAGAAAGGGCGGCATTGTACCGACAAGCCGCCGGCCTAGCAAGGATTACTGTTTGTTTTCCTCGCTATCTAGGAAGCTGCGTAAGCGGTCGCTGCGGGTGGGGTGGCGCAGTTTGCGCAGGGCTTTGGCTTCGATTTGGCGGATACGCTCGCGGGTTACGTCGAACTGTTTGCCCACTTCTTCCAGCGTATGGTCGGTGTTCATATCGATGCCGAAACGCATGCGCAAAACTTTGGCTTCACGCGGGGTGAGGCTTTCCAAAACGTCTTTGGTGGCTTCGCGCAGGCTGGAATACATGGCAGCATCGGCCGGAGCGATGTTGTTTACGTCTTCGATGAAGTCGCCCAAGTGGCTGTCATCATCGTCGCCGATGGGGGTTTCCATGGAAATCGGCTCTTTGGCAATCTTCATGATTTTGCGGATTTTATCTTCCGGCATTTCCATCAATTCGGCCAGTTTGGCGGCATCCGGGTCTTCGCCAGTTTCCTGTAGATACTGGCGTGAGATGCGGTTCATTTTGTTGATGGTTTCAATCATGTGCACTGGGATGCGGATGGTGCGTGCCTGGTCGGCAATCGAACGGGTGATGGCTTGGCGTATCCACCAGGTGGCGTAGGTGGAGAATTTGTAGCCGCGCCGATATTCGAATTTATCCACCGCTTTCATCAGGCCGATATTGCCTTCCTGAATCAAATCGAGGAATTGCAGGCCGCGGTTGGTGTATTTTTTGGCGATGGAAATCACCAGGCGCAAGTTGGCCTGAATCATTTCTCGCTTGGCGGCGGCGGTTTCTTTTTCGTTCGCCACCATGTTTTTGCTGATTTCTTTCAGCTCGGCAATGGAAATCTGCGCGTGCTGCTCTTGTTCGATAAGGATATTCTGCTTTTCGATAATGGCATATTGGAAGCGGCTCAGGGCTTCGCTCCACACGCGGTTTTTACCGATTTCAGCCTCCACCCAGTTTAAATCGGTGATATTGGGCAGGAAGTTGTTGATGAAGTAGTCCCGATCCATGTGCACACGGTTGAGGCAGATGTCGCGGATTTCGCGCTCCAGGCGGCGGATACTGTCTACGCGGGTGCGCAGATTGTTGCTCAAGGTTTCAATCTGGCGGGTGGTAAAGCGCACGTTGAGCAGCTGGTCGGCGATGTAGTTGCGCAGGTTCAGGTAGGTTTTGTGCTGGCTGTGGTGTTTTTGCAGCGCGGCAACCATTTTCTTATAGGTGGCTTGGATGTCTTCGAAGTGGGCCAGCACTTTTTGCTTGAGTTCTTCGAGGTTGGCAGCAGAGATGGCGCCGGCATCCTCTTCGTCGGCGTCTTCTTCGTCGGCATCTTCGTCTTCGCTTTCCTCTAAATCAGCCTCTGGAGCGGATTCTTCGGCTTTGTCCACGCCAATGCCCAATTCGTCGAGCAGCTCTTCGTGCGGGTCGATGATGTCTTCCACCACTTCGTCCACGCGGATTTCGTCGTTGCGCACCTTTTCAATCAGTTCGAGGATTTCGGCAACCGATCCGGGGCAGGCGGAGATGGCCTGAATCATGTTGCGCAGGGCGGTTTCGATTTTTTTGGCGATAACGATTTCGTCTTCGCGCGTGAGCAAATCCACCTGCCCCATTTCGCGCATATACATGCGCACCGGATCGGTGGTGCGGCCGAATTCGGAGTCGGCGCTGGAGAGGGCGGCTTCGGCTTCGGCAACGGCGTCGTCGTCGGTCATATTGGCCGTATTGTCGGCCATCAGCAGGGTTTCACTGTCGGGTGTTTCTTCGGTTACCTGAATGCCCAGGCCGGAAATCATATTGACGATATTGTCGATCTGCTCGGCATCCGACATATCGTCGGGCAGGGCATCGTTGATTTCGGCGTAGGTAATGTAGCCTCGTTCTTTACCTTGCAGAATCAGCTGTCTGAGCCGTGCCCTTTGCTCCTCCGGGGTGAGCGGGCGGTTGCTTTCGTCTTGTTCTTCGGTGGCGGGGTTGTTCTGTTCGGACATGTTTCTCTCGTTGTTCACAGGTCGGTCGGTGTAATCGGCATTGCCCTAGGTGGTGCCGTTGCCGTTGGCGGGAGGACGCCTTAAAAGCTCCAGCAGCAGTTTGGTTTCGTCATCGCTCAAGCCGTGTTCGATGCGTTTGCGTTTCAACGCTTCAACTTGCTGGGTTTTCAAGGCGTTCATCAATTTTTGCATACCCGATTGGAAATTCAGTGCGTCGGATTCGCCATCCCCCTCAAAGTGGGCGCTGTCCGTGCCGGACTGCATGATGCGGCTGATATTGCCGTAATAGGGGGTGTTGCGCATGGCTTCCATCAATCCGGCGCTGGATAGCGGCGAACGGCTGCGGCGCACATGAGCGGCCATGACGCTCAGGCAGACAAGGTCGGCATCCAGTTCCAGATGGTCGGGCAGGTCGATATATGTAGCCCATTGCGGATTTATCAATAGGCGGCGGATTTGTTGTTGCGCCAAGCTCAGCATTTGCGGCTGGCGGAAGGTTTGGCGCGGCAGGGTGTAGCGTTGCTGGGCAACGTGGCGCTTGGGGACTTCCTGCCCCATCAGGTGCGCCAGGTTGGCCGGGTCGATGCCCACTAAGTTGCTCAGTTCCTGCTTGAGCAGGAAGGCGAGGGCGGGGGCGGTAATCTGGGTGAGCAGCGGGGTGGCGGTTTTCACCAATTCGGCCTTGCCTTCTTGGCTGCGTAAATCAAGCTTGGCGGTGAGCGCGTCCCAAAAATAGGCGGAAAGCGGCTTGCTTTGGTGCAGTAGCATATCCTCAAAACGTTCGCGGCCGTGCTCGCGCACATAGCTGTCTGGGTCGTGGCCTTCGGGCAGGAAGAGAAAATGCAGCGACTTGCCGTCTTTCAGCTGGGGCAGGGCGTTTTCCAATGCACGCCAGGCGGCTTTGCGGCCGGCTGCGTCGCCGTCGAAGCAGAAATAGATGCTGTCGGTTTGGCGCATCAGGATTTTAACGTGCTCGGCGGTGGTGGAGGTGCCCAGTGCGGCCACGCAGTAGCCGATGCCGAACTGCGCCAGCGCAACTACGTCCATATAGCCTTCCACCACCAGGATGCGGCCGGCTTCTTTCACGGCGGCACGGGCTTCGTAGAGGCCGTAGAGGTTTTTGCCTTTATCGAACAGCGGGGTGTCGGGCGAATTGAGGTATTTGGGTTTGGAATCGTCCAACACGCGGCCGCCGAAGCCGATAACCTGCCCGCTGCTGTTGCGGATGGGGAACATGATGCGGTGGCGGAAGCGGTCGTAGTGGCTGCCGTCTTTTTCAATCACCATGCCGCTGTTGACCAGCGCTTCGGAAGGGTAGGGGGCGAAACTTTGCGCCAGCGGCCGCCAGCTGTCGGGCGCATAGCCCAGGCCGTAGTGGGCGGCAACTTCATCGGAGAGGCCGCGTTTTTTCAGGTAGCCTTTTGCCGTTTCGTTGGCGGCCAGCTCGCGGGTGTAGAAAGCGGCGGCTTGGGCGGTGGTTTCTTCCAAGGTTTGCTGGCGCTGTTTGCGGCGCGCGCGCGCTTCGGGGCTTTCCTGCCGGCCTTTTTGCTGCGGCACCACCATGCCGGCGCGGTCGGCCAGATACTGCACGGCTTCGGTGAAGCCAAGCCCTTGGTATTCCATGACGAAACCGATGGCCGTGCCGTGTGCGCCGCAGCCGAAGCAGTGATAGAACTGTTTGCTCGGGCTGACGGAGAACGACGGGGTTTTTTCTTTGTGGAACGGGCAGCAGGCCATGTAGTTGGCGCCGCCTTTCTTCAGCGGCACGCTCTCGTCGATGATGTCGACAATATCAGTTTTGGCCAGCAGCTCGTCGATGAATTCGCTGGGAATCATGCTTCGGCGCTTGGTTTGGGAAACGGATTGAGGCTACCTGAAAATCACGGCGGGGATTTTCAGGTAGCCTTTTTCAGGTAGTCTTTGTCGGGTGGGGTTATTTGGCAGGCGGAACGTAGCCTTGCACCATGTCGGCTTCGCCGTCGCCGAAGAAGTAGTTTTCCATCTGCTGCGACAGATACTGGCGGGCGCGCGGGTCGGCCAGGCTGAGGCGGTTTTCGTTGATGAGCATGGTTTGGTGGCGCGTCCAGGCATCCCATGCTTCCTGTGATACGTTTTCAAAAATGCGCTTGCCCAAATCGTTGGGCAGGGGCGGGAATTTGAGGCCGGGCGCTTCTTTGCCCAGCTTGATGCAATTTACCATACGGGTCATGTGCTTTCCTTTTCGGGTGGCGTGAGTGGGGGTTTAACGGTTGTTTAAGCCCAATACGTCTTGCATATCGTATAGGCCGGTGCGTTGCTGTTGCAGCCACACGGCAGCACGTACGGCGCCGGCGGCGAAGGTCATGCGGCTGGAGGCTTTGTGGGTGATTTCCACGCGCTCGCCTTCGCCGGCAAACAGGGCGGTGTGTTCGCCCACGATATCGCCGCCGCGCACGGTGGCAAAGCCGATGGTTTGCGGGCTGCGCGCGCCGGTGTGTCCTTCGCGGCCATACACGGCGCAGTCGGCCAGGTTGCGGCCGAGGGCGTGGGCAATCACTTCGCCCATGCGCAGCGCAGTGCCGCTGGGGGCGTCCACTTTGTGACGGTGGTGCGCTTCGATGATTTCGATGTCGTAGCCTTCATTCAGCACGCGGGTTACGGTGTCGAGGATGTGGAAGGTGAGGTTTACACCGATGCTGAAGTTGGCGGCAAACACGATGCCGGTGCGTTCGGCAGCAGCAGCGATGGCGGCTTTGCCCGCTTCATCGAAACCGGTGGTGCCGATAACCATTTTGATGCCGCGTTCGGCGCAGCGGGGCAAAAGGCTACCTGAAACATTGGGGCGAGTGAAATCGATGAGCACGTCGCAGTTGGCGAGCACGGCATCGATGTCGCTGCTGATGGCTACGCCGGTTTTCAAGCCGGAAGCATGGCCGGCATCCAAGCCCAAGGCTTCGGAGCCTGCGTGTTCCAGCGCGCCGGTAAGCACGGTGTGCGGATTGGCGGCTACGGCTTCAACCAGCACTTTGCCCATGCGGCCGTTCACGCCGGCCAGGGCAACTTTAATGGTGGCAGACATGATATTCCTCAAGCGGGATTATTGTGCGGCTTGGCCGGCAGGCGCAGCTTGCTGCTGTTGTTGCTTGCGCAATTCGTCCAACACATCGCCTTCGGCTTTAACCAGGGAGTCGTTCGCATCGAAATACAGGGTGAGGTTTTTGCGTTCGCGAACTTTGCCGCCGCGGCTCACTTCAAAAACGTAGTCCCAGCGGTTGCCGTGCAGCGGATCGCGCAGCAGCGGCGTGCCCAGAATGTGCTGCACCTGCTCCTTGCTCAAGCCTTGGTGCAGCGAGGCTACGGCCTGCAAGTCGAGTTCGTTGCCTTGCACGATAGTAAGCTTGTAGGAGGGGAAGCGGGCGAGGCGTTCGGTGCTGCACGCGGCCAAACCGATGCAGGCGGCCAAGGTCAAATAAACGGATTTATTCACAAACATGCCTTTCAAGATAAATCGCGCACCGCCCCGGCTGAGTAATTTAAAGGTGGGCAAGTGCCTTAAAAATGCGTATTATAACGGTTGCTGACAAATTTGAGCGACAGAACATCATACATCATGGAAAACAATATTGCACAACTCAAAGGCAGCGGCCTGAAAGTAACCGGCCCGCGCCTGAAGATTTTGGATTTGTTTGAAACCCACGCCGAAGAGCATCTGAGCGCGGAAGACGTGTACCGCATCCTCTTGGAAGAAGGCATTGAAATCGGCGTGGCCACCATTTACCGCGTTCTAACCCAGTTCGAACAGGCCGATATTTTGTTGCGCCACCATTTCGAGAGCGGTAAGGCGGTGTACGAGCTGAACAAGGGCGACCACCACGACCACATCGTGTGCGTGAAATGCGGCAAAGTGACCGAGTTTCACAACCCCACCATCGAAAGCCTGCAAGGCAAAATCGCCGAAGAAAACGGCTACCGCATTGTGGATCACGCGCTGTATCTGTATGGCGTGTGCGGTGATTGTCAGCAGAAACACCATTTATAAGCAGGCAGCATTTTCAGGTAGCCTCACGGCTCCGAAAGGTGGCCTTTATGGCTCAAAATATTCCTTTGCTGCCGGAAGGCTGTTTGCAGTTCCCCGACCCGCATCAGGCCATTGCCGAATACGACGGCTTGGTGGTAGTGAGCCGGGATTTGACCGCGCAGCGACTTTTGGCAGCCTATCAACAGGGCATCTTCCCGTGGTTTGAGGAAGATGGCCTGTTTTTTTGGTTTGCCACCGCCCCACGCACGGTGCTGCAGCCCCAGCGGCTGCACATCGGCCGCTCGCTGGCCAAGACCATGCGCAATCGGCATTACGCGGTAACGGTCAACCAAAACTTCCCCGCCGTGATTTCCGCCTGCGCTGCCACGCCCAGGCCGCATCAGGGCGGCAGCTGGATCGCACCGGCTTTTCAGGTAGCCTACAACGAGCTGCACCGCATCGGCCATGCGCATTCGTTTGAATGCTGGTATCCCGATGAAAACGATCATCTGCTTTTGGCCGGCGGGCTTTATGGTGTGCAGATTGGTCGAGTGTTTTTCGGCGAATCGATGTTTGCCTGGCAGAACGATGCCTCGAAAATCGCCTTTGCCCACGCCGTACCGTTTTTGCAGCGCTGCGGCATCGCCTTGATCGACTGCCAGCAAGACACGCCGCATCTGGCGCGTTTTGGTTCGGAGCTGATGACGTTTGACGATTTTCAGGCTGAATTAAACCGGCTGACCGCGCAAACACTTGCCGAGCCCATCGGCCAGCGCCTGCTCCAACAGCAAGGCGCATGGTTCGGCAAGGAGGGGTGAACACTGAAATCTGTTCGCAAGACGCGCGTTACATGGCACAATATCGGCTGTTTTAGATTACAGGCTACCTGAAAGTTTCAGGTAGCCTCCCGCTTACTCTATGGCGGATAAACCTGCTTTCATGCCGGGCTGTCATGCCGTAGTAAAAATATAGTGGATTAAATTTAAATCAGGACAAGGCGGCGAGCCGCAGATAGTACAAATAGTACGGTAAGGCGAGCCAACGCTGTACTGGTTTAAATTTAATTCACTATAAAATGAATCCACCGTATCACCCCTCACCCACAAGGAGAAACCATGTCTCTACAAAACATCATCGAAACCGCGTTTGAACAGCGCGCCGAAATTACCCCGCACAGCGTTTCCGCCGAAGTGAAGGAAGCCGTGCTCGATACGCTTTATCAGCTTGATTCCGGCAGCCTGCGCGTGGCCGAGCGGCAGGGCGTGGGGCAGTGGAAAGTGAACGAGTGGGCGAAAAAAGCTGTGTTGCTTTCCTTCCGCATTGCCGATAACGAAGTGTCCAGCGACGGCGTGAGCAAATATTTCGACAAAGTGCCCACCAAGTTCGCCGATTGGATTCCGCAGCAGTTTCAGGTAGCCGGTTTCCGCGCCGTGCCCGGCGCCGTGGCGCGCCGCGGCAGCTTCATCGGCAAAAACGTGGTGCTGATGCCCTCTTATGTGAATATCGGCGCCTATGTGGACGAAGGCACGATGGTGGACACTTGGGCCACCGTGGGCTCTTGTGCGCAAATCGGCAAAAACGTACACCTGAGCGGCGGCGTAGGCATCGGCGGCGTGCTCGAGCCGTTGCAGGCTGCGCCCACCATTATTGAAGACAACTGCTTCATCGGCGCGCGTTCCGAAATCGTGGAAGGTGTGATTGTGGAAGAAGGCAGCGTGATTTCCATGGGCGTGTATATCGGCCAATCCACCAAAATTTACGACCGCGAAACCGGCGAAATCCACTACGGCCGCGTGCCCGCCGGCTCGGTGGTGGTATCGGGCAGCCTGCCCGCCAAAGACGGCACGCACAGCCTCTACTGCGCCGTGATCGTGAAGAAAGTGGACGCGCAAACCCGCGCCAAAACCAGCGTAAACGAACTGCTGCGCGGCGTGTAGCTTGCCGGATTTTCAGGTAGCCTGTTTGCAAGAAGGCTACCTGAAAGTTATTTAACTTAGGAGAAAACCATGCGAGCCCTTCTTCTTGTCGATATCCAAAACGACTTCATGCCAAGCGGCCGCCTGCCTGTGGCCGAAGGCGATGCCATTATCGAGCCGGTAAACCGGATTATCGGCGGCTATCCGCTGGTGGTGGCCTCTCAAGACTGGCATCCCGCCGGACACGAGAGCTTCGCCTCCGCCCATGCCGGTAAAAAGCCGTTCGACGTCATCAATCTGCACGGTTTGGAGCAAGTGCTGTGGCCGGACCACTGTATTGCCGGCAGCAGCGGCGCGGCGTTTCATCCCGAGCTCGACACCACGCCCATCGCCGCCGTGTTTCGCAAGGGCATGGACAAGCACACCGACAGCTACAGCGCGTTTTACGACAACGGCCGCCGTCGCAGCACCCAGCTTGCCGCCTATTTGCGCGCCCACGGCATAACCGATATTGATGTGGCGGGGCTGGCTGCCGATTTCTGCGTGTATTTCAGCATTGCTGACGCGCTCGCCGAAGGCTTCCGCGTGCGCCTGCTCGAGCACGCCACCCGTGCTATCGATGCTGCAGGCTTCGCCGCCAAAAAAGCCGAACTGCTGGCACATCCGAATTTTTCGCTGGCCGATTAGTTTTGGTGCGCGTTTTTCAGGTAGCCTCTGCGTTATCAAAGGCTACCTGAAAAATTTTAGCTAGCGCCGTATCTGACAGCCGCCCGCGCTTTCAGGTAAAATCCGCCCGACCATCATTATTTTCAGGTAGCCCAAACCATGCTCAATAAAGACCAATTCGCCGACAACCACTTCATCCGCACCATCATCGAAGAAGACCTCAAAAGCGGCAAACACGGCGCCATCCAAACCCGTTTCCCGCCCGAACCCAACGGCTACCTGCACATCGGCCACGCCAAATCCATCTGCCTGAATTTCGGTTTGGCCTATATTTACGACGGCTTGTGCAACCTGCGTTTCGACGATACCAACCCCGAAAAAGAAAACGACGAATACGTCAACGCCATCAAAGAAGATGTCGAGTGGCTCGGTTTTCATTGGGCGGGCGAACCGCGTTTCGCTTCCAATTATTTCGACCAGCTTTATGACTACGCCGTCGGCCTGATCAAAGACGGCAAAGCCTATGTGGATGATTTAACGCCGGAACAAATGCGCGAATACCGCGGCACGCTGACCGAAGCGGGTAAAAACAGTCCTTACCGCGACCGTAGCGTCGAAGAAAACCTCGACCTGTTCACACGCATGAAAAACGGCGAGTTTCCCGACGGCAGCAAAACCCTGCGCCTGAAAATCGACATGGCATCAGGCAACATCAATATGCGCGACCCCGTCATCTACCGCATCCGCCGCGCCCATCACCACAACACCGGCGACAAATGGTGCATCTACCCGATGTACGACTACACGCATTGCATTTCCGATGCCATCGAAGGCATCACGCATTCCTTGTGTACGCTCGAATTTGAAGACCACCGCCCGCTCTACGACTGGGTGTTGGACAACATCCCCGCGCCACACCCCACCCGCCCGCGCCAATACGAGTTTTCCCGTTTGGAGCTGTTGTATTCCATCACCTCTAAACGCAAGCTGAACCAATTGGTTGCCGACGGCCACGTTGCCGGCTGGGACGATCCGCGTATGCCCACCATTTCCGGTATGCGCCGCCGCGGCTATACGCCCGAAGGACTGCGCCTGTTTGCCAAACGCGCCGGTATTTCCAAATCTGAAAACATTGTGGACATGAGCGTGTTGGAAGGCGCAATTCGGGAAGAGCTGGAAAACTCCGCCCCGCGCATGATGGCCGTGCTGAATCCGCTCAAGGTAACGCTTACCAACTACGATGCAGCCCAAGCCGAAAGCCGCACCGCGCCGTATCACCCGAACCGCGAAGACATGGGCAGCCGCGAACTGCCGATTTCGTCCACGCTCTATATCGAAGCCGACGATTTCAGCGAAACCCCGCCCAAAGGCTGGAAACGCCTCACGCCCGGCGGCGAAGTGCGCCTGCGCCACAGCTATGTGATGAAGTGCGACGAAGTGGTGAAAGACGCCAGCGGCAACATCGTCGAACTCAAATGTAGCCTGGATTACGACACCTTGGGCAAAAATCCCGAAGGCCGCAAAGTGAAAGGCGTTATCCACTGGCTCTCCGCCGAACACGCCGTGCCCGCCACCGTGCGCCTGTACGACCGCCTGTTTACCGTGGAGCGCCCAGATGCCGTGCGCGGCGAGGACGGCGCATACCTGCCGTTTACCGATTTCCTTAATCCCGAATCGGCTAAAGAAATCACCGCCTACGTTGAAGCCGCCGCCAACGATTTGTCTGCGGAGAGCCGCTGGCAGTTCGAACGGCTGGGCTATTTCGTTACCGACCGCAAAGACCACGCGAAAGGCAAACCCGTGTTTAACAAGACAGTAGGTTTGCGCGACACTTGGCAGGCGAAAGCACAATAAGCCCTGTGCCGGATGCAAAGGCTACCTGAAAAACGGTTAGATTGGTTTTAGCTTCGCAGAAACTCTGCTTCAGCTGCGCCGAAACGTCGTTTTCAGGTAGCCTGTTTTCATGCCGGACAGTATCTATACTTGACTAAATCACTTGGGTATTGGAAAATCCGCATCCCCCTGATGCAACAAGACCATAGCCCTATGCGATTAACCACCAAAGGTCGTTTTGCCGTAACCGCCATGCTTGATTTGGCGCTGTATGGGCGTGAAAACCCCGTCAGCCTCAACGCCATCAGCGGTCGGCAGAATATTTCCCTATCCTACCTCGAGCAGCTTTTCGGCAAACTGCGCCGTGCCGGGCTGGTAGAAAGCGTGCGCGGGCCCGGCGGCGGCTATTTGCTTAGCCGCCAGCCTGGCAGCATCAATATTGCCGAAATTATCTATGCCGCCGAAGACAAGCTGGATGCCACCCGCTGCGGTGGCCAAACCAACTGCCATAAAGGCGCGCCCTGCCTCACGCATGATTTGTGGGAAAGCCTCAACCAAACCATCCAAGGCTACCTGAACAGCGTTTCCCTGCAAGACGTGCTTAATAAAAGGGATGGTCACCACCACCATCATGATACCCCCATCAGCCTTACCCATATCCGCTATAGCTAAGGCGCATTTTTCTTGCTGCGGTGCTGGCTTGCCGCTTTGAAAATGTGTTTAGGCTATGAATTAATTACACAACCACATACCGAACAGAGAAAATCATGACCAAACAAACCCCCATCTACCTCGACTACGCCGCCACCACCCCCGTTGACCAACGCGTGGCCGAAAAAATGATTCCCTACTTAATCGAAACCTTCGGCAACCCCGCCTCCAACAGCCACGCATTCGGCTGGACGGCGGAAGAAGCCGTCGAAAAAGCCCGCGCCGACATCGCCGCCCTGATTAACGCCGATCCCAAAGAAATCGTCTTCACCAGCGGCGCGACCGAGTCCGACAACCTCGCCATCAAAGGCGCGGCGCACTTCTACCAATCCAAAGGCAAACACCTCATCACCGTCAAAACCGAACACAAAGCCGTGCTCGACACCATGCGTGAACTCGAACGCCAAGGTTTCGAAGTCACCTACCTCGGCGTACAAGAAAACGGCCTGATTGATTTAGAAGAACTCAAAGCCGCCATCCGACCTGACACCATCCTGATTTCCGTGATGTGGGTGAACAACGAAATCGGTGTGGTGCAAGACATTCCCGCCATCGGTGAAATCTGCCGCGAACGCAAAATCATTTTCCACGTTGATGGTGCCCAAGCCTGCGGCAAAGTGCCTGTTGATGTCGAAGCCGCCAAAATCGACCTGCTCTCCATGTCCGGCCACAAAGTGTACGGCCCCAAAGGCATCGGCGCACTGTACGTCCGCCGCAAACCCCGCGTCCGCCTCGAAGCCCAAATGCACGGTGGCGGCCACGAACGCGGCTTCCGCAGCGGCACCCTGCCGACCCACCAAATCGTCGGCATGGGCGAAGCCTTCCGCATCGCCAAAGAAGAACTCGAGCAAGATATGGCACACTACCGCAAACTGCGCGACATCTTCCTCAAAGGCATCGAAGGCATCGAAGAAGTCTATATCAACGGCGACCTCGAGCACCGCGCCCCGAACAACCTGAACGTCAGCTTCAACTTCGTCGAAGGCGAAAGCCTGATTATGGCGGTGAAAGAACTTGCCGTATCCAGCGGCTCTGCCTGTACCTCCGCTTCACTCGAACCCAGCTACGTCCTGCGCGCGCTCGGCCGCAACGACGAACTGGCACACTCATCCCTGCGCATCACCTTCGGCCGCATGACCACCGAAGAAGAAGTGCAGTTTGCCGCAGAACTGATTAAATCCAAAATCGGTAAACTGCGCGAGCTTTCTCCGCTGTGGGAAATGTTTAAGGAAGGGATTGATTTGAGTACGGTAGAGTGGGCGGAACATTAAGGTCTGAGGCTACCTGAAAACATCGTTCCGATTGAAATCAAAACGTTTTACATATCTACTGATTAAAATGAATAAAACAAACCTTATCGTTCTATTTGCGGCACTCACTCTTTCCGCTTGCGCCCTGTTGCCGAGCAAGCCGCTGTCGCCCGAAGAGGCACAGGCAAAGAGGGAGGAGGAGTACCGAAGGGACTATACTGAAGTTGCCACTCATACCGTCACCTTAAAAGGTCAAGAAATCAAGGTAATCGACAGGCTGTACCATCCTCGTGATCCTAGAGATAGTAGCTTTGGATATGGTTCGACTAGCGAACCCAAATTGGTGGTTATCCAAAGGTCGGATACTGTCGGCGCAACCGCTTTGACAACACTCACTGCGATCGCACGAACCTTTGTCGGCGGTTCGACAAGAGGCTTTTCTAAACATGATTTGCGCGGCAGCGTGGCAGAACCGGAGTTTCCTAATCCAGCTTTCAGCTATCTATCCCCAAAAATTCGTACATGGCTCGCCGAGATGCCTGTTCAGGAAGAGGTGCATACACATAATAATATTTATGTTCAGCCCGGCCGTTTTTATTTGGTGTATGAAAAGCTAAGTGGTGGTGGTAACTATTTGCTGCATAATGAAATATATTTAATTATGTCTTCTGGCATTTGGGGTGGGTCAATACAACCTAGATTCTCTTGCACCAAAGAAACTGGCGGCCATTCTTTGGAAGATTGGCGGAAAGATGATGATGCTTTGGTTCGTCAAACTGCCGAACAGCAATTTGATGAATGTTTAGAACAGTTTAAAGCTAATCAGGAACAAGTTATTAAAAGTATCACACGTTCTAAACCACAGACAGAAGCAAATAATGAATCAACCAACAATGAGGATACTACCAATGAACGGCCAAGAGCTCGATCTCGACGATCTCGATAACTTGCTTGAAGACTTCGATGGCATCACCGTAGAAGGCGGTACCGACCCCGAAAACAACGATGACGGCTGTGAAGGCGGTGCGTGCAAAATTTAGCCGACCCGTTTACGCTTCGCAGAAACTCCGTTTTCAGGTAGCCTCAACCCCATCACAAACCATCATAAATTTTAATTAAGGAAACACATCATGGCATACAGCGATAAAGTTATTGATCACTACGAAAATCCCCGCAACGTCGGCACGCTTGATAAAGACGACAGCAATGTCGGCACTGGCATGGTGGGCGCGCCCGCCTGTGGCGACGTAATGCGCCTGCAAATCAAAGTGAACGATGAAGGCATCATCGAAGATGCCAAATTCAAAACCTACGGCTGCGGCTCCGCCATTGCCTCGTCCAGCCTGATTACCGAATGGGTGAAAGGCAAAAGCCTAGACGATGCGCTGGCGATTAAAAACAGCGAAATTGCCGAAGAATTGGAACTGCCGCCCGTGAAAATCCACTGCTCGATTTTGGCGGAAGACGCGGTGAAAGCCGCCGTGGCGGACTACAAAAAGAAAAAAGGCGCGTAACATGGCCGGCGGCTGGGCGCCCGACGGCGCGGAACAAGCGCAAATCGATGCCAATTTGGACGACGCGCTCGCCGCCGCCCGGCAAAACCTGCCCTCCGGCGAAAGCGCCCGCGAATGCGCCGAATGCGGCGAACCGATTCCCGAAGCCCGCCGCCGCGCCCTGCCCGGCGTGCAGTTGTGCATCGCCTGCCAAGAAGAGGCCGACAAACAACAGCAATTCCGATCCGCCTACAACCGGCGCGGCAGCAAGGACAGCCAGCTGAAATAGGCTACCTGAAACCGATGGTTTCAGCGCAACCGAATTTCCCGGCAACGCGCCTGCGCCGGAAATACCGTGTATGACCGCTTCGCCGCCTGACGGTTTCCAGGTAGCCTGCCCTAAAGAACCTGCCGACACCAATACCGAACAAACCCATGTTTAGTCAAGAAGAAACCCAATCCCTGCTTGCCGAAAAAGGCATCGGCAAGACCGTGCTGCAACGCTTGCAGCAAATGGGCTTGGACGACGTGGCCAAGCTCGCCGCTGCCGACGTGGACGATATGCTGCAACAGGGCGCGGCGCTCACCGGCAGCACCTGCTGGAAAAACAGCCCGCAGGCCAAAGCTTCCGTAGCTACTGCCATTGCTTGGGCGGTAAACCGGCAAAAGGCTACCTGAAACCCTGATACTGTTTTTCAGGTAGCCTCTTCAAGAACCGAAAACAAAGGACACCCCATGATTACACTCACCCCCAACGCTGCCGATCATATCCGCAGCTTCCTCACCAAGCGCGGCAAAGGCGAAGGTATCCGCATCGGCGTGAAAACCAGCGGCTGCTCCGGCATGGCCTACACGCTGGAATTTGCCGACGAAATCCTGCCTGATGATTTGGTATTTGAAGGGCATGGCGTGAAAGTATTGGTTGATCCGAAAAGTCATGTGTATCTCGACGGCACCGAACTGGACTTCACCAAAGAAGGCTTGCAGGAAGGCTTTAAGTTCGCCAACCCGAACGTGAAAAACGAATGCGGCTGCGGCGAAAGCTTTAATGTTTGAGCCCTTGGATTAGCGCATCAGAAGGCTACCTGAAACCCCGATTGTGGTTCTCAGGTAGCCTTATCGGCTACAATGCGGCCGTTTCTTTGATTGGGATTGATGATGGCAACCCGTTCCAAATCCTCCAAAAGTTGGCTGAACGAGCACGTGAACGACCCCTATGTGCATCAGGCGCAAAAAGACGGCTACCGTGCCCGGGCGGCATACAAATTGCTGGAAATCAACGAAAAAGACAAGTTGATTAAAAACGGCACGGTGCTGGCTGATTTGGGCAGCGCGCCGGGCAGTTGGTCGCAGGTGGCGGTTAAGCTGGCGGGGGCGCAGGGCAGGGTGTTTGCCTTGGATATTTTGCCGATGGAGCCGATTGCGGGTGTATCGTTTATCCAAGGCGATTTCCGCGAAAACGAGGTGCTGGAGGAGTTGGAAAACCTGCTCGAAGGCCGCGCGCTAGACCTTGTAATTTGTGATATTGCACCCAATATGTCAGGCAATGCGGTAACCGATCAGGCGCGCAGCTATGTTTTGTGTGAACTGGCGCTGGATTTTGCCGCCGAGCATCTGAAAACCGGCGGCAATATGCTGGTGAAAGTGTTTCAGGGCGCGGGTTTTCAGGAGTATATGCAGGCTATGCGCGGGGTGTTTGCCCAAGTGCAGGTGCGCAAGCCTAAGGCCTCGCGCAGCCGTTCCAGCGAGGTATATCTGCTGGGCAGGAATAAGCGGTAATCAGCAAGGTGCTGGTTATCATCTGTTTTTTATTTGTGGCATTTTATTATAGTTAGGAGCTTGTTACCGTGCGTAACACCATGAGGACGATTTTGGTTTGGCTGTTTCTGGCCGGGGTGCTGCTTGCCTCGGCCCAAACGTTGCTGGGCAAGAGGGAAGACAAACAGCTGATCAACTATTCGCAGTTTATCCAGCAGGTAAACAAAGGCGAAGTGACCAAGGTGGATATTGAAGGCACGCTGCTGAGCGGTTATGTGATTAAAGGCGAGCGCACCGACAAATCCAAGTTCTATACCAATGCGCCGATGGACGACAAACTCCTGACGATGCTGCAGGACAAGAACGTTGATTTCCGATATGTTCCCGAAGAAAAGCCCGGCCAGTGGAGCAGTATTTTCTTCACCAGCCTCTTGCCGGTGCTGCTGCTGATTGGCGCTTGGTTTTACTTTTTGCGTATGCAAAACGGCGGCGGGGGCAAAGGCGGGGCGTTTTCTTTCGGCAAAAGCCGTGCCCGGCTGCTGGATAAAGATGCCAACCGCGTAACCTTTGCCGATGTGGCCGGTTGCGACGAGGCGAAAGAAGAGGTGCAGGAAATCGTGGATTACCTCCAAGCGCCGAACCGCTATCAGAGTTTGGGTGGCCGTGTGCCGCGCGGGATTTTGCTGGCCGGCAGCCCGGGTACGGGCAAAACCTTGCTGGCCAAGGCGATTGCCGGCGAAGCGGGCGTGCCGTTTTTCAGCATCTCCGGCTCGGACTTTGTAGAAATGTTCGTGGGCGTGGGTGCTTCCCGTGTGCGCGATATGTTTGAGCAGGCTAAGAAAAATGCGCCCTGCATCATCTTTATCGACGAAATCGATGCCGTGGGCCGCCAGCGCGGTGCCGGTTTGGGCGGCGGCAACGATGAACGCGAACAAACTTTGAACCAGCTGCTGGTGGAGATGGATGGGTTTGAAAGCAATCAAACAGTGATCGTGATTGCTGCCACCAACCGCCCAGACGTGCTCGACCCGGCCTTGCAGCGCCCCGGCCGTTTCGACCGCCAAGTGGTGGTGCCGCTGCCCGATATCCGCGGCCGCGAGCAGATTTTGAAAGTGCACGCCAAGCGAGTGCCGCTGGATGCTTCAGTAGATTTGGTATCGCTGGCGCGCGGCACACCCGGTTTTTCCGGCGCGGATTTGGCCAACTTGGTGAATGAGGCTGCACTGTTTGCCGGTCGTCGCAATAAAATCAAAGTTGATCAGAGCGACTTTGAAGATGCTAAAGATAAAATCTATATGGGCCCCGAGCGGCGCAGCATGGTGATGCACGAAGACGAAAAACGTGCCACCGCTTATCACGAAGCCGGTCATGCCATCGTGGCCGAGAGCCTGCCGTTTACCGATCCGGTGCATAAAGTAACCATCATGCCGCGTGGCCGTGCGCTGGGCTTGACCTGGCAGCTGCCGGAGCGCGACCGTATTTCGATGTATAAAGATCAAATGCTCAGCCAGCTGGCCATCCTGTTTGGTGGACGCATTGCCGAAGATATTTTTGTCGGCCGCATTTCCACCGGCGCGTCCAACGATTTCGAGCGTGCCACGCAGATAGCGCGCGAGATGGTAACGCGCTATGGTATGAGCGAAAAAATGGGTGTGATGGTGTATGCCGAAAACGAAGGCGAAGTGTTCCTTGGCCGCAGCATTACCCGCTCGCAGCATATTTCCGAGAAAACCCAGCAGGATGTGGATGCCGAAATCCGTCGCATTTTGGATGAACAATATGCGGTGGCCTACAAAATTTTGGATGAAAACCGCGATAAGATGGAAACCATGTGCAAAGCCTTGATGGAATGGGAAACCATCGATCGCGATCAAGTACTGGAGATCATGGAAGGCAAGCAGCCCAGCCCGCCGAAAGACTACAGCCACAATGTGCGTGGCGAAAATGGTGCTGATGCGGGCAATACTGAGGCAACGGATGCTGGCGAAACCGATCGGCCTGTTGGCGAACCTGTTCCTGCTTTGGCAGATGAAGCAGCCGAACAAGATCAAATTGCCACTCCGTTGAACACGCAGACTGCAGAGGAAGCGGAGCAGCAAGAGGCGGCTGCTGACAAACAGCCTTGAAATTACGGTGTATATTTCCCCACCCACACGTCCGATGAAAGGAAAAGCAATGAGCCAAAACGAAAACCTCCAACCTGAAACTGCCGAAAACACTGCACCGCAGGTGCAGGACGATATCGAGCTGAAGGTGCTCAACAATGCCGATAACAACAACGGCGAAACCACCGAAAGCGGCTGCTGCGGCGTTTGTGGCGGCTAAGTTTGATTGGTTCTTTCAATAAAGGCTACCTGAAAGCGTAAGCTTCAACGCAGTTAAAACGAGCTCGCGAGTTTCTGCGAAGCTAGACTTTCAGGTAGCCTTTTGCTTGTACTGTCACAGTATAGCGATAAAGCTTTCTGTAAAGAGTGAGCGATGCAAACCAAAGAGGTATGCAGAAGCCGCTTTGAATACCAGAAAGGCTACCTGAAAGTAGGCTTTGCGCATGTCTGCGAAGCCGATTTTCAGGTAGCCTTTTAATTTTATTGTCGAATAGTATTCAGCCTTTACCCTTGCCGCCTGGCGGCCATGCGTTTGCCGATGATGCGTAGTTCGGCTTCGGGAATTTTTTGGTCGCCTAGGTCGAACAGCTGCTCTTCGCGCGGAATGTGGAAGTCGTAGCCGGCAGTGAAGCGGGAGATGAGCTCGAGATTAAGCGGTGTGCCGTCGGCGAGGGAGGCCAGGTGTTGGTTGAGTAAATCCCAGCTGCTGTGCAGGGATTGGTGTTCGCTTTCCAACTCTTGGATCAGCGCCTTGGCTTCGGGGGCGTATTGCAGCAGCAGGGGAAAGAAATCTTCTTCTTCGTCTTGGTGGTGTAGTGGGGCGGCTACGTTGAAATAGTGACGGATTTGGGTAACGGCTTGCTCAGCTACGGTGTTGTAGCCGTGCTGTTGCAGATAGTCGGGCAGGGCGTGCAGCTGGCTGCAGAAGCGTTTTACTTTGCCATGGCAGGCGCGCAACATGGCGGTGGGTTGCTCGAAGGTAACGGAGCGGGTGTTGAATAAGTCCATGATGTGTATTTGTTGAGGTTACCTGAAAAGCAAAATGCTGCCGTAATGCGGCAGCAGTGTCAATGTGCGTAGGGTTAGGTGGGTGGCGACGACAACGCGGCTATTGCAGGTTGTTTTTGCCGACAGCTGCCTGATGGTTTTCGCTGTGGTTGCCTAGGTAGGAAACGGCCAAGTCGGCGCAACATCCGCAGCAGGTGGCCACGCCCAAGGCGTTTTGCAGGTCGGTAAGGCTGGTGGCTCCGGCGGCAACCGTTTCTTTGATTTGGCGGTCGGAAATGGCATTACAAACGCAAACAAACATGGGTGTGCCCCCTTGAAAATAGTTGTTCTATTGATAATCAGTATTATTGTTGTATGGTAATGGAAACCAATTAGCCTGGCAATAGGTTTTTTATTTAATAAAAGAGAAGGTTGGGCAATTATGTTGCAATAGTGGTTTCAGGTAGCCTGATGGTGGTGCATTGGTTTGCACGGCCGGGCTTGGCCCATAAGTTTCGCTGCCTACTGGCGCTTTATAGTAAAATGCGGCCACTTTTTTTATCTGTTGGGTAATGATGAATATGAAAGAAGTTTCGTGGTTCCGGCTGTGGCCGTATGCTTTGCTGGCTGCTTTGGTAGTGGTGTTGGATCAGTGGAGCAAGCTGTGGGTGTTGGATCATATTGTGTATAACTGGCGCGAACCAGTGATCGAGGGTTTTTTCGATTTGACGCATGTGTACAACCCGGGTGCGGCGTTTAGTTTCTTGGCCGGTGCTTCTGGCTGGCAGAAATACCTGTTTGCCGGCTTGGCGGCGGTGGTGACGCTGTATTTGGCATTGGGCATCCGTTCGGGGAAGTTTGGCCGCTTGGGCGATGTGGCGGCAGCGATGATTATCGGTGGTGCCATCGGTAATGTTATCGATCGCATCAACTACGGCCATGTAATCGATTTCTTGTTGTTTTATTGGAATAATCACTACTATCCGGCGTTTAATGTGGCCGACAGTTTTATCTGCGTTGGCGCAGCATTGTTCGTAATTGACGGTTTCCGTCAGGGCAAGCGTAATCAGGCTACCTGAAAGTGTCAGCTTCAGTGATAGCTAGACCAACCACACTCAGAGGAAAAAACATGGCGAAAACCATTATGCTGGCCAATCCGCGCGGCTTTTGCGCGGGGGTGGACCGTGCCATCAATATTGTGGAACGGGCATTGGAGCTGTTTGGCGCGCCGATTTATGTGCGGCACGAAGTGGTGCACAATAAATTCGTGGTGGACAATTTGCGCGCCAAAGGAGCTGTTTTTATCGAAGAATTGGCAGATGTGCCGCCCGGCGCCACGCTGATTTATTCGGCGCACGGCGTATCCAAGGCGGTGCAGGAGGAAGCGGCGGAGCGCGGTTTTCGCGTGTTTGATGCCACTTGCCCGCTGGTTACCAAGGTGCACCGCGAAGTGGCGCGTTTGGATGAGCACGGCTACCAAATCATCATGATCGGCCATGCCGGTCACCCGGAAGTGGAGGGTACTATGGGGCAGCTGCCGCCAGGCAGCATGCTGTTGGTGGAAACAGTGGCGGATGTGGCTGATTTGGAAGTACGCAATCCAGATAAGTTGGCGCACGTGAGCCAAACCACGCTGTCGATTGATGAAACCAAAGGAATCATCGATGCGCTGCGGGCGCGTTTCCCCAATATCCGCAGCCCGCACAAGGAAGATATTTGCTATGCCACCACCAACCGCCAAGAGGCGGTGAAGCAGCTGGCGGCAGCCAGTGATGTGGTGGTGGTGGTGGGCTCGCCCAATTCTTCTAATAGCAACCGTTTGCGCGAAGTGGCCGCACAACATGGCGTGGATGCTTATATGGTGGACAATGCAGGCTACCTGAAAAAGGAATGGTTTGCCGGCAAAGAACGAGTAGGGATTACGGCCGGAGCCTCCGCGCCGGAGGTGCTGGTGCAAGAGGTGGTGGACACCGTGCACGGCTGGGGCTTCGAGACGGTGCGGGAAGGAGAGGGGGAAGAGGAGAGTATTGTGTTTGTGCTGCCCAAAGAGCTGCGTGAGTGAAGTTGGGCAGATTTGAAGCAACTGATATGCAAAAGGCTACCTGAAAATGTTTCAGGTAGCCTTTTGCTTGGTATGGAGAAGGGTAGTGGATTCGATTTAAACCAGTGTGGTGTTTGCTGCATGCCGCATGCTTTTTTCGGCTCGTTGCTTGGTTCTGATTTAAGTTTAATCTACTAAGCTTTAGCCATACAAAGCATGTAGGAAAAAAGCAGGCTACCTGAAAAATCAAGCAGCCTAAAAGAACAGCTAGAGAGTAACTTTTACTGGGCGCAGATGCTTTCGATAGCCTGTGGGATATCACCGGCACAAGCCCAAATCAGCTGGCCTTGCGATTGCATCGGCAGCAGCAGAACCGCACGCTCGGCAGTGCTGCCGGCCGGAATAGCGGTAATCGCTCCTTGGCTGAGGGTAATGCTCTGCCAGAATTCCTTCTGGCTGGCGGGCACGTCGATTGCTTCGTTGATTTCATTCAGGCGAGTGCCTTTGGCCAAGCGGGTTTCCACCCATACCTTCGCCATGTTCAGTGCCTCAACGGCTTTCGGATCGGTGATGGTGGGGGCGGCGGGAGCCTGTTGGGCGGCCGCACCACTACCACCCATGTTGCCTTCATCAGCCGGTTCGGCCAAGCCGACCATGGCTTTGGCTTGCTCGATGATTTCCGGGTTCATATAGGCATAAACACCACCGCCCACCAGAATCAGAGCCAGCAGCAGGCCGATTGCGCGCGATGCGCCGCCGCCGCTACTGCCGCTGCGTTTGCTGCGGGATTCGTTGTTACGGGATAATTTTCTCACTGCTGTAGCCATTGTATTTAGTGTCCTAATAATTGTTGGGATAGTTTAGATAGGTAGAAAAAGGAACTCGATAGTGGATAAGCATAAAGCGTGCCAAAGTTTGATACTGGATTAGATTTGGCGTGATGAATTGCTATTTTTGATTGTTATTTGTTGTTATATATGTGAATTTTTATGGTTGAGATGTGAGTGGTGACGGAAAGGGGCTACCTGAAAACGCTGTAAAGTTTCTACAAAACTAAAATTTCAGGTAGCCTTTAAACGGTAAACGGCAGGCAAGAAAAAGCACCCTCTAGTGAGGGTGCTTTTGCATGGTGTTGGGATGATTACATCATGCCCATTCCGCCCATGCCTCCCATTCCGCCCATGTCGGGAACGGCGGGTTTGTCTTCCGGAATGTCGGCTACCATGCATTCGGTAGTCAGCATCAGGCCGGCGATGGAAGCGGCGTTTTGCAGCGCGAAGCGGGTAACTTTGGCCGGATCGATTACGCCCATTTCCAGCATGTCGCCGTAGCTGTCGTTGCCGGCGTTGTAGCCGAAGTTGCCGTTGCCTTCCAGCACTTTGTTCACCACCACGCTTGGCTCGCCGCCGGCGTTGGCCACGATTTGGCGCAGCGGAGACTCCACCGCACGCAATACGATTTGCACGCCGGCTTCTTGGTCGGCATTGGCAGTTTCTACTTTGCTCAGGGCAGAGCGGGCACGCAGTAGGGCTACGCCGCCGCCGGCTACCACGCCTTCTTCTACAGCGGCACGGGTGGCGTGCAGCGCGTCATCCACACGGTCTTTCTTCTCTTTCATTTCCACTTCGGTGGCTGCGCCCACTTTGATTACAGCCACACCGCCGGCCAGTTTGGCCACGCGCTCTTGCAGTTTTTCCTTATCGTACTCGCTGGTGGCAGTTTCAATCTGGGTGCGGATTTCGGCCACGCGGGCTTCTACGGCGGATTTGTCGCCCAAACCATCGATGATGGTGGTGTTTTCTTTGCCCACTTCGATGCGTTTGGCCTGGCCCAAATCTTCCAGTGTGGCTTTTTCCAAAGACAAGCCCACTTCTTCGGCGATTACAGTGCCGCCGGTGAGGATGGCGATGTCTTGCAACATGGCTTTGCGGCGGTCGCCGAAGCCAGGAGCTTTCACGGCCACAGTTTTCAGGATGCCGCGAATATTGTTCACTACCAGCGTGGCCAAGGCTTCGCCTTCCACGTCTTCAGCAATAATCAACAGCGGGCGGCTGGTTTTGGCTACTTGCTCCAACACGGGCAGCAGATCGCGGATATTGCTGATTTTTTTGTCAAACAGCAGAACAAACGGGCTGTCTAGTTCGGCCAGTTGTTTTTCTGGGTTGTTGACGAAATAGGGGGAGAGGTAGCCGCGGTCGAACTGCATACCTTTCACGACTTCCACTTCGTTTTCCAGCGATTTGCCGTCTTCTACGGTGATCACGCCTTCTTTGCCCACTTCGTTCATAGCTTGAGCGATGATGTTGCCGATGGATTCGTCGGAGTTAGCAGAAATAGAGGCCACTTGGGCGATTTCCTTAGATTTCTCCGGCACGGGCTTGGCAATATTCTGCAACTCTTTTACCAGAGCGGAAACGGCTTTGTCGATACCGCGTTTCAGGTCGGTCGGGTTCATGCCTGCGGTAACGTATTTCATGCCTTCGGCCACGATGGCTTGTGCCAACACAGTAGCGGTGGTGGTACCGTCGCCGGCTACGTCGTTGGTTTTGGAGGCAACTTCTTTCACCATCTGCGCGCCCATGTTTTCAAACTTGTCTTTCAGTTCGATTTCTTTGGCCACGGTCACGCCGTCTTTGGTGATGTGCGGGCCGCCGAAAGAACGGTCGAGCACCACATTGCGGCCTTTCGGGCCGAGGGTTACTTTCACGGCGTTGGACAAAACGTTTACGCCGTTTACCATCTTCTGGCGGACTTCATTGCCAAACTGTACATCTTTTGCTGCCATGTGTATGACTCCTAAAATAAAAAATCAGTAATTAAAAAATCAGTAATTTCTGTTCTTGAATCAGCGCGGTTTATTCCACGATGCCGAAGATGTCTTCTTCGCGCATCACCAGCAGTTCTTCGCCGTCGGCTTTTACGGTTTGACCGCTGTATTTGCCGAAAATCACGCGGTCGCCCACCTTCACATCCAGCTTACGGCGCTCGCCACCTTTGGTGAGCTTGCCAGCGCCCACGGCTACCACTTCGCCCATATCGGGCTTTTCAGCAGCAGAGCCGGGCAAAACAATACCGGAAGCGGTTTTTTCTTCGGCTTCCAGGCGTTTGATAACTACACGGTCGTGCAACGGACGAATTTTCATAAATCTTCTCTCCAAAATTGAACTTGATGATTTGTTGCTACCCAATTGAGGGTAAACAGAAATGTGCCGGGCAGGGCGCGGCACGCTGCTTATGCGGCGAAAGAAATGGAGTTGGAGGCGTCGAATTCAAGGGCAGACCGGAAAAAATATCCGGTTGGAGGGAGAGGGTGATGGGCTAGATTGAGGAAGATGACTTTCAGGTAGCCTTTTGCCGGAGTAGGGCAGGGTCAGGCTACCTGAAAATTGGGGGAAGAGATTTGGATCACGGGGATGATGTTTTCAGGTAGCCTCAATCAGCGGGTTCCTCTTCTTCGGGCAAGGGCAGATTGTGCTGCACGGCATACACCGCGGCTTGCACGCGGCTGCCGAGTTCGAGCTTGCGCAGGATGTTTTGCACGTGCACTTTCACGGTGGACTCGGCCAAATCCATGCGCTTGGCGATGATTTTGTTGCTGTATCCCACGGCGAGGTAGCGCAGCACTTCGAGTTCGCGCGAAGTGAGGGTGTCGAGGGCGCTTTCGGTGGCAGGTTGGGCAGGGCGGATGAGGGATTGCACCATGCAGGCCATCATTTCGGGGGAGAAGACGTTGTCGCCGTTGGCGGCTTTGCCGATGGCATCGATAAGGAAGTTGGCATTGATGTTTTTCAAGAGGAAGCCGCACGCGCCCAGACGCATACATTCCACTAAGTTTTCGCCATCTTCCGATACGGTGAGCATCACCACTTTCTGCTCGGGGCGGCTGCTGAGGATTTGGGCCAGCGCTTCGCGCCCGTTCATCACGGGCATGTCAAGGTCGAGCAGCACTACGTCGGGCGCAAGCTGGCTCACCAGCTTCACGCCGCTGAGGCCGTCGGCGGCTTCACCTACTACTTCGTAGTTTTCCTGTCGGGCAAGCAGGGCTTTGATGCCGCTGCGGAATAATGTGTGGTCGTCGATGAGTACGATGCGGATTTTTTCAGTCATACCTGTCTTCTTTCTTCGTAAGGCAGATTCAGGGTTACCCGGGTGCTGCCAGGTTTTGAGTGTAGGGAAAGCTGGGCGCGGATGCGTTGGGCGCGTTCGTGCATGATGTTCAGCCCAACATGGTTGCCGGAATGCTGTTCTTTGAGCCGTTCGATATTGAAGCCGCGCCCGTTATCTTCAATTTCCATCACAAAATCCTGCCGGTTGTTGAAGCGGATATCCACTTGGGTGGCTTGGGAGTGTTTGCGGATATTGGAGAGGCTTTCCTGCAATATAAACACGACTTGCAGCTGCTGCTCGCTGTTGAGTTGGGGGCCGTTGCCGTGCCAATGCAGGTGTACGCCGATTTGGGTTTGGCGCTGGAAGCGGTCGGTTAGGGTCTGCACCACTTCGGTGAAGTCTTTGTTGTTGATTTTGGTGCGGAAGTTGATGAGCAGTTCGCGCACGTCGTCATAACACTCTTGGATGCCGTCTTTAATATAGTGCAGGTTTTCGTTGATTTGCTCTTGTTCATGGTTTTGCAGGGCACTTTCCAACATCTGCACTTGCAGGTTGAGGAAGGTGAGGGCTTGGGCGATGCTGTCGTGCAGGCCTTGGGCGATGAGGTTGCGCTCCTGCAATACAGCCAGCTGGCGGCTCTCATCAATCAGGCGCAGGTTGCTCACCACCACGCCGAACTGGCTGCACAGGGCTTCCCACAGTTCGGTATCGGCCATGGCCACGGGCTCTTTCTGTTTGAAATAGAGCGTAACCATGCCGAAATCTTGCGCTTTATATTGGATTTTGAAAATGCGCAGCTGCTGGAAGCCCATGCGGCTGCATTCGCTGTTGTCGGTGTCGAAGGCGTGGCTGTCGGGTTCACGCACGAATTGGATGGGTTGCCAGTCGTCGTGTACCACGGCGTGGCCGCACAAGCAGTCGTCGAAGCGCTGGCAGGCTTCGGCAGTTTGCAGGCTGTCTGGCAGGTTGATTTGGCTCACCAAATCCATGCGCTGCCGTTTGAAATCGATTAAGCGGATGCTGCCGGCATCAGCGGCCACCATTTCCAGCATTTTCTGCAGGAATACTTCGGCAGCCTCAGTGGTGGTTTGGGTTTGACTGAGAAAGCGCGAAAAGAAATACAGGGTTTCTAGGGTGTGGTGTTTGCTGGCCAGGTCGCGTGTTTTTTCCAGTACTTCTTCTTCTAGGTGGGAATAGAGTTGGTGCAGGCTGCTGCTCATCTGGTTGAAACCGTTGTCTACACGGGCGAACTCGGCGGAGTGATCAATGGGGATTTGAATGCCGAACTGCCCATCGTGAATAGCAGCCACGCCTTGTTGCAGATGCTGTAAAGGTTTAATAATCCACCAATACAGCAAAAACACCATAAAGGCAGAACTCATCACCACCAACACCAAAAGGCAGCTTTGAAACAAGCGCAGCCAAGAAATATAGCGCGTGTTGGTTTGCTCAACGGCAGAAACCAAATTATCCAAACGGCTGAGGAAGGGTTGCAGTTGTTTATCGGTAACCGGACGATTTTGTTGGTAGGCTACCTGAAAAGCCGGGCGGATATTTTGCCGCCATTGTTGGTCTAATTCGTTGAAACGCTGCCACACCACTTTATCGGGCGGCAAAAAAAGCGGGCGGGAGCGGTCGCCGTGGCGCACGTTGTCGAGGATGCTGTCGTATTGCTGCAGCCGCTGTTCGATTTCTTCCGCTCCGGCATTTTCGCGAATCAAAAGGGCGATGCGGAAACTCCTCAAGCGCAAGCTGCCGATGTCGTTGATGGCGGCGGCGCTGCCCTCCAGCCGCCAGGAAAGCAGCAGGGTATAGCTGATGGAGGCCACGGCAATCACCAGCCACAGCAGGGTCAGCAGCTTGAGCCGAACAGACAGGCTTTTGAAGAAATTCATGGAGATGGGCGGGGAAATCAAAAAGTGTAATCGTTCATTATACGCGTTTAATCCATGAAGCTTAACTATCGGCTTAGTGAAAATGGTTACTGCTCTAATACTTTCGGATTAGAAGACCTAGATACAACAGGGCTTATTTAATCCAAACCGTTGTTTTACAATTCGCAACAGCTGAAACCCTTATTTTCCCAACGTGATTTTTTATTTTGAAAAATAAATGGTTTGGCTTCGCATGCTTCAACCGGCGGTTTTCAGGTAGCCTCTTCCTTATCAGGGCGTGCAAACCGCGAAATTTCCCCTTAGTATAGAGAAAACAAAAAATGAAATCAGAAAATTACAAACGCTACTCCGTGCTTATTTTCAGCACGTTTGCCTTCACAGTCTGCTTCATGATTTGGATGATGCTGGCGATTGTTGGCGTGAAAGTGCAGGAGCAGCTCGGCCTGAACGAAACACAAACCGGCATCCTGATGGCCGTGCCGGTACTCTCCGGCTCGCTCATCCGCGTACCGCTGGGCATCTGGACCGACAAATTCGGCGGCCGTATTGTAATGTTTGTATTGATGCTGCTTTCCGTGCCCGCCATCTTTCTGATGAGCTACGCCACCCACTACTGGCACTTCATCGCCATCGGCCTGATGATGGGCTTGGCCGGCGGCTCCTTCTCCGTGGGTACCCCCTATGTGGCACGCTGGTTTCCGAAACACCAGCAGGGCTTGGCCATGGGCATTTTCGGCGCGGGCAATGCCGGTAGCGCCATCAACAAATTCGTTGCCCCTGCGCTGATTAAATATTCGGCTGCGGCCGGTGCCGGTGCGGCTGCCTGGGTCATCGTGCCAAAAGTGTACGCCGTCATCATGGCCGCTACCGCCGTATTGTTCTGGTTCACCACCTACCCCACCCCGCATAACCCCAACACCGCGCCCAAAGCCTCGCTTGCCGACCAGCTGGCCATGCTGAAAGACCCCGGCGTGCTGCGTTACAGCCAGTATTATTCCGTGGTGTTCGGCGGCTATGTGGCATTGGCTCTGTGGATGACTAAATACTACATTAATGAATATGGCCTGAGTATCGCTACCGCCGGTATGTTGGCTGCCTGCTTCTCTCTGCCTGGCGGCGTGTTGCGCGCAGTAGGTGGCTGGTTATCAGATAAATACGGTGCCTATAAGGTTACCTGGGGTGTGATGTGGGTATTGTGGGTATGCTTCTTTATCTTGTCCTACCCGCAAACCGACCTCGTGATTGCCACCACGCACGGTCCGCAAAGCCTGCACATCGGCCTGAATGTGGTGTTGTTTACTGTTTTGATGTTTGCCGCCGGTATCGCCATGGCGGTGGGTAAAGCCTCTGTGTTCAAATTTGTGGCCGACGACTACCCGAACGACATCGGTACGGTATCCGGCATCGTTGGCCTGGCTGGTGGTTTGGGCGGCTTCCTCCTGCCGATTATGTTCGGTATGTTGCTCGACCTCACCGGTATTCGATCCACCACCTTCATGCTGCTCTACGGCACAGTGTGTGTATCGTTGATTTGGATGCACTTCTCTTTCAAAGCCAAACGCGAACAGTAATCCGCTTCAAGGCTACCTGAAAACTGCGCAGCGGTTTTTCAGGTAGCCTCCACGTTAAAAACGTGCTCGCAAAAGCTGAACACTTACCACATTTAGGAAAATGATATGTCTCACTTAATTCAAGACTGGCGGCCGGAAGATCCCGAATTCTGGCAAAGCACCGGCCGTAAAATCGCGCGGCGCAATTTGTGGATTTCCATCCCTGCGCTGTTTTTGGCGTTTGTTATGTGGCAGGTATGGAGCGTAACCATCCTTAATCTGCCCAATGTCGGCTTCAATTTCAGTAAAGACCAACTGTTCTGGCTGGCTGCATTGCCCGCCTTATCTGGCTCTACCTTGCGCGTGTTCTATTCCTTTATGGTGCCGATTTTCGGCGGCCGTAAATGGACTGCGATTACCACCGCCAGCCTGCTGTTGCCCGCTATCGGCATCGGCTTTGCCGTGCAAGACCCGACTACCAGCTACAGCACCATGGTGATTCTTGCCCTGTTGTGCGGTTTCGGCGGCGGCAACTTCTCTTCCAGTATGGCCAACATCAGCTTCTTTTTCCCCAAAGCGGAAAAAGGTAGTGCGCTCGGCCTGAATGCCGGTTTGGGTAATCTCGGCGTATCTGCCGTGCAGTTCATCGTGCCGTTGGCCATTACCGCCGGCCTGTTCGGCGCGTTGGGCGGCGAACCGCAAACCATGATGAAAAACAACGAAACTGTGCAAATTTGGCTGCAAAACGCCGGTTTTGTGTGGGTGCCGTTCATTATCTTGGCCACTTTGGCGGCTTGGTTTGGCATGAACGATTTGGCCAGCGCCAAATCCAGCTTCAAAGAGCAGTCTGTGATTTTCTCACGCAAGCACAACTGGATTATGTGTATCCTTTATTTGGGTACGTTCGGCTCCTTCCTCGGATTCTCTGCCGGTTTCCCATTCTTGATCAAGCTGCTGTTCCCGGAGATTAATCCCGCCAAATTCGCCTTCCTCGGCCCCTTGGTAGGTGCGCTCACCCGTTCTGCTGGCGGATGGGTGTGTAAAAAACTCGGTGGCGGCGCGCGCACCACGCAGGTGGTGTTCGTGGGCATGATTATCGGCGTGCTCGGCGTATTGATGTTCTTGCCGACGAACGGCCAGGGCAACTTCCCTGCCTTCTTTGCCTGCTTTATGGTGCTGTTTGCACTCAGCGGCATCGGCAATGCTTCCACTTTCGTACAAGTGCCGCTGATTTTCTTGGGTTTCCATCAGAAATTTGCCGATGCCGGCCAAATCACCCAAGAACAATGCGTACAAAATGCTAACCGCGAAGCCGCCGCTGTTATCGGGTTCACCGCCGCATTTGCCGGCTATGGTGGTTTCCTGATTCCGAAAAGCTTCGGTACTGCGCTCTCTCTTTGGGGCAGTGTGAACGGAGCCTTGATCGGCTTTATCCTGTTCTACATTATCTGTGCCGGGTTGAACTGGTGGTACTACGCCCGTAAGAATGCCGAAGCCAAGTGCTAAAACGGCAGGCTACCTGAAAATGCAAAACAGGCTTTCAGGTAGCCTTTTAACCACTTAATAGCTAAAGCATCAGTTTCTGCCTGCCTGCGTTGGTTTGTTTTGCTGTAACCCATAATTGGTTGCAGTTCGCCAACTGGCAGGAGGAGCAGCACACACTCATCTCTTTATATTTTTGATAATAAGGAATCTATCCATGGCCCTTACCCCTGTTCACGAACTGCAAGCGCTGATTCACGCCAAAATCGCCGCCGTGCAAAAGCCGTTGGAAACCGAAACCGTACCGCTGGTGTCGGCAGTGGGGCGTGTGCTGGCGCAGGATGTGGCGGCGGCGGTGAATATTCCGCCCGCAGATATTTCTGCCATGGATGGCTACGCCCTGCCCGTGGCCGCGGCGGCAGGTAGTGAATGGAAAGTAGTGGGCGAATCGGTGGCCGGGCAGCCGTTTTCAGGTAGCCTGCCTGCCGATGGTTGCGTGCGCATCATGACCGGTGCAGTGGTGCCGGCAGCTTGCTCCAGCGTGGTGATTCAAGAAAACGTGCAGTTGCAAGACGGTGTGATCCGTTTGGAAAAAGACGCGGCTGAGGGCGGCAATATCCGCCGCCGTGGCGAAGAAATTGCGGCAGGCGATACTGTGTTGCAGGTAGGGCGGATTCTGCGCCAGGCCGATATCATGCTGCTGGCCGCCTTGGGCTATGCCCAAATCGAAGTGCGCCGCAAATTGCGTGTGGCCGTACTTTCTAGCGGCGACGAACTGCTCGAACCGGGCACGGCCGACAACCGTACCGACCGCATTTATGACAGTAACCGTTATATGTTGATGGCGCGACTCGCACCCCTGCCGGTGGAAGTGATCGACTTTGGCCAAGTGGCCGACCGGTTGGAAGACGTGTTGAAAATGCTGAATAAAGTTATCCACCAAGCCGATGTGCTGATTACCACTGGCGGCGTATCCGTGGGCGATTATGACTTCATGCGCGAAGCCGTGGAGCGCGTGGGCAGCATTCATCACTACAAGGTTGCCCTCAAGCCGGGCAAACCCTTCGTGTTCGGCCAAATCATGACTACTTGGTGTTTCGGCCTGCCGGGCAACCCGGTGTCTGGTTTTGTAGGCTTTGATATTTTCCTCAAATCCGCCCTGTGGCAGCTGTGCGGCGCGGCCGAAATCCCTCAGCCCGTGCGCTTTACGGCCAAACTGGCCGAGCCGGTGAAGAAAAACCACAGCCGCACCGATATTCAGCGTGGTATCATAAGCCGTCAGGAAGACGGCACTTGGCTGGCCGCACCCTGCGGCAGCCAGGATTCGCACCGTATTTATCAGGTGAGCCGCGCCAATGCCTACCTGATTCTCCCTGCCGAAAGCGGCTCGCTGCCCGCTGGTGCGGAAGTGACGGTGCAACCTTTTACCGAAGCATTTTTGTAAAGCTGGAAAGGCTACCTGAAAAGCCACGCCAGCTAAGTTTCAGGTAGCCTGTGTCCCATAAGTAAATAGAATATAGAGCAACCGGCACACACCAGACGGAAACCCATTATGACCCCGCCCCACACACTCACCGACCCCTACAACCGCCGCCTGAGCTACCTGCGGCTGTCGGTTACCGACCTGTGCAACTACCGCTGCACCTACTGCCTGCCCGACGGCTACCAAGGCAAAGGCAAGCCCGACGAACTTACCCTGCCAGAAATCGAAACTCTGGTAAACGTGTTCGCTGCCGCTGGTACGCGCAAAATCCGCCTCACCGGCGGCGAGCCCACCCTGCGCCGCGATTTGGCCGACATCATCGCCATGTGCAAAGCCAACCCGCTGATTGAAAACGTGGCACTTACCACCAACGCTTTCCGACTGGCGCAGCTCTTCCCAGCCTACCGCGCTGCCGGACTGGACAAAATTAACATCAGTATCGACAGCTTCGACCCGGACGTATTCTTCGAAATCACCGGCAAGCGCGAATGCACCAACATCCTGCGCGCGCTCGACAACATCCTGGCCGAAGGCTTCTGCAACGTCAAAGTCAACACCCTGCTGCTGCGCCGCTACGCCGAGCGCACGCTGGCCGACGCGCTCGATTTCGTGCGCGAGCGCCCCGTAACCTTGCGCTTCATCGAATTGATGCAAACCGGCGACAACGGCAGCTTCTTCAACAGCCAGCACCTCTCCGCCGCCGAAATCGAACGCGGCCTGCAGGCGCAAGGCTGGCAGCTGTTGCCGCGCCAGCCGCACGCCGGCCCCGCACGGGAATATTTCCACCGCGATTTCTCCGGCAGCATCGGCTTCATCGCCCCCTACAGCGAAGATTTCTGCAAAAGCTGCAACCGCCTGCGCGTTACCGCCCAAGGCAAAATGCACCTGTGCCTGTTCGGCGGTATTGCCTACGACCTACGCCCCCATCTGCGCGAAGGCGATGCCGAAGGCTTGCGCCGTTATCTGCATCAAACCATTGCCGAAAAACCCGAACACCACTATCTGCACGATAAAAAAGTCGGCCTCATCACCAACCTTTCCATGACCGGAGGCTAAATGCACCGCTCCGCACCCGAATTCCGCCCCTTCCGCATCCACCTGCTCACCGTAACCGACACCCGCAGCCCCGCCGAAGACGGCAGCGGCAACTATCTGGCCGAAGCCCTGCAGGCCGCAGGCCACGTGTTGTACGCGCGTGATTGGTGCCGCGACGAGCGCTACGATATCCGCGCCATCGTTTCCGCCGCCATTGCCGAGCCGCAAACCGACATTGTGTTGATTACCGGCGGCACCGGCATGTTCGAGCGCGACATTACCCCCGATGCGGTGGAAATCCTGTTCGACAAAACCATCCCCGGCTTCGGCGAAGTGTTCCGCGCCGTGTCTCTGCAGGAAATCGGCATGTCCACCATCCAATCGCGTGCCGTGGCCGGCATTGCCAACCGCACGCTCATTTTCTGCCTGCCCGGCTCTACCGGCGCCTGCCGTACCGCTTGGGAAAAAGTCATCGCCCCGCAGCTCGATCCGCGCATCAACAGCTGTGGCTTCACCCGCGTGTTCAACGCTTGGGGCAAGTGAGTAAATCCGGCCTCATGGAGATTGCTACCGAGCCGCTGCTGATTTTATGCGGCGGATTCAGCCGGCGGATGGGCAGTCCCAAGCCGCTGTTGCCGTTTCGTGGCGTGCCGTTGATTGAGCGCCTGGCCGCGGCGGCAACCCGGCCGCTGTGGATTGCTTCGGCCGGACAGCGTTTCCCCCATCTCCCCCTCGCGCGATACTTGCCCGATGCCCTGCCCGAACGGCAGGGCGCCTTATCCGCCATTCTGCCCGCACTCGAACTGGTGGCCGAACAAGGCCATGCCGGCATTTATGTACTCTCCTGCGATACCCTGCTGCTGCCTGAGCAAGTGGCAGGCTGTTTGCAACAGGCGCGAAACAGCGTGGCTTGGCAGCAGGGTGTGGCTGCGCTGAGCGGCGGCGGGCAGGATTATCCGCTATTGGCGCATTGGTCTGCCGCCCTGGCCGCCCCGCTGCGTCAATACGTGGAAAGCGGGCAGCGCCGCGTAACCGCCTGGCTGCAAACCGTGCCGTTTGCGGTTGCGCCGCTGCCCGATGCATGGCTGCCGTTGTGCAATTTCAACACGCCGCCGGAGTTTGAGCGGGCGGTAGAGCAGGCGGAGCGGCTGTTTGGTCATGGAAAGCAGGTTATATTAGAATAATGGATATAAACCAAAATATTCTTGCCAGAAATGAAGCCCTGCTGCATAAATATGAGTGATTAATATTATGAAAGTTAATCAATTTATTGCACTACTGTCTGAAAAAGCGCCTCAGGATCTAATCAGTACTTTAATCGAATATCACATAATTTTCTCTTCTATAGGAGGAATGACAAATCAAAACTATTTGGTGACGGTTGATAATTCCCAATATGTTCTAAGAATTCCGAATAAAATCAATTCATTGCTGATAAATAGGAGTTATGAGGAATATAACTCCAAGTTAGCATCTGATATTGGAGTTAATGTAGATACTTTATATTTTAATTCCAAAACAGGTGTTAAATTAACAGAATATCTGCATGGAAGTAGGGTGTTGAGAAAAGCAGATATTTTAAATGATTTGGTAGTTAGAGAGATATCAAAAACTTTTTTGAATTTGCACAATAAAGATGTTAAGTTTGTTAATCGGTTCAGTGTGCTGTCAGAGTTTAACTATTACGTCTCCCTACTAAAAGATAAGAGTAGATTTTTAAATTATCATTCACTAATTGCTGAGTTGATAAATTTTTTCTATAAATTAAATGATAAATATTTTTCCCATGAAAATAAGGTATCTCCATGTCATAACGACTTGGTTCTTGAGAATATATTATTAAAAGAGAATAAAATATTTTTAATTGACTGGGAATATTCCGGTATGAATAGTCCGGTATTTGATATTGCGGCTTTTTTGCTTGAAGCTGAGCTAGATGCCGAAGAAAGCTGCTACTTTTTAGAACATTACTATGGGGATGTTTTTCCTACTTATAGGGAAGATATTTTAAATAAAATAAGAAGTTATCAGTTTTCTCAGGATCTGCTTTGGTTTGTGTGGACGCTAATCAAGGAAGAGCATAATGAATATTTTGGAGATTATGCCAAATATCGACTAGAACGTTCCATAAGAATTATGGAGGAAATAAAGTTATAAAATGGGATATTTTTTTGGAGGAATATCAGGGTTTTTTTGGGCACTTTCTGGGGTTTTATACAGTTATTTATATATAAATTACCCAAATTTTAATGCAATAGGAGTAGTGCTATATATTTTGCTGTTATCTGAAGTTTTCTCTTTCTTAAATTTATCAGTTATATTTTTTTTTAAATCTAGAAAACTACCTAAGTTAAAAATTAAGTATACTATTTTCCCCTTCGTTTCTGGGGTGCTGGGCGGTGCGCTCGGTATGTATACTTATTTAATGAGCATTCAATATATTGGTATTGAATATACAGCATTATTATCTAGTAGCTATCCAGCAATTGCGTCTGTATTGGCATGTATTTTTCTAAAAGATAAATTAAATTCTTTTGGGGTAATTGGTTTTTTTATCTTAATTATCTCATCTATAATGCTTATTCTCCCATCTTATCAGCATAAAGATTTAGATTATTTCTATTTTATATTCGTATGTATTTGTTCTATTGGTTGGAGTCTTGAAGTGGTTTTATCGTCATATGCTATGAAGTTTATTTCATCAGAATTTGTATATGCGATAAGAGTCTTGGGAGCTATAAGTGGGTATTTTGTTATTATTTTATTTAATAAAGTAGAAATTTATTCATTGCTACATCTGTTAACGGCTAGAAATTCTTCTATAATATTATTTATACTTGCCTCTGGATTTTTGTCTTATTTTTATTATTATAAGTCAATTGGTTCGATTGGGCCGATTCGAGCTATAACTATGAATATTACATATACAATATGGACAGTTATTATGAGTTGTTTATTTTTGGATATAAATATTAATTTAATAACTGCTTTATGTTGTTTAGGTATATTTATTGGCACATATATTACTCTGTCATCTAGAAAGGTGTCCTTGTGAATGCAATTATTCTAGCAGCTGGGCTCGGGAGTAGGCTTAGAGAGATTACAAAGAGTAAACATAAAGCTCTTATTGAGGTTAAAGATATTCCTAATATTGAAAGAACTATTTTATACCTCAAAGAGTCGGGTATTGATGAAATTTATATTGTAACAGGCTACCTTTCTAGTCAGTTTGAATATCTAACTTATAAGTATGGGTGTAAGCTGATAAAGAATAATAAATATAGAGAATATAATAATATATACTCTTTTTACTTGGCCTCTAAGTATCTTAGTGATTCATACGTAATTGATTCTGATGTGGTCCTATTTAAAAATATATTTTTGGATAAACCCGTATTTAGTACTTATTATACTATCATAAGGCCAGAGTCTAATGAGCTTGAGTGGAATCCTGTTATAAATGAAAATGGTATAGTAACTGATATTATTATTTCTTCAAGACATCTACCTAGCTTGCTTGGTGTTTCATTTTGGAATCAGGATGATTCCAAGAAAATATTAGCTGAGCTGGAAAAATATAACAATTTGGATATTTTAAAAAATAGTAGGCTGTATTGGGATAATATTCCAATGTCATTACTTGATTCAATGGAAATAAGAGTTAGAGAATTAAGTATCTCTGAAGCATATGAAATGGACAATATCATGCATTATGAATTTATTTCTAATATGTGAGATAGTAAATGAAAAAATTCTTTGAAAGTACGTTTTTTATATCTTTATGCCACCCATTTAGCTCTAAAAATAGGAAAGAAAAGCGTAAGGAAATAGGTAAGAGAAGAGAAGCAATTAAACAAAAAATATTTTTAGAAAATTCGCAACTTATTTTCCAGAAATTATCTAGTGCGATTCAATCATTTAATGGGCCTATAAAAGTTTGGTTGGAGTTTGGTACGTTATTAGGTTGCTATAGGGATGGAGATGTTATTGCTCACGATAATGACATTGATTTTGGAATAGAAGATTCTATATATGTTAATAAATTTATCAATCACCTTGCAAATAATGGGTTTAATTTAGTAAAGTATTTTATAATTAGATCAAGGTCAGATAAAGATTTAGATAATTTTATATCTGAATATACTATTTCTTATAAAGATCTAGTAAATATCGATTTTTTTGTATTTAGAAAAGTAGGTAATAAGAAATATAGTTACCATTTTGATACTGGTAATGAAGGCTGGGGAGGGAGGTTAATTGTAAATTGTATTGAGATGGCTAATTTTAACTTGAAAGAATGCTGTTTTAAAGGGGAAAAATTTTATATCCCTGATAATACGGAAGAGCATCTTGCTTCAATTTATGGCAATGATTTTATGACTCCCAAAATATATTCTTATTGTGACAGGGACAAAGATCTTGAATATGTAATAAATGATGCGTATGCATTAGTATGCGTAAATAAGATATAGCGCAAGGATAAAATTTTGCTGACACATTTAGATCAACACAGCCGCAGCAGCATGGTGGACGTGGGCGACAAAGCCGTCACCCGCCGTGTGGCCGTGGCTGCCGGGCGGGTGGTGTTCCCGCCGGAAGTGTATGCCCAAATCCAGGCGGCCAACGGGCAAACTGCTAAGGGCGCGATTACCGAAGTGGCGCGCTTGGCCGGCATCATGGCGGCGAAAAATACCGCCAGCCTGATTCCGCTGTGCCATCCGATGATGCTGGAGCGCTGCAAGCTGGAGCTGGAATATGACGATGCCGCACACGGTCTGAATATTCGCGCCGAAGTGGCCGTGAGCCATAAAACCGGCGTGGAAATGGAAGCGCTCACCGCCGTATCCGTGGCTGCGCTCACGGTGTACGACATGACCAAAGCCCTGAGCCACGACATCCAAATCCAAGACATCCGCCTAATACACAAATCCGGAGGCAAACATGAGTTCAACCGTTGAAATCACCGTGCTGTATTTCGCCGCCCTGCGCGAACAGGCGGGTAAAGAGCAGGAAAAAATCCACGTCGCCGAGGACTGCACCGCAGCAGCCTTATACGAGCAACTCTCGCAACAATACCGCTTCACCCTGCCGCAGGAACGCGTGCGGGCGGCGGTAAACCATGCGTTTGCCGACTGGCTGCAGCCGCTTGCCGCCAACGACATCGTGGCCTTTATCCCGCCGGTAGCAGGAGGTTGAAATGTTTGATTTAACCGAACAAGCGATAGACAGCCAGGCCTTGCGCCAACAGCTTTTAAACAACGAGCAATGCGGCGCCTTCCTCAGCTTTGAAGGCTGGGTGCGCCGCCAAAACGACGGGCAACGCGTGGATTATTTGGTGTACAGCGTGTATGAAGAGCTGGCGCGCCGGCAGGGGCAGGCCGTGATTGAGGAGGCCAAACGCCGCTTCGGCCTGGAAGCCGCTGTGTGCGTGCACCGCTACGGCCGGTTGGAAGTGGGCGATATGGCGGTGTGGGTGGGCGTAACCGCCGGCCACCGCGACATGGCCTTCGCCGGCTGCCGCTATATTATCGATACGGTGAAAGCCGAAGTGCCGATTTGGAAACAGGAATTCTATAGCGGCCAAGTCGTTGCCGCGTGGCTGGACAATCAAACGGCCGACGCCAAGCGCCGACTGCTCAAATAACGCTTGGCAAGTATTGAAAAGGCTACCTGAAAATTTCAGGTAGCCTTTTTGCGTGAGTTTAAAAAGAGACATGTTAGTGTGTGGAGCTAATTTTACATGCTGAAGTTTATAGGCTACCTGAAAACAAAATAGCCTGATTTTTAGGTAGCCTTTTATTTTGTGTGGTTTTTTTAATCAAATGCAGCCAGCTATGCTAATTTGAGGTCAACTAAAAATTGAGAAAGATCAGTAAAATCTGTAAAATAGCGGTCAATAGCAGAATAGAGCAGCAGCTTGGGAATACTGTTTGCATCATTAATTTTCCCTGAGCCGCTTCAGCTTGGCTGCTGATGCATTTTCTGCTGAGATTGATTTAAAACTGAACGGTTGCCGTATTCCAACGGTCTGTTGAAGCTTCATCCTAGCGTTGGCAGCATCCGAATTTTTAGGAGAAATACCATGCGAGGCTATCAACTAGACCCACACCAACCCGTAGGCGGCGTGATTGCAGAGGATGCCGATCAGCAAATCGTGCAGCTCAATCTGCAAAAAGGCAACGAAGTTCCACCTTATTCAGCCGAGGCCATCATTACCATTACCGTGCTCTCCGGCTCGGTGTGCCTGAAAACCGAGCAAGGGCAGATTGATTTGCAGCCGATGACCCTGGCGCGGCTTGAACCGCAGGAAACCCATGCCCTGGTGGCCTTGGAAGACAACACCTCCGTGCTGGTGGTGAAACAGCTGTGCTACCACGCCCTGCTCAACCAAAAACTGCGCTTCGGCCGCTGCTGCGTTTAACCGTTTTCGCGCCGTATTGCCCGGCAATGCGGAATTATTTTAAAACCATAGCCTTACAACACAACTCTTGGAGATGAATCATTATGATTAAAGGTATTCAAATTACCCAATCGGCCCAACACCCCGCCTTGGTGCACTCTTTCTGGCTGTTGGACGACGAAACCCAGCAGGCACGTTGCCTGTGCAGCAAGGACGAGCATTTCGCTGCCGACCAAATCGTTGCCCTGAGCGATTTGGGCGATGTGAGCTACCAAGAAGTGGCTGTAGACAGCTACGTGCGTCCGAAAGTGGAAGGTGGTCAGCACCTGAACGTGAATGTGATGAGCCGCGAAATGCTGGAAGACGCAGCTGCTAATCCCGATAAATATCCGCAGCTCACCATCCGCGTATCCGGCTATGCCGTGCGCTTCAACTCCCTCACGCCCGAGCAGCAGCGCGATGTGATTACCCGTACCTTCACGCAGCATATGTAAACCGGAATCACAGCACAGCCCCGCCGTTTCGGATGGCGGGGCTGGTTTTTTGCGGGGTATGAAATAGCTAATAGCAGGACAGCAAGATAAGTGAAAGCAGTCCCAGTTTTTGTTTAACCATTACCAAACAGATTTCAGGTAGCCTGATTGATAAACGGAAAGGCTACCTGAAAACTCAAAATGGTTTAGTTATATTGACCATATTTTTCAGGTAGCCTCATGCCGCAGAAATTTTAAGCTCCGGCTTATTTTTTCTCCTTCTCAGGCCGTATCCAGCCCGGGATAGTGGTTTGGCGGGCGCGGGTGAGGGTGAGTTCGCCTTCGGGGCAGTTGCGGGTGAGCGTGCTGCCGGCGCCGGTGGTGGCGCGGTGGCCGATAGTGAGCGGGGCAACCAGCATATTGCCGGAGCCAATGCGCACTTCGTCGCCGATAACGGTTTGGTGTTTGTGCACGCCGTCGTAGTTGCAAGTGATGGTGCCGGCGCCGATGTTGCTGCGGCTGCCGATTTGCGCGTCGCCGAGGTAGGTGAGGTGGTTGGCTTTGCTGCCGCGGCCGATGGTGCTGTTTTTCACTTCCACGAAGTTGCCGATGTGCACTTCGTCGGCCAAGTCGGCATTGGGGCGCAGGCGGGCGAAGGGGCCGATGCGGGCGCTGTTGCCGATGCGGCAGTTTTCGAGGTGCGAGAAGGGCTCGATAACCGTGTTGTCGCCGATTGCCGCGTTTTTAATCACGCAGTTGGCGCCGATGGATACGTTGTTGCCGAATTGGTTGTCGCCTTCTAGCACCACGTTCACATCAATCACCACATCTTGGCCGTGCTGAAGGCTGCCGCGCAGGTCGAAGCGGGCTGGATCGCGCAGGGTGAGGCCGGCTTGGAGCAGGCTTTGCGCCTGTTCGCGTTGGAAGATGCGCTCGAGTTCGGCGAGTTGGATTTTATTGTTTACGCCGGCAGCAAGGAAGGAGGAGGCTACCTGAACGGGATGCACGGCTACGCCGTCGGCGCGGGCAAGGGCGATGACGTCGGTGAGGTAGTATTCGCCTTGGGCATTGTTGCTGGAGAGGCTGCCTAGCCAGCTGGCAAGGTGTGCGTTGGGCAGAACGAAAATGCCGGTGTTGGTTTCGCGGATGGCTTTTTGCTCGGGCGTAGCGTCTTTTTCTTCCACAATGGCGGCCACTTGGCCGTTGGCCTCGCGGATGATGCGACCCAACCCGAAGGGGTTGGGCGGGATGTCGGTGAGTAGGCCGATTTCGTTGCCGGCGGCTTGCAGCAGCTCTTCTAGCGTGGCGCGGTTAATCAGCGGCACGTCGCCGTAGAGCACGAGGGTGCGGCCGGTGTTGCCAAGGTGCGGCAGGGCGGTTTGTACGGCGTGGCCGGTGCCGAGCTGTTCGGTTTGCTCCACCCAGCGGATGCCTTCGCGCTGCACTTGTTCGCGCACCTGCTCTTTGCCGTGGCCGATCACCACGTTGATGCTTTGCGGGCTGAGGCTTTGTGCGGTATCGATAACGCGCTCGAGCATGGTTTGGCCGCCGATGCGGTGCAGCACTTTGGGAAGGGCGGAATACATGCGCGTGCCTTTGCCGGCGGCGAGGATAACGATATGGAGGGGCTGGTGCATGAGGGAGCTTTCTGGAAACGATTTCGTTGAAATGATGGTTTTCAGGTAGCCTGCTTGGGGCTACCTGAAAAAAGAGGATTCAAACTGCCGATATTAATGGCTGCTTGGCGCTTCGGGCACGCTGTCGCCGCTCCAGGTGGTGCGCGGCACGCTGTGTTGGTGTTGTTCGCGGGTAACAGGCACGGGCACGGGGCGGTATTCGTTGTAGCGTTGGTCGCGGGCGAAAGTGCCGTCTTGGTATACCACGGGCGTGCCCGGGGCGTAACGCTGGCGCAGGCCGGTTTTGCCTTGTTGGTCTTGGTAGGTTTCCCAAGTGCAGGCGGAAAGGGCGATGAGGGCGAGCAGTAGAACGACGGGGCGCATGGCTTTATCCTTTTTCTGTTGTGAGACAGGTGTTGCTTTGGGTGCCAATTATAACGCGAACAGCCGGGGCTGGCTGTAGGGCTACCTGAAAAAGGAAAGATGGATTTTCATTAGGTTGAATCTTACGTTGTTAGGTGGCTTTCTATACTACAATTCGTGCGATTTTAAATTTGTATCAAGACAAAGGGAAAAGAATATGCATGAACGGCAAGACAACCGCTATGCGCCGCCGTTGAGTATGGCGGAAGAAGCTGCACACCCGGTGGGCGGACAATATTTGGCTGTGGCCAACTCGTTACCGTCGAGGCGGGCATTTGCTTGGTTTGGGGCGGCTTGGGCTTTGTTTCGGCAGCGGGCTGGTTGGTGGTTTGGGCTGGTGTTGGTTTGGACGATACTGTCGTATATTTTGGCGGCAGCGATGCAGGCATTTATGCCTTCAGTTATTCCTTTTTTCCCTGCCGTGCGAGATTTTGCCGCCGTGTTTGCCACGGCGGGGGTGGTTTATGCGGCAGAACGGGTGGAGCAGCAAGCTCGTATTGATTGGCGTGCCAGTTTGGTGGTGTTGGTGCGGTGTGCAGGAGCATTGGTGCTGCTGGGTTTGTTGAATGTGGTGTTTGAACAACTGCTGCTTCGGGTGGGGGCAAGACTGGAGGACTATGCTATGCAGATGGCGTTTCAGTCGCCATCATCGATGCTGTTGGGGCTTGTGTCTTTGATAAATTCTTGGAAATGGCTATTTTTTATGTTGGCCTATCTGCTGCCGAACGGCGTAGCGCCGATGTTGGTCGTGTGCCGCAGGATGGGCGCGGTGCGGGCTTGGGCAGCAGGTTGGCGCGGGATGGGGCGCAATGTGGGCGGTGTGGTGCTGGCTGTGGCGTTGGCAACATTATTGGGCTTGGCTGTGCGGCTGGTAGTGGGTGTGGCTGTGGTGTTAGCTCAGCCCAAATTGACAATGCTAGGGACGATTGATGCGGTACCGCCCGTGTGGATGATTCGGGTGGCGTCGCTGGTGAACAATATGGTTGGCTTAATGCTGATGCTGGTGTTGTATGCGGCGTGTCGGGATGTGTTCTTTAAAAGAGAAACAAGTGTGAAACAGGCTACCTGAAAAATTATTTAGTTTGCTGGATACGTAGGTGGTGGAATGGTATACAGTATCAGGGTGGCAGTTTGCCGGTTAATTAATTGGAAAAAAAGAGAAAATCATGAAATGTTTGGGTTTGGTGTTGGCCGCTTGTGCGGCGATGAGCGGGGCATATGCTGCTCCGGCATGGGACACGGGCTATGCCTATGGGGCAAACCATTGTTATGGTTTCCACGTGCCAGCAGGCTGGACGCAGGATAACCGGCTGCTGGCCGATAAGGGCGTGCCGATGGTATTTCTGCCGCAAGACGGCAGGCTGCGTGCGGCGCGAGTGATGATTTACGCGGGCAGCATCGGCCGCAAGCCGAGCGAGAGTTTTACTGCGGCCGTGCGCGGGCAGGTGAATGATGTGGTGGCACAATATGCCCAATCGAATGAGCGCATACAGCCGGCCATGCTGCGCCGTATCCGTGCCCGCGACGGGGTGAGCGGCGAGTTGTGGCGGTTTACCGTTTACAGCAACGGCGGGCAGGAGCTGGTGGCTTATCTGCCGGGCAGCCGTTCGGTGAATTATTTTGTGGCGCAAATCCCCGCGCAGGCAGATGCGGCGGCTGTGGAAACCGCTCTCCTGGCTTTGGCTGCCAGCTACCACGAGCGGCCGTCGTGCCCGCCGTGCCGTGGCGAAGGATGTGCATCGGAGTGATGATGTAATAAGCAAGAGGCTACCTGAAACGAGTTTTGTGAGTTTTCAGGTAGCCTTTTGCTTGGTTGGGCATAAATTCTAATCGCTGCTTTTGCTGTGCGGCTTGATCACACGCCAGTGGGTGTGGTTGATGATGATGCCGGAGAGAGTGGGGCCGAGCGCGGGGGCGGCGGTGAACATCATGGTGATTACGCCCATGGCCGTGCCGTGCCGGTTGGGCGGGAAGATGTTGAGGATGCCGTTAAACAGCAGTGGCACGAAGAAGGCGGCGGAGATGGCCTGCACCATGCGCCCGGCCAGCAGCACGCCGAAATTGGGCGCGAGGGCGCAAATCAGCGAGCCGGCGAGGAAGGTGGCTTGGGTGATGAGTACCATTCTGCGGGTTTCAAACCATTGGATGACGCCGGCGGTAATCGGCGTGAATACGCCCATCACCAGGAGAAAACCGGTGGTGAGCCATTGGGCGGTGGTTTTATCGATGTGGAAATCGCGCATGATGGGCGTGAGCGCCACGTTGAGCAGGGTGTCGTTCAGGTAGCCGAAGAAGGCGCCGATAAAGAGCGTGGCCACGATGGTTTTGGCGGGGAAGCCGGGGCGGTTGGCGAAATATTCGTGTTGGGTGTTGGCGGAATCGGTGTGTTGCATGGGGTGTTCTTTCTTGTTATTCGATTATGGCCAAGAGGCTACCTGAAATCCAGTATTGGAATGCAAGATACAGATTTTACATGATTTTTCCAGTCATAGCCTGCAGCTCGAACATATCGCGGGCGATATGGTCGGCACAGGGCTGTGGCTGGGCACGGCTGCCGAACCACACCGTGCGCATGCCCAAAGCTTTGGCCGCTTGCAGATTGGCGGGGCTGTCGTCCACCAGCACGCATTGCTGCGGCGGCACGGCCAGCGCGGCGCACACCAGATGGAAGGCTTGCGGCTGCGGCTTGTAGTGCAGGGCAAGGTCGTCCACGCCGAACAGGGCTTCAAAATGGCTGCCCAGCCGCATGGCTTCGATCAGGGCGCGCACATAAAACGCAGGGCCGTTGGAAAACACGGCTTTGCGACCGGGTAGGGCGGCGAGCGCGGTATCGGTGTGCGGCATCGGCTGCAAGGCGGTGATGAGTTCGGGCAGATGATGACTTTGGCGCAGGAATTCGGCGGGGCAAACCTGCGGATGGTGCTGCTGCAAACCACCGAGTGTGGCGCCGTAGAGTTGCCAATAGTGCTCGCGCAAATCGGAAGCTTCGGGCAGGCTCAGGCTCAGTTCGCGTGCCATGAATTCGGTCATGCGGCGGTTGATGAGGCGGAAAATGCCCGCATCGGCGCAGTGCAGGGTGTCGTCTAGGTCGAACAGCCAAACGGGCTGGGAGGGCGGCATGAGGCTACCTGAAAAATAAAAAACCGAATTATATAGCTGCTGCAAATGAGTATTCTACTGCTTTGCCGCCGTGCCATACTTGCCGCTGCGACCTGCTGCCATGCCCAATTTGAATTGGTGCAGCTCACACTCCCGCCATCGGGGCGGTTTGCTGCTATAATCCCACTGATTTTCACAACCAATTATCATTCAGGAGATTGCTATGGCTCTGGTATCCATGCGCCAGCTTTTAGACCATGCCGCCGAACACGGCTACGGCCTGCCCGCTTTTAATGTGAACAACTTGGAGCAGATGCGCGCCATTATGGAAGCGGCCGACCAAGTGAACGCGCCCGTTATCGTGCAGGCTTCCGCCGGCGCGCGCAAATATGCCGGCGCCCCCTTCTTGCGCCACCTGATTTTGGCGGCAGTGGAAGAGTTTCCGCATATTCCCGTGGTGATGCACCAAGACCACGGCGCCTCGCCCGATGTGTGTCAGCGCTCTATCCAGCTGGGCTTCTCCTCCGTGATGATGGACGGTTCGCTCCTGGCCGACGGCAAAACCCCGTCTTCTTACGAATACAACGTGGACGTTACCCGCACCGTGGTGAACTTCTCCCATGCATGCGGTGTGTCGGTTGAAGGCGAAATCGGCGTATTGGGCAACTTGGAAACCGGCGAAGCGGGCGAAGAAGACGGCGTGGGCGCAGTGGGCAAATTGAGCCACGACCAAATGCTCACCAGTGTGGAAGATGCCGTGCGCTTCGTGAACGACACCGGCGTGGATGCGCTGGCGATTGCCGTGGGCACCAGCCACGGTGCATACAAATTCACCCGTCCGCCCACAGGCGACGTATTGCGCATCGACCGTATCAAAGAAATCCATGCCGCCCTGCCGAACACGCATATCGTGATGCACGGCTCCAGCTCGGTGCCGCAGGAATGGCTGAAAGTGATCAACGAACACGGCGGCGGCATCGGCGAAACCTACGGCGTGCCGGTGGAAGAAATCGTGGAAGGCATCAAACACGGCGTGCGCAAAGTGAACATCGACACCGACCTGCGCTTGGCCAGCACAGGGGCAATCCGCAAATTCTTAGCCGAAAACCCAGCCGAATTCGACCCGCGCAAATACCTGGCCAAAACCATCGAAGCCATGAAAGGCATCTGCCTGGCCCGCTATCAGGCCTTCGGCTGCGAAGGCATGGCCAGCAAAATCAAACCGATTTCGCTGGAAAAAATGGCTACCCGTTATGCCAAAGGCGAGCTGAACCAAGTGGTGGCGAAGTAATATGGCTGATGAAATTTAAATCGGGATAAGGCGGCGAGCCACAGGCAGTACGCGCGTACAGTCAGGCGAGCCAACGCGATACCGGTTTAAATGTAGTCTGCTATAGCTTGATTTGAATGATGCAACAGGCTACCTGAAATAGGTTCAGGTAGCCTGTTTGGTTTGGGACAAGAGGCTACCTGAAAAATCGGTAGAGCAGCCCAAAAGCAGTTTCAGGTAGCCTTTTCCGTTGCCCACCATGAATTTCCCCGCCTCATCCGCTATAATCCACACAAATTAATCACGCCAATTTCCATTTATGAACCCACCCGCTTCTGTGGGCATCGTTACCCCGCAAACCATTGCATTCGAACAGCCCTTTGCCCTGCAAAACGGCGACACGCTGCCCCGTTTTGATTTGATTACTGAAACCTACGGCACACTCAATACCGATAAGTCCAACGCCATCCTGATTTGCCACGCCCTGTCCGGCACGCACCACGTGGCCGGCCGCCATCATCCGGACGACAAACACCCCGGTTGGTGGGACAACATGGTCGGCCCCAATAAACCGGTGGATACCAACCGCTTTTTCGTGGTCGGGCTCAACAATTTGGGCGGCTGCGCCGGCAGCAGCGGCCCGTTGAGCACCAATCCAGCCACCGGCAAGCCCTACGGTTCCGATTTCCCGATGGTGACCGTAAAAGATTGGGTACGCTCGCAAGCCATGCTGGCCGACCATTTCGGTATCAAACAATGGGCGGCGGTGATGGGCGGCAGCCTAGGCGGCATGCAGGCCTTGCAATGGACAATCGACTTCCCCGAGCGCGTGCGCCACGCGTTGGTGATTGCGTCCGCGCCCAAATTGTCCACTCAAAATATCGCATTTAACGACGTAGCCCGCCAGGCTATCCTCACCGATCCCGACTTCCACGAAGGCCACTACGCCAGCCGCCAAGCCGTTCCCCGGCGCGGCCTGAAGATTGCCCGCATGATGGGGCACATCACTTATCTGGCTGAAGACGGGCTGGGCAAGAAGTTCGGCCGTCAAATGAGGAGTGGCGAGCTGCAATACGGATACGGTATTGAATTTGAAGTGGAAAGCTATCTGCGCTACCAGGGCGACAAATTTGCCGACCGCTTCGATGCCAACACCTACCTGCTCATGACCAAGGCGCTGGATTATTTTGATCCCGCCGCCGATTTCGGCCACAACCTGCACACTGCGCTCGCAGGCGTGCAGGCCAAATTCTTCGTGGCCAGCTTCAGCAGCGACTGGCGTTTTGCGCCGGAACGTTCGCATGAATTGGTGAAAGCCCTGATTAGCGCGGAAAAAGACGTGCAATACATCGAAATCGAATCTTCCCACGGCCACGATGCCTTCCTGATGGAAGACGAGCCGTATTTGAAAGCCGTGAAAGCCTATATAGATAATATCCACAAGGAGTTGGCGCATGAATCTGCGTGACGACCTGCAACTGATTTACGACTGGATTCCCGCTGGCAGTCGCGTGCTGGATTTGGGCTGTGGCGACGGCGAATTGCTGCACGCTCTGGTAAAACACAAAAACTGCAAAGGCTACGGTGTGGAAATTGATACCGACAGCGTAATTGCTGCCATCGCCCGCGGCGTGAACGTGATTCAGGCCGATTTGGAGCAGGGTTTGCAGGCGTTCGGCGACGGCAGCTTCGATGTGATTGTGCTCAGCCAAACCATCCAGGCCATGCAAAACGTGGAAACCATCCTGCGCGACCTCACCCGCGTGGCCAAGGAAGCGATTGTTACCTTCCCCAACTTCGGCTATTGGCGCAACCGTTTTCAGGTAGCCTTCGGCGGGCATATGCCGGTGAGCGAGCGTATGCCCTATGATTGGTACGACACGCCGAATATTCATTGGTGTACCCTCAGCGATTTCGACCGCCTGTGCGCGAAAAACCGCATCCGCGTGCTGGAACGCGCGGTGATGGCCGGCGGCCGGCGTGTATCCTGTCTGCCAAACTTAATGGGTAGCCTGGCGTTTTATCGTGTGGGTTGAATGATAGATTTGTTCTTATAATTCAGTCTGTTGTATTTATTGTTGGAGAAATTGTTTACAACATACCTAATTCGCCATTTGTTTGATTTAAGTCAAAAGTATCTGCCCGCAGGCAATAGCATCGCCTGCGGGCAAAACGTATAATCAAATTAAAATTTTTATATATTTATAATCAAATTAGATTTTTTATACATTTTTTAATGTAAAGGGAGAGAAGGTAGTATGTTGCGCAATTTTTCAGACAAATTTTCCGGTAACGACGATAAAGGTGACTTTGAGCTGCACTGCCTGATGATGATTATTGAAGATCCGGCACGCCGCCAATGGGCAGCACGCTTGAAAATCACCAAGAAATACGATGTTAGCAACGCCCGCACCACACTGTTGGAAAAATTTGAAAAAGGGTTTGAAAAAGAACATGATGCCCAGCTGTTCGTGTTGGATGAATTGGATGAGTTTCCGATATTCCGCGTTAAGGTGTTGGAAGGGTTCCGACAGTAATTGAGCTGTTGATTTATAAAAAGGCTACCTGAAAGCTGGATTAGGCTTTCAGGTAGCCTTTTTATGAGTGTTGGGTAAGCAGGTAGGTTTTATCTTCGTGATAGCGCAGGCTACCTGAAAGACTGTGGCAGCTGAGTTTGCACTCGTCAGCTATGCCAGTTGAGGCTACCTGAAAATAGTGCCGTCTTGGCAAAACGCATTTGGCTCCGTATAATCCGCACTTCTTATGGCGGGTCTCCCCGCATGCAGGTTTGGGACAAGGGGTCAGGTGCGGAAGCAAGCAGCCCACCCTGAATTCAGCAGTGCCGGGGCTCCGGCTCGCCACCTCATATAAAAACCGCTCCGGTATCACGCCGGAGCGGTTTTGCTATGTATGGAAGAATAGCCGAAACCATTTCAGCAAGAGCTTATTTGTAAAAACGCTCGATAGAGTGAATTTTAAATGCGCTCACTTGACATTTGTCGGCCACGAATTTTTTAAATTCGGCCTGGTTCAGATAGCGCACTTCCTCGCGCGGCAGCTGTAACACAACTTGACGGTTTTGGTTGCTGTTGATGGCATCAGCAATGGTTACAACATAGTTGGTGATCTTTTTTGGCATAATTTACTCTCTTTAAAGCTGTTATTTTTTAGTGCAAACAGATAAATCATTAATGTTATCTGATAGATTGCTTTTGTAAAAATGGTAAATTATCTATTCTGATTGCGCAAGGTTCGGGAGGGTAAAGATATGCAGAGCTATGTAAATGCAGTCGTGTCGGTAAGCGGCCTTAGAGGGCTACCATTTCTTCATGGATAGTTCATCAGTCAGCTGTTGCAGAAGCTGCAAGCGGTCTGCACGGATATGGCCGGCTTCGACAGCAGCTTTGATGGCGCAGCCGGGCTCTTGGCGGTGGCTGCAGTTGTGGAACCGGCATTGGCCGATGAAGCCGCGCATATCGGGGAAGTAGTGGGGCAGGGAGGCTACCTGAAGATGGTGCAGGCCGAATTCCTGCAGACCGGGGGAATCGATGATGCGGGTGGTTTCGTTTAGGTCGTAGAGCTGGGCGTGGGTGGTGGTGTGCTTGCCGGAATCGAGGGCGCTGGAGATTTCGTTGGTGCGGGCAATGCTTTGGCCGAGCAGGGCGTTAATCAGAGTGGATTTGCCCATGCCGCTTTGGCCCAACAGGATGCTGGTGTGGCCATTCAACACCGGCAGCAGGGTGTCAGCATCTTGCATGGCGCTGACAGGCAACACGGGATAGCCCAAGCTTTCGTAAAATGCCAGTTTGCTGCGCCATTGTTCCGTTTCCGGCAAATCGGTTTTGTTCAACACAATCACAGCACCGATATCGGCCGCTTCTGCTGCCAGCAGGGCACGTTGTAACAGCAGCTCACTGGGCGTGGGCACGGCAGCCAGTACAATCAGCAGTTGGCTCACATTGGCGGCAATCAGCTTGGTTTTCCAAGCATCTTGCCGATAGAGCAGGCTGCGGCGCGGCAGGAAATCTTCAATCACCGCCTGCTCGGCATTCAGCGGCGTGATGTGTACTTGGTCGCCGCAGGCGAAGTCCACCCGTTTTTTGCGGGTAGTGGCCTCGAAGGAGTGGCCGTCGGCAGTGCGCACGATAAAGCGGCGGCCGTAGCTGGTGATGATTTGGGCAGTGTCGGTCATGACGGAGGGCCGGGTGGGAAAGTGCCATCATAGCAAGGATTGGCGTATTGATGCCAATTTGCCTGCCGTGCCGGGCAGAATGGCTATATAATCCGTCTTTATTTATCCCAATCAATAGGGAACCGCCACACCATGACTACCACGCCGCTTCTCGATACCATCGACTATCCGCAGGATTTGCGCCGTTTGCGCGAAGACCAGCTGCCGCAGCTGGCCGCCGAACTGCGCACCTTCCTGCTGGAGAGCATCAGCCAGACCGGCGGCCATTTCGCCAGTAATCTGGGCGCGGTGGAGCTGGCTGTGGCATTGCATTATGTGTACGACACGCCTAACGACCACTTAATTTGGGACGTAGGCCACCAAAGTTATCCGCACAAAGTGCTCACCGGGCGCCGCAATCGTATGCACACCATGCGCCAATACGGCGGCTTGGCCGGTTTCCCCAAGCGCAGCGAATCGGAATACGATGATTTCGGCGTTGGTCATTCTTCCACCTCCATCGGTGCGGCATTAGGCATGGCGGTGGCCGATAAACTTTCAGGTAGCCTCAACCGCAGCGTGGCCGTTATCGGCGATGGAGCCATGACTGCCGGCCAAGCTTTTGAAGCGCTGAACAATGCCGGCGATATGGACACCGATTTGCTGGTTATCCTCAACGACAACGAAATGTCGATTTCCCCCAATGTGGGTGCTTTCCCCAAATACCTTGCCGGCAGCCAGGGCAAAGACTGGCGCGATACGCTGCGCAGCATCAAACACAAATCCGAAAAAGTGCTCGACAAACTGCCCGGTGCGCTGCACATCGCGCAGAAAGTGGAGCAGCGGCTGAAAAGCGTGCTCGACGGCTCGCGCATCCGCCCCGATTCCCTGTTCGATAACTTCGGCTTCACCTACACCGGTCCGGTGGACGGCCACGACGTGCGGCAACTGGTGGCTGTGCTCAAAGAGATGAAACAGCGCAAAGGCCCGCAGCTTTTGCATGTGCTCACGCAAAAAGGGCAGGGCTACAAACTGGCTGAAAACGATCCGGTCGGTTTTCACGCCGTGGGCAAATTTAATCCCGACCAAGGCCCGGTAAGCGGCGGCGCTGCCCCGTTGAGCTACACCCAAATTTTCGGCCAATGGGTATGCGACCAAGCCGCTACAGATGGCAAATTAGTCGCCATTACCCCTGCCATGCGTGAAGGCAGCGGATTGGTGGAGTTTGAGCGACGCTTTCCCGAACGCTATTTCGATGTCGGTATTGCCGAGCAGCATGCTGTTACTTTTGCTGCCGGCCTGGCCTGTGGCAACATAAAACCCGTGGTGGCGATTTACTCCACCTTCCTGCAGCGCGCCTACGACCAACTGGTGCACGACGTGGCATTGCAAAACCTGCCAGTATTGTTCGCCATCGACCGCGCCGGTATCGTTGGCGCCGACGGCCCTACTCATGCTGGTGCCTACGATTTGAGCTTCCTGCGCTGTATCCCGAATATGGTGCTGGCTGCCCCCAGCAGTGGCGAAGAATGCCGCCTGCTGCTTTCCACTTGCTACGCGTTGGATTGCCCCACTGCCGTGCGCTACCCGCGCGGTGCCAGCGGCAGCGCGGTAATCAGCAGCGGCTTGGATACCGTGCCGGTAGGCAAAGGCGTGGTGCGGCGGCAGGGCAGGGAAACTGCCGTGTTGGCCTTCGGTAGTATGGTGCAACCCGCGTTGCGGGCAGCGGAACAGCTGGACTTAACCGTGGCCGATATGCGCTTTGTGAAACCGCTGGACGAAGAATTGATTGCCGATTTGGCCGCCACCCACCAGCGACTGGTGTGTATTGAAGAAAACGCCGTGCAAGGCGGAGCCGGCAGCGCGGTGTTGGAAGTGCTGGCCAAACAAGATTGCCACTTGCCTGTGTTGCTGTTGGGCATTGAAGACATCGTTACCGGCCATGGCGATCCGGCCATCCTGCTAGATGACTTGGGATTGAGCGCCGAGAAACTGGCAGCACGGATTGAGACATTTGCACAATCAGTGAGCTGAATGTAGCTATCGTAATATGAGATGATAGTGAAAAGGCTACCTGAAAACTTTCAGGTAGCCTTTAATTGTCTTTAATAACAGGATTAAATTGTTCTTTGAAGTTGGATGGGTGTTAGCTCTTCACCGTCAAACTCTGGATATCGGAGGCGTTAAGGTGCATTGGTTCTTGCCGCCCTGTCTTGATACGGCTATCAGCCCGCTTTCCAGCAGCTCACGCTTGGCTTTGCCCAATGTGGGGAAACACGTCTTTTTGCATATCGGTAAGGATACGTTCGGCGTGAACGGGCTGCCAGCGGTGCAGGTTGTCGGTATGCCAACGGCGGGCAAGGGCTTCAAAGGTATTTAGGGCGGCAGCTTTTCGCTCTTGTTTTTCCTGTTGCTTGGCGGCGGCGGGGTCTTGCCCGTCTGACAGCAGACGGCGGGCGTTTTCGGCAGCCTGCCGTGCTTCGGAGAGGGAAACGGCAGGATACTTGCTGATAGTCAGCGTTTTTTCTTTGCCGTCGATACGGTATTTCAGGTGGAAGATTTTGCCGCCTGCCGGGGTAACTTCCAGATACATGCCGCCGCCGTCAAACAGCTTGGCTTTCTTTCCTGTGCCGGTAGGTTTCGCGTTCTTGATTTGGCGGTCGTTCAGGGGCATTCTGGGGGTATATTTTTGAGGGTATTTTCTGGATACCCCCAATCATACCCCCATAAAAGGGGGCAATTCAATTAGACGGCATTAGACGAGATTAGCTGAATAGGGAAGGGGAAAGGATGGGCTGAATCAGCCTGAAAGCCTTGTCTGTATTGAATTTAGCTAATTGCATTGGATGGCGTTAGACGTAAAAAAACAGCCCAAAAAATTGGGCTGTTTCTATTTGATGGTGCCGACAATGAGACTTGAACTCATACGACCTACGGTCACTACCCCCTCAAGATAGCGTGTCTACCAATTCCACCATGTCGGCTGAAAAATCAGAATTTGTTTTTACTCCGGAATAACCGGTTGGCTGGCTGTTGCGGGTTGCGAAGCAGCCGGAGCGTGATGCTGTGCTGCAGCAGGTGCATCCAAACCCAGTTTGTTACCGCTGCCCTGCTTGGATGAAATAATGCTGAGTGCCAAGCAGCAGCAGAAAAATACAGTAGCGGCAATAGCGGTGCTGCGGCTGAGGAAGTTGGCGCTGCCGGCAGAACCGAATACGCCTTGCGCACTACCAGTGCCAAAAGCGGCACCGGCATCAGCACCCTTGCCCTGCTGCATCAGTACCAGGCCAATGACAGCAATCGAGGCAAAGCCACCGATAATCATAATAAGGGTTTTGAAAGCTTCCATGTTTGTTTCGCTATCTATTGTTTTGCTGCGGCTTGAACGATTGCGGCAAAACTGTCGGTCTGCAAGGATGCGCCGCCGACTAAGGCACCGTCTACATTTGGCAGGTTCAGGATGGTTTGTGCATTTTGTGCATTGACACTGCCGCCGTAAAGAGCGCGGATATTAGCACTCTTGTTGGCGAAAGACAAGAGCTCTGCGTAAATAAAAGCGTGCATAGCGGCAATTTGTTCGGCTGAGGCCACTTGACCGGTACCGATAGCCCATACTGGCTCGTAGGCAATGGCAATATGGGGCATGGCTTTGCCGCGCAATACGGAGAGTTGTTCGGCCACTACAGCTTGCTCCTGCGCAGCTTGGCGTTGGGCTAGGGTTTCACCCACGCACAGAATCGGGGTGAGGCCGGCGGCTAAGGCATTGTCTAATTTGGCAGAGAGGGTCTCGTTGTTTTCGCCGAAATATTGGCGGCGTTCAGAGTGGCCGAGTAGAACGAATTGTGCACCAAGGTCGGCCAGCATGGCAGCAGAGGTTTCTCCGGTAAACGCACCGTCTTTATCGAATCGGCTGACATCTTGTGCGCCGACGGGCAGAGCGGGCGCAGCTTGTTTTAAGTCGAGCAGATAGGGCAGGGGGGCGGCAATACCGGTGCAGACGTTTTCAGGTAGCCTTTGTGCCGCCCAAGCTTGGGCGAATGCCGCTGTTGAGCTGCGGCGGCCGTTCATTTTCCAGTTGCCAATAATCCAGGGTTGTTGCCAATTCATGCTGTGCCGTCCTTTCGGTTGTGGGATGGTCGTGGGCTTATTCTGCGGGGTTGGTTACGGTTTGAGTTTGTTCTGCTGCGGCAGTCAGGCGTGCCATTTGGGTGGCGATGCCTTGTTCGATTTTGGCCATGGAGTCGGACTCGACTTCGTGGTAGGCCTCGAGCAGGGCATATTTGAAGGCTTCTACGTCTGCGCCGCCGTGGCTTTTGATCACGATGCCGCGCAGGCCGAGGAAGATGGCGCCGTTAAACTTGCGCGGGTCGAGGCGGTTTTTGAAGCCGCGCAGGGTGGGCAGTGCCAGCAGGGCGGCAAGTTTGTTCAGCCAGTTACGGCTGAACTCTTCGCGGATAATACCGCCGATGAATTTAACCGCTCCTTCAATGGCTTTTAGTACGGCATTGCCGGTAAAGCCGTCGGCCACCACAACGTCAACTTCGCCACTGAATACAGCGTTGCCTTCCACATTACCAACAAAATTCAGCGGGCTTTGTTGCAACAGGTGGTGTGCTTCTTTAATTACGCTACCGCCTTTGATGTCTTCAGTGCCGACATTCAGCAGGCCGATGCGCGGTTGGCTGTTACGCGGATACATGGCGCCGAACAGCTCTCCACCCATTACGGCAAATTGCAGCAGCTGGGCGGCGGAGCAATCCACGTTGGCGCCCAAATCCAGCATCAGGGCGAGACCGCCGCCTTTGGAGGGCATGAATTTGGCAATCGCCGGCCGGTCGATACCGGGCAGGGTTTTGAGCACGAAGCGGGCGGTGGCCATTAGTGCGCCGGTGTTGCCGGCAGATACAGCGGCCTGTGCAACACCTTCTTTCACCTGGCTGATGGCCACACGCATGGAGGAGTCTTTTTTGTTTTTCAAGGCCGACTGCGGGGCTTCGTCCATGCCCACCACTTGGCTGGCATGTATGATTTGCAGCCGCTCGTGTGAGGCGTGTTCGCCCAGCGCACTGCGGACGGCTTCTTCATCGCCTACCAGAATGAGTTTGACATCGGTTTTTTCTTGCAGGAAGGCCAAGGCTGCCGGAATGGTAACCGTAAGGCCGGCATCGCCGCCCATGGCGTCTATGGCTAAAGTAATCATTGGATTCTGTGCTTCTGTTGTGTTCCGTTGCCGTGCCATGAGGCTACCTGAAAAATAGAATGGAATAGCGGCGGACGGATGGTTTCAGGTAGCCCTTAGGGCAGTTGCGGTTTTTGAGCGGCTAGTGCGTTGTGTTCGGTGATGTCGTCGGCATCCCAGGGGTAGTTGATCCACCAATCGGGCGTAACCAGGCCGCTGAAATAGGCGATATCGGGCGGGAGGATGCCTTTTTTTGCTTTGATTTTTTCGTGCAATACAGCCACCCCCATCGAGGCAAAGTCTTCTTGTTGCAGCTGCTCGAGGCAGAATTGCAGGGTAACGCGGCTGTCGTCCACTTCGTCCACCACCAAAACGTGTTTGCCTTTCAGGCTTTCCGGCATGGGGTCGAGCCATTGGACTTTCTGCACGGAATCACGAGTGGTGTGGCCCTGGTCGTTGCAGTAATAGGCGGTGGTGATGGCGTAGATTGGAATATTGAGGAAGCTGCGCAGTATCCGTGCGGGGATAAAACCGCCGCCGCCGATGGCGATCATCGCATCGTAGCGGGTGCCGGATGCTTGGATTTTTTGTGCCAATTGGCGGATGGCCTGATGAATTTCGTCGTAGGTATACCAAATTTTTTCCGACATTTTCAATCCTTTGTTGGGTCGGCGCAGCAGGGGTTGTCGTTGTTGAGGCGTCTGCGTAACGGCAGATTGTAAACAGCTGCTGAATGGAGGGCAACTAATCGGCAAGGCTGGAACCGTTTCAGGCTGCCCGAAAACTCAGCTTGCTTTGCTGCCCTATGTTTGCAATGCAAAAAAGCCAGTAATTGCTAAGGGCAATCTGCTGGCTTGGAATCGGCCTATGGCTGATTTACTCGTCTTTGGCCTTCACCACTTTACGGCCACGGTACATGCCGTTGGCAGAAATGTGGTGCGGGCGGTGTACTTCACCGGTGGCGCTGTCTACAGACAGAGCGGGGGCGGTCAGCGCGTCGTGGGCGCGGTGCATGCCGCGGCGGGAGGGGGATTTTTTGTTTTGTTGAACAGCCATGTTGCAAACTCCTGAGGATAAACCTGAATAAAATAATTAACGACCACTTTTCAACGCCGCCAAAGCAGCAAACGGATTGGGGCGATCTTGATTGACAGCATCGAGCTTATCAGAATGGCAGCTTTCGTGGCAGGGGGCATACGGCAGCGCCATCAAAATCTGCTCTTCTACCAGCGTGCCGACATCCAACTGTGCCTCCGGCAGCATGCCTTCGAGCTCTTCTTCGGCCACCATGGCTTCATCCAGCGCTTCTTCGCTATCGAACAAAACGATATGCGCCTGTTCGTTTAAAGCAAAGGGCAGCGGCTGCATGCAGCGTTGGCAAACCAGCGACAATTGCGCTGAAACCGACAAGTCCAAATACAGGCGCTGCCGTTTGTCGCAGCCGCCCTGTAAGGCAAAAGACACCTGAGTTTGCCGTTCGGCCAAAAACTCGTGCCGGCTCACGCGCTCATCCATCTCGCTCAGCCGGATTTGGCCGGCCAGATGCTGCGCCTGTTCGGCCAGCGCTTTCGGATCAATCAAAATAGGGTCTGACATAAACGTGTCATGATATAATCAGCCGCCTGAAACGTCAATATTTTAATACGGTTTATGAACACAACTCCGCCGATTGTCCTTGCTTCTTCTTCGCTGTTCCGACGGCAGCAGCTGGCCAAGCTCGGCCTGCAATTTGACACCGCCGCACCTGATTGCGATGAAACGCCGTTGCTTGGTGAGACGCCCTGCCAAACTGCCCAACGTTTGGCCGAGGCCAAAGCCCGCGCACTGGCTGTGCATTTCCCGCGGCATTTGATTATTGGAGCCGACCAAGTGGCCTGCTGCAACGGGCGGCAGTTGGGCAAGCCGATGGACGTGGCGAAAGCACAACAAATGCTGGCTGAAACCGCTGGCCAAGAGTTGCATTTTTACAGCGCATTGTGTGTGCTCAATACGTTTTCAGGTAGCCTGCACCGCCATGTGGATACCACCGCGGTAAAGATGCGCCCGCTTACCGCGCAGCAAATCGCCCGTTATCTGGAGCGCGAACCGGATGCAGTTTATTGCGCCGGCGGCGCGAAAAGCGAAGGTTTGGGCGGGGTGCTGATTGAACGCATCGACAGCAGCGATCCCAATGCCCTCATCGGCCTGCCGATTTTCCGGCTGATTGATTTTTTGCAGGCCGAAGGGGTGGCAGTTTTGTGAGCTTGAGGCTACCTGAAATTTCAGGTAGCCTCATTAAAATATTTTAACGACTCAAGGAGGCAGTTATGTATATCGTTTCCCTAAACTATATCAAACCATTATCCGAGATTGAGGCTTATTTGCCCGCCCACATCGACTATCTCGACCGCCACTATGCCGCCGGCACGTTTTTGCTTTCCGGCCGCAAAGAACCGCGCACCGGCGGCGTGATTATCATGCGTGCCGATAGCCGGGCGCAGGCCGAGGCCGTGATTGCCGAAGACCCGTTTTACCAAGCCAAACTGGCCGAATACCAAATCACCCAATTTATCCCCACCAAAACCGCCGCCGATTTGGCGGCCTATCGTGAAACGCTTTGATATGGTACAGGCTACCTGAAAACGAAGCTTCAACACAGTTAAAACGAACGCAGTGAGTTTCGCCAATTTATTGCAGCCTCGCTTTCAGGTAGCCTTTCTTGAGCCAGCAACAAAACCATGCAACCCACTTTATTCCTTATCCCCACCCCGCTAGGCAGCCCGGATACCCCCTGCCTGCTGCCGCACGAGCAAAAACTGCTGGCCGGGCTCACCGATTTCGTGGTTGAAGGCGAGAAAACCGCCCGCGCCTGCCTGCGCCATTTCGGCTTGAACGCCCCACTGCAAGAGCTGAGCCTGCGCACGTTAAACAAGCACACCGAGCCCGCCGAATTGCCCGATTTGCTGCAACCGCTGCGCCAAGGCCGCAGCATGGGTTTGCTCAGCGAAGCCGGCTGCCCTGCGGTGGCCGACCCCGGCGCGGCGCTGGTGGCGCTGGCGCATCGCGCCGGATTTGCCGTGTGGCCGCTGGTGGGGCCGTCCAGCCTGATGCTGGCCCTGATGGCCTCCGGTGCCAACGGCCAGCAATTTGCCTTCCGCGGCTATCTGCCTGCCGATTCTGCCGGGCGGGTAGGCTACCTGAAAACCATCGAGCAGGATTCGCAGCACCGCAACGAAAGCCAAATCTTTATCGAAACCCCGTATCGCAACAACGCCCTGCTGGCCGATGCCGTGGCCACGCTGCAAGCCGATACCCTGCTGTGCGCCGCCAGCAACCTCACCCTGCCGGAACAGCGCATCATCAGCATGACGGCGGGTGAATGGCGCAAACAGCCGCAACTGCCCGACCTGAACAAGCAGCCGACCGTATTTGTGGTGTATGCCGCCGGCCAAACGCCTGCGCCTGCCCGCAAACGGCGGTAGAGGCTACCTGAAACCTTGGCTCGGCTGCTTTTGAACGCCTTGTTTTTGGCGAAACCCGATTTGCTCGTTTTAGCTTCGCAGAAACTCACTTCGTTTGTTTTAACGGCGTTAAGGCTTCGCTTTCAGGTAGCCTTTGCCATCCAATCGTATTCAATAGAAGAGGCCTTATGACCCCCATCCCCGTGAGCATCACCATGCTGGTGAAAAACGCCGAGCGGCACTTGGAAGCCTGCCTGACCGCACTGGCCGCATTTGACGAAATCATCGTGCTCGACAACGGCTCCACCGACCGCACGCTCGACATTGCCCGCCGCTTCCCCAATGTGGCCGTGCACCATCACGAATTTATCGGCTTCGGCCCGATGAAAAACCTGGCCGCCGGTTTGGCGCGCAACGATTGGGTGCTCAATATCGACAGTGACGAAATCCTGCCGCCCGAGCAAGTGGAAGCAATCCGCGCGCTGGATTGGGGCGACAGCGGCAAAATCTACGCCCTGCCGCGCCTGAACCACTATCGCGGCCGCCCCATCAAAAGCTGCGGCTGGTATCCGGATTGGGTGAAACGCCTCTACCACCGCCAAACCGTGCGCTTCAACGACAACCAAGTGCATGAATCCCTAATCGAACCGGCCGGCAGCAGCGTGGTGAGGCTACCTGAAAAACATCCGCTCCTGCATTACTCGTTCGACGGCGCCGCCGCCCTCATCAGCAAAATGCAGCACTACACCGATTTGTTTGCCGCACAGCAGCAATTCAAACGGCGAGCTTCCGTGATCAGCGCGGTGGGGCACGGCGCGGCAGCGTTTTTCAAAAACTATATTTTGAAACGCGGCATGTTCGACGGCGGCGACGGCTGGACGATTGCCTTTGCCAACGCCAGCGGCGCCTACTACAAATACATCAAGCTGCACGAGGCCAACCAGCGGCTTACCGTGTCGCTCATCATCACCACCTATAACCGCCCCGACGCACTGGAAGCCGTGTTGCGCTCGGTGCTGGCGCAGCGCGTGCTGCCGCAGGAAGTGATTGTGGCCGACGACGGCTCGCGCGACGATACCCGTGCCGTGGTCGAACGCTATCGGGCGCAGTTCCCGGTGCCGCTGTTGCACGCCTGGCAGCCCGACGACGGCTTCCGCCTGGCTGAATCGCGCAACCGCGCCTTGGCGCAGGCGGGCAGCGACTATATCGTGATTATCGACGGCGATATGGTGCTGCATCCCGAATTTATCGCCGACCACAAACACGCTGCGAAAAAAGGCCTGTTTGTGCAGGGCAGCCGCGTGATCCTCACGCCGGAGAAAACCAACGAGCTGCTGGCCAACCCTTCAAGCTACCGCGTGCTCAAATGGTATGAAAAGGGCTTGGAAAAACGTTTTGAAAAACGCTTCTCCGCCTGCCGCCTGCCGTGGTTTTCCCAGCGCATCCTGCGCCGCGAAACCCGCGATGATTTTCACGGCATCCGCGGCTGCAATATGGCTTTCTTCCGCGAAGATGCGCTGAAAATCAATGGCTTCAACAGCGATTTTGTCGGCTGGGGGCGCGAAGACAGCGAATTTGTCGCCCGCTTTTTCAACAACGGCGGCCAACGTGCCAACCTGAAATTCGCCGCCGTGGCCTATCACCTCTACCACCCCGAAGCCGAACGCGCCGCCCTGCCGGAAAACGACCGCCTGCTGGCCGCTGCTCAGGAGCAGAAGTTGGTATGGTGCGAAAATGGAGTAGATCGGTTTTTATAGTGAATTAAATTTAAACCAGTACAGCGTTGGCTCGCCTTGCCGTACTATTTGTACTGTCTGCGGCTCGCCTCCTTGTCCTGATTTAAATTTAATCCACTATATCTGCAGAGTAAGCGTTGCGGATTGATAAAAAGGCTACCTGAACAATCAGGTAGCCTTTTGTTTGCTGGAAACAGGTGGCTAGCGGTTGCCGTCGGTATTGTATTTTTTCTCCAGGCGGGCGAAGAACCAGGCCAGTGCCATGGTAAGCATCAGGTAAACCAAGGCGATGAAGTAATATGGCTCTTCATACACATAATAGCGGCCGGCCGCGCTCTTGGCGACATAGGTGAGCTCGGCTACGGCGATGGTGGCCAAAAGCGAGCTGTCTTTAAGCAGGGTGATGAACTCGTTGCCCAATGGGCCGAGCATGCGGCGCAGGGTTTGCGGAAGGATGATGTAGCGCATGGCTTGGCCGTAGCTCAAACCGAGCGAGCGGGCAGCTTCCATTTGGCCGCGGTCGATGGATTTGATGCCGGAGCGGAACACTTCGGTGATGTAGGCGCCGGAGTTGAAGGAGAGTGCCAAGACACCAGCCACCAACGGGGCATAGTTTTGGCGCAGGTAAACAGCCAAATCGCCGCTGATCAAGAGGCCGTTTTGCTGGTGCACCAAAAGGGGAGACCACACGTTGTGCCAAATGAAAATCTGCACCAGCATCGGTGTGCCGCGGAATAGAGTAACGTAGAGGCGCGAGCATTGTTGCAGCAGCCACAACAGGCCTTTGGTAACAATGTTGCCTTTTTCGATTCGAATCACGCGGATCAGGGCATTGCACAAACCCAGAATCATGCCGAAAAAGGTGGCGGCAGCGGCGATGCCGATGGTGGCCAGCACGCCGAAGAAGAACATTTGGCGATATTCGTAGATAATCGGAAAATGTTGGGAAAACAGTTGAATAAGGCCGGTTTCGCTGCTCATAGAAATCTTAGCTCAGTTGCAGAATTGTTTACGGATTTTGACGAAATAAGGGGCGGATTGTACAAGAAAACGGCGGGCTTGTCAGTTGGCGGTAAGTGGCCGGAAAGGGGATGGTTGGCGGCAAAATGAATATAGTGGATTAAAATAAGAATGCTACGGCGTTGGCTCGCCTTGCCGTATTGCTCATACTGTCTGCGGCTCGCCGCCTTGTCCCATTCTTATTTTAATCCACTATAAAGGCTACCTGAAAACGAAGCTTCAACGCAGTTCAAACGAACGAAGCGGGTTTGTTAAATCCCGGCTTCTTTGGGCTTCATTTTTAGGTAGCCTCTGCTTTCAGGTAGCCTGATTGCGATTAGCTGTTTAGTCGGCAGGGTTGGCCAGGCGGTTGATTTCGGCCAGCACGGCGGCGGGGTCGGGCGCTTGGGTGATGGGTCGGCCCATCACGAGATAGCTGCTGCCGGCCTCGAGGGCTTGGGTGGGGGTCATGATGCGGCGCTGGTCGTCTTGGTTGCCGCCTGGGTTGGGGCGGATGCCGGGCGTAACCAGCACAAATTCGCTGCCGCGCTGCCGGCGCAGGGTGGCGGCTTCGTGCGGGGAGCAGACCACGCCGTCGAGGCCGGATTGCTGCGCCAGGGCGGCCCAGCGGGATGCCCAATCGGCAATGGGGGCATTGAGGCCGAGTTCGTTGAGGTCGGCCTGTTCCATGCTGGTGAGCACAGTTACGCCGATGAGCAGGGGGCGTTGGCGGTGGTTGGCCACGGCTTCGGCGGCGGCTTCCATCATGCGGCGGCCGCCGGCGGTGTGCATATCCACCATCCACACGCCCATGTCGGCGGCCACGCGGCAGGCGGCGGCCACGGTGTTGGGGATGTCGTGGTATTTGAGGTCGAGGAAGAGTTGGAAGCCTTGGTTGATTAGGGCTTCGGCCAGACGCCGGCCGGTGGCGGTAAACAGCTCTTTACCGATTTTGAGGCGGCACAAATCGGGGCTTAAGCGGCGCACGAAGGCGAGGGTGTCGGCTTCGTTGGCAAAGTCGAGGGCGACGATAACGGGGGTGCGGCGGGCGGGCGGAGCGGAGTCGAGGATAAGGGGATTCATAGAAATAGGAGCGGATGGGGTTGAAATAGAAAAAGGCTACCTGAAAGCCGTGTTGCTAAGAAATAGGTTTCAGGTAGCCTTTAAAATTAAGCATCAAGCGGGGGCATGGGGCTGCCGCTTTCTCCAGCTGCGGCAGTGAGCTCGGCGAATTCTACTGGGTGGCGGCGGATATAGGGGCAGACGGTGCAGAAGTCGTCTTCCGATACCAGGCAGTAGTCGGCATCGAGCTCGTCGAACTGGGGGAATTGCGCGCGCAACTCTTCAATGCTGCTGCCATTTTGGGCGGCGGCTTGGATGGCGGCACCGTGCTGTTGGTAAAGGGCACGGGCGCGGTCGATGATGTTGGGAGTATCGCAAACGCCCCATTGGCGCAGGTATTCAGCGGTTTCGTGGGAGAGGGCATGTTCGCCCCGGCCATCGGCAATCAGCAGCACGAAGCCGTCGTCTTCCATCAGAAGGTCGAGGCTGAGGTAGGCGAGTAGGGCGCGTTGGGCACCGCTGTAACGTTCGATAAAACGGTCGCTGTGGCGGATGCGGTGTGTCCACACGTGGAGCATGCGGTACATTTGGTTGATGGTCATCATATTATTGGACATTTTATTTCTCCTTTAGAACTAAACTACGATGGAACTAAACTACGGTACTACGGTGAAACTAAATTTCGGTGAAGCTAAACTTCAATTTTGTTGGGTGTAAAGGTCTCCCATTTGTTGCAGGCGGGGCAGTGCCAGAAGAACACTTGCGATTTGAAGTGGCAGTGGCGGCAGCGGTACATCACGTTTTTCTGCAGGGTGCGCCCGATTACGCCGCGCATCATGTCGGCATCGCTCTTCCAGGCGGGGTCGAGGTTGTTCAGGCGCAGGCCGAGCAGGCGGTATACGCCGCCGAGGTCGGGCTTTTGGCGCACGAGTTCAACGGCGGTTTCGGCCGCTTTTTCTTCGCCGTAGAGCAGCAGCGATTTTTCGTATACCACATTGATTAAATCAAGCTGGGGGAAGGTTTTCAGGTAGCCTGTGAGTACGGCGAGGCCGGCGGCGGCTTCGCCTTGGGCATCGTATGCGTCATACAGTTTTTCGCCCACCATGCTCAAGTAAGCATGGTTTTGTTTTTCGATGGCGGTGTAGGCGGCCACGGCGGCGGGGTAGTTGCCCAGCTTTTGCTCCAAATCGCCGAGAATCATGTTGGCGCGGGCACATTTGCGGTTGGCGTCCAATGCTTTGGCAATATTGGTACGGGCTTGCTCGAAGTCGGATTTAAACAGGGCGGCTTGTGCCAGCTCGCAGTGGAATTGGGCGATTTCGAAGCGGTAGGTTTGTTCGTCGTGGCTGAGCAGCTGGGCGGTGTCGATGGCTTTGGCCCAATCGCGGTCTTGCTGGTAGATATTCAGCAGCACTTGGCGGGCTTGGGCGGCCATATTGCCTTGTTGCAGGCCGAGGAAAATCTGCTCGGCGCGGTCTACCAGGCCGGCGCTTTGGTAGTCTTGCCCAAGCTCAAACAGCACTTGGTTGCGCTTTTCGCCCACGGTTTCTGGCGCCTCGAGCAGGGCTTGGTGCAGGCGGATGGCTTTATCGTTTTCGCCGCGCTGGCGGTAGAGTTTGCCTAGGGTGAGGTGCAGCTCGTAGGTGTTGTCGCCGGCGGGCAGCAGGTCGGTCATGTCGGCCAGGTGGCGGGCGGCGCTGCCGAGGTTGCGGTCTACCAAGGCATCTAGGCTGGCGTAAAACGCGGTGGGCACGGATTTGGCCTGCTTAAGCACGGCTTTCATGTCTACCCGGGCGGCAAACCAGCCCATGGCAAAGAAGACGGGCAGCAGGATAATCGGGGTGAGCCACCACCAAATATTGCCGTCCATACGCCTATTCCTTCACCGGGGCGGTGTCGGGCACAGGCTGGGCGGCATCGGCGGGCGCGGGTGTTTGCAGCTGCTCCTGCGCGATCCGGGCGTTTTTGCGCACTTCGTTGCGCAGGCGGTTGTTTTCATGACGCAAGGAGAGCAGGCGGCCAAACATGGAAAACACGCCGAACACTGCGCCGATAACGAAAAACGCCAAGAGCAGCAGAATCAGCGGCAGGCTGATTTCGCTGCCGGGCAGGTAGCTGAAGCTGACGAGATGGGTGTTGAATGCGGCTAAAACGATAAAAACCGCCAAAAGCAGCAGTTTGATGATGAGCGAAAACAGTTTCATGAAGCTAGGCCTTTCGTCATGCGGGCGGGAATGGATATCAATGACGAAGTGTAAACTATTTGGGGGGTTTCAGGTAGCCTACCGGGCAGCGGGAAGGCTACCTGAAAATATGTTATGATGGTTTCAACTTATTAAGTTTGCCGCCAGCTAGCCTGCATTAGGCGGCTAACCATTTCAAACAATAATAAAATATCCAATCAAACCCTGCCGGCCGGATTTTTCTCCCACCTGTTAACAAATAAGGAGCAATCTGATGTCTGCAACTGCTGTAACCCCTGTATCCGAATCCCTATTCAAACTCGGCCTGAACCAGGCGCTGCCCGTGAGCGAGCAGGCCACCACTTCGCGCACCGTGCTGAACAACGACTTGCTGCGCGTGGTGGCTTTTACGCTGGATGCCGGCCAAGTGCTAACCGAGCACACCTCCACCAAGGCCGTGGTGGTTACCCTGCTGGAAGGCGAGATGGATTTTTCCATCGGCGCACGCCACGAAATTCTGCATGCAGGCGATGTGGTGTATCTCGCCCCGAACGAACGCCATGCGCTGAGCGCCGTGAGTGCTTGCCGGATGCAGCTGGTGATGGTGAACGTGGATTGAGCTTGGATAAAGCAACAGGCGCGGTGTGCCGAACCGCGCCTGTTTTGTTGAGGCTACCTGAAAATAAAATGGCGGCTGGATAAGGCTGTTTTCAGGTAGCCTTTGCTTTGATTTCAGGCTGCCTGAAACATGATTTGCCCATACAGCCGCTACAAACTTTAACCTAGGGCTAACCGTAGCTTAAGAAAACGGTCTGTTACAATGCACTCGTTGTTCTGCATTGGGTTTTGGCCGTGCAAAAGGCCAATCCGCCTAGAGAACGCCAATTACATTCCAACTACATTCCAACATGAAGGGAGTTTGAAAATGAAATTTTGGCAATCAACAGCATTAGCTGCTTTGGCTGTGGGCATCGCTGCCCCGGCATTCGCTGCCGGCGGCACCGTGTCTTATGTCTGCCAACAAGGCAAACAGGTGGATGTGAGCTATCAGTTCAACAGCCGCGGCAAACCGGTGTCTGCCCGCGCGCGCCTCAACGGCAGCAACCGCAATATGGCTTTCGATGCGCGCCGCTCCGACAGCACGGGCACTGCGTTTAAAGACCGTGCCGGCTACAACCTGACCGGCCCGGTGCTTACCGCCCGCAACTACCGTAGCGAAGAAGGCATCAGCATCCTCTCGCCGCGTAGCGAATTCCTGTATAAAGACTGTAATCCGCGCCAAAACGAGCCGGCCCGCCAAGCTCCGCCCGCTGCAGCCCGTAGCGGCAGCGTGGCCTATGTGTGCCAGCAAGGCCGCCGCTTGAATGTGAATTACCACTTCAACTCTGCCGGTGTGCCCACCAGCGCCGAACTGCGCGTGAATAACCGCAATCTGCGCCTGCCGTACAACCTGTCGGCTTCCGACAATGTGGACACCGTATTCAGCGCCAACGGCTACCGCCTGACCACCAATGCCATGGATTCGGCCAACTACCGCAGCCAAGACATCATCGTGAGCGCGCCCAACGGCCAGATGCTGTATAAAGATTGTTCTCCTGCCCGTTAATCGGAGTGGCGGATAAGCAAACAGGCACAACTTTGCGGTTGTGCCTGTTTTGTTTGGCTGTGGTGTTTCAGGTAGCCTTTGAGGGTTCAATGATGGCCAGCAGCTCTTCTGCCCAATCGGTTTGTGCCAAATCGGAAAAGCGGATGCTCAAGCCGTCGGCCAAGTCGTTGGCTACGATGAAGTCGTTGCCTTGAAACGTGATTGCCCACATATCCGCATTCGGCGCCATGGCGTAGTCTGATAAGTGGATGCACGGATGTTGCCGTAGGGCAGTGTCGATATATTGGCTGGATATATCGCCGGCGTGGGCAGATGGCAGCTCCCACAGGGAGGCATTGAGCTTGAAGGGTGTGCGCATAGTGGTAAGTAAAGCAGGCTACCTGAAATTGAGTTAGTCCAAAGTTTGTCCAAAGTGCCAGAGAGCATACAGACAAGAAAAATCGCAAACCAGCATAACTAGCTGATTTGCGATTAGGATTTTGGTGCCGGCGGCAGGAATCGAACTCGCGACCCCCTGATTACAAGTCAGGTGCTCTACCAACTGAGCTACACCGGCAAGAAGCGGCGAATTATGCCGATGTTGTGCGCATTTGGCAAGAGGGTGCAGCAAAAAATGGGAGAAACGTGGTTTTGCAGCAACTTGGATAGGGGTTAAGAATAGGGTAGTGCCGCATATGTTTTCAGGTAGCCTGTTGCGGGAACAGGCTACCTGAAAATACGTTCGCGGCGCTGAAGCGGCTGCAACCTAACCGGTGAGCTGTTTGGTAATCAGTTTTTTCACCGGCGGCAGGTGGTTGCTCAGGCGCAGTACGGTATTGCGCAGCAATTTGGCGGGCGGGGTTTCGTTGGTGAAGAGTTTCACCACGAAGTTCGTGCCGTGATACAGCGCGCGGGTGTGCAGGATGTGTTTGGCTTCGTATTTTTCCAAAAGCTTGGTATCGGCGATGTCTTGGCCGGAAGCGGCAGCCTGCACGATGAGGCCGGCCAGGATGTCGGCGCTGGCGAGGCCGAGGTTGAAGCCGTGGGCGGTAACGGGGTGCATACCCACGGCGGCGTCGCCGATGAGGGCGGTGCGGCGGGCGGAGAAGCGGCGGGCATGTACGCCAACCAAGGGATATGTGTGGATGCTGCCGGCGGGGGTCATCTTGCCGAGCTGGCCTTGCAGGTGTTGCTCAAGGTCGGCGGCCAGCGCTTCGGGGCTGAGTTCGGTGATTTCATGCAGGCGGCGGTTGTCGATGGTGATGACGCAGTTGGTCATGTGTTCGCCCAGCGGCAGCAGGGCGATGGTGCGGCCGTAGCTGAAGCATTCGTAAGCGGTGTTTTCGTTGGAGGTGGTGTGTGAGAAACGGGCCACGAGCACGGTGCGGCCGAAGTCGTGCATGTCGGCGGAAATGCCGGCCTGGCGGCGGGTTTGCGAGAAGCGGCTGTCAGCGGCGATGAGTAGGCGGGCGGATACGGTGTCGCCGTTGTCGAGCAGGATGCTCACGCCCTCTTCACCGTTTACGGCTTCCTGCACTTTATGGCCGGTGAGGAAATGGACGTTTTCATGCTGGCTGGCGGCTTGGTAGGCAGCGCGGCGGATATCGTGGTTGGATACGAGGAAGCCGAGCTGGCCTTTGCCGTCGGTGGGCGGGGGGAAGTTGAGGGTGTAGGGGGAACTGCCGTTGATCACTTTGGCGGCTTTGAGCGGGTAGATGCCTTCGGCGGGGATATGTTGCCACAGGCCGAGTTTTTCCATGATGCCGCGCGAGGGGTGGGTGAGGGCGATTTCGCGGCCGTCGTAGGGCGGGTTGGCCAGGGTTTCCTGGCTGCTTTGTTCGATGAGCAGGATGTTCAGGCCGCTGGGGGCGGCTGCGGCGGCGAAGCTGAGACCGGCCGGGCCGGCGCCGATAACGACGATATCGCAAGTGTGCTGCATGGTGAAGCTCCTCTTGGGGTGGCAGGGAAATGGTTGTGCCGGATTATACCGCAAGTATGCGGGCGGCTGCGGGGAGGGTGTGGCGAAACTGGCTTTCAGGTAGCCTATTTGCAATCAGGCTACCTGAAAATCGTGTGGAGGTATTCGCTTGTGCTGCTTCGGTTATAAAATAGCCGGATAAAAAGATGAAATTAGATATGGAGCCGGATAATGGATAAACAGGATACGCAAAAGCTGTTGCAGCAATTGGGCAAGGAGGCGAAGCGGCGGCAGGAAGAGGCTGCGGCGCAGGCTAAGCGGCAGCGTCGGGACGAGCCGGATTTTGCGGCGGCGGTGGGCAAGGTTACGCCGCTGAAAAACAGTAATCGGGTGGCTGCGCCGAAAGACAATAAGCCTTTGAAACGGCGGTTTGATGAGATGGAATGGGATGAGGAGGAGTATTTCTACGTGAGTGCCGACAGCGAGCACGAGCCGCCACGTTCGTTTTGCAAAAATGGCCGCGGGCAGGATGATATCCGCCGCCTGGTGGCCGGGCATTGGCCGTGCGTTGGGCATTTGGATTTGCACGGTTGCACGCGTGAGGAGGCGCAGCGGGAGTTGAGCGAGTTTATTGAGGAAGTGTTGCGCCGTGGGGTGTGCGCGGAAATAGTGCACGGCAGCGGGCTGGGTTCGCACGGCTTTGTGCCGGTGTTGAAAAGCTTGGTGCGCCGCTGGCTGATGGCACATCCGGAAGTGCTGGCTTATGCCGAGCCGCATGGTGCGAACGATGGGGCGGTGATCATTTTATTGCGCAAACGGCGCACGGGGTAGGCGTTTCTGTTTTGTTGTTTTATGGATAAGCTATCCCAGGTTGTTTTCGGATGATTTTTTAGGCAGCGGGGTGCTGGAACAGGGTTTGTGCCTTGAAGAATAAAGGCTTTAAAAGTCTGAATAAAAACGTTGCCAATCAGGCGCAAGACTGTTAATATTCCACGGAAATACAGAGTGTTGCAGCATTGTCGGCGCGGTGGAAATTTTCGGAAAACAACAGTTTCCCGGTTCGGCTGTTTAAGCATATGCTTTTATGGCCGATTTTTGCTGTGTTGCCAAACGAAAAAGCGAAGCTCTTTGATTAACCCAAGTAAAGAGGATAAGGATTTATGTCTGCCGAAAAACATGATATCGACCCGATTGAAACCCAGGAGTGGTTGGATGCGCTCAGTTCCGTGCTAGAAAACGAAGGCTCGGAGCGGGCGCATTTTCTGTTGGAAAACTTGGTGCGCTACACCCGCCGTCGCGGCGTGCACCTGCCGTTTAGCGCCACCACCGCGTATCTGAACACCATCCCGGTCGGCAAGGAGCAGAAATCACCCGGCAATCAAGAGCTGGAACACCGCATCCGCGCCGCCATCCGCTGGAATGCTGCCGCCATGGTGCTGCGTGCCGGCAAAAAAGATTTGGAATTGGGCGGCCACATCGCTTCCTTCCAGTCTTCCGCTACTTTGTATGACGTGGGCTTCAACCACTTCTGGCGTGCCAAAGACGAAGCTGCCGGTGAAGAAGGCGATTTGATTTATGTTCAAGGCCACTCTGCTCCCGGCATTTATTCCCGCGCCTTCGTGGAAGGCCGCCTGAGCGAAGATCAGCTGAACAACTTCCGCCAAGAAGTGGGCGGTAACGGCCTGCCGTCTTATCCGCACCCGCACCTGATGCCTGATTTCTGGCAGTTCCCCACTGTATCCATGGGCTTGGGCCCGTTGATGGCGATTTACCAAGCCCGCTTCCTGAAATACTTGGAGTCTCGAGGCCTGGCCAAAACCAAGGGCCGCAAAGTATGGTGCTTCTGCGGCGACGGCGAGATGGACGAGCCGGAAAGCCAAGGTGCTATCGCTTTGGCCGCCCGCGAAGGCTTGGACAACCTGATTTTCGTTATTAACTGCAACCTGCAGCGTTTGGACGGCCCGGTGCGCGGCAACGGCAAAATCATCCAAGAATTGGAAGGCAACTTCCGCGGCGCAGGCTGGAATGTGTTGAAAGTGATTTGGGGTCGCCGTTGGGACGGCCTCTTGGCACGCGACACCAACCACGCCCTGAAACAGCGCATGGAAGAATGCCTGGACGGCGACTACCAAACCTTCAAGTCCAAAGACGGTGCATACGTTCGCGAACACTTCTTCAACACGCCCGAATTGAAAGCCCTCGTGGCCGATATGTCTGACGACGAAATCTGGGCCTTGAACCGTGGCGGCCACGACCCGTACAAAGTTTACGCCGCTTACCACGAAGCCGTGAACAACGCCGGCGGCCGCCCCACTGTGATTTTGGCCAAAACCATCAAAGGCTACGGCATGGGTGCATCCGGCGAAGGTCAAAACGTTGCCCACCAAGCCAAGAAAATGGACGTGAAATCGCTCAAACAGTTCCGCGACCGCTTCGGTATTCAGGTAACCGACGAGCAAATCGACAGTGGCGACTTGCCCTACTTCCGCTTTGCTGAAGACAGCCCGGAAATGCAATATCTGCGTGAACGTCGCAACGCCTTGGGCGGTTACTTGCCGGCACGTAATCCGAACAACGAAGCCTTGCCGATTCCGGCTCTGGAAACCTTCGACGCCCAGCTGCAATCCAGCGGCGATCGCGAATTCTCCACCACCATGGCTTTTGTACGTATCTTGGCTGCCTTGCTGAAAGACAAGCAAATCGGCCGCCGCATCGTGCCGATTGTGCCCGATGAGAGCCGCACCTTCGGTATGGAAGGTATGTTCCGCCAATACGGCATTTGGAACCCGAAAGGTCAGCAGTACACCCCGCAGGATAAAGACCAGCTGATGTTCTACAAAGAGAGCGTGGATGGCCAAATTCTGCAGGAAGGCATCAACGAGCCGGGTGCTATGGCCGACTGGATTGCTGCTTCCACCAGCTATGCCAACAACCGTTACGCCATGATTCCGTTCTACATCTACTACTCCATGTTCGGTTTCCAACGCATCGGCGATTTGGCTTGGGCTGCCGGCGACATGCACGCACGCGGCTTCCTCTTGGGCGGCACCGCAGGCCGCACCACTCTCAATGGCGAAGGCCTGCAACACGAAGACGGCCACAGCCAGCTGCAAGCCGACCTGATTCCGAACTGCGTCAGCTACGACCCGACCTTCCAATACGAAGTGGCCGTAATCGTACACAACGGTCTGCAACGCATGTACGTGGATAACGAAGACGTATTCTTCTACATCACCCTGATGAACGAAAACTACGCCCACCCCGCCATGCCGCAACGCAAAGGCATCGAGCAGGAAATCCTCAAAGGTATGTATCTGTTCCGCGAAGGCGGCAAAGGCGACAAACGCGTTCAGCTGATGGGCTCCGGCACCATCCTGCAGGAAGTGATCCACGCTGCCGATTTGCTGAAAAACGATTTCGGTGTGGAAGCCGACATCTGGTCTTGCCCCTCGTTCAACCTGCTGCACCGCGAAGCCATCGAAACTGACCGTTGGAACCGCCTGCATCCGGCTGCCGAGCAGAAACTGCCCTTCGTGAGCCAGCAGCTGCAAGGCCATGCCGGCCCGGTTGTCGCTGCTACTGACTACATCCGCAGCTTTGCCGATCGCATCCGCGCCTACATCCCCAAAGAAAACGGCGATTATGTAGTGCTCGGTACCGACGGTTTCGGCCGCTCCGACAGCCGCGCCAACCTGCGCAGCTTCTTCGAAGTAGACCGCTATCATGTGGCCGTGGCTGCGCTGGACGCTTTGGCCAAACAAGGCAAAGTGGGCAAAGACGTGGTGCAGAAAGCCATCGAGAAATACGGCGTTCAAACCGAAGTTGCACCCAGCTGGAAACGCTAATCCCGGCCTGAAGTTTTCAGGTAGCCTTGCCCCCGCGGTAGAGGCTACCTGAAAAACAGAAAAGGAAAAATATGAAACCCTTATTCGTTGTATGCTCCGTCGCCTTGCTGGCTGCTTGCGCTTCCAATGCGCCGGTGGTGCAGGAAGAAAGCACCAGCTACGACAGCAGCACCCAAGCACGCGTGCGCCTTTACGGCCAAAACCAAAAACCCACCATTATGGTGAGCGGCATCGACTGCGAAGCCGAAGATCGGCGAGCCCGCCGCGGCCATAAAGTGAACGTGGGCGGCAGTTTGGGCGATGCGTTCGGCTCGTTTGCCGGTACGGCCAGAAGCCGCAGTTTGGGCATAGCCGAAACCGAACACAGCAAAAACATCGGACAAATGAACGGTATCCTCTCGCGGGCATTTTTCCGCGAGTATGCCGTGCCGGCCGGCAAAGCTGTGAACGTACAGGCTGCCTATATCGGCTTGCGGAATGCGATGGAAGGCGCTACCGAAACCGTCATCCAACACGAAGGCTCGTGCAACACCCGCATGGCTTCATTCGTGCCCCAAGCCGGGCACGATTACGAAGTGATCGGCCTGTCCGGGCGGCGCTGTGCCGTGGCCGTGTATGAAGTCGGCACCCAAGGCGAGTTGAAGCCGGTGGAATTGCAAGACGCGGTAAGCTGCCGAAGAAGGCGTTAAGTTAACGGTGTCTGAATCTGTTCAGACCATATCCAACCGAATACCAAAGGAACTCTCATGAGTATTGTAGAAATCAAAGTCCCCGATATCGGCGGACACGAAAATGTAGATATTATTGCTGTGGAAGTCAAAGCCGGCGACACCATCGCGCTGGACGACACCCTGATTACCCTGGAAACCGATAAAGCCACCATGGACGTACCGGCCGATGCCGCTGGCGTGGTGAAAGAAGTGAAGGTAAAAGTGGGCGACAAGGTGTCTGAAGGCGATGTGATTGTGCTGGTGGAAGCCGCCGGTGCTGGCGCCGCTGCCGCTCCGGCTGCGGCGCCCAAAGCCGAAGCCGCTCCCGCACCTGCTGCGCCCGCCGTTGCTCCGGCTGCTGCCGCCAATGTTCAGGTAGCCGTGCCCGATATCGGAGGCCACACCGATGTGGATGTGATTGCCGTGGAAGTGAAAGTGGGCGATACCGTGGCGGTGGACGATACCCTGATCACTCTGGAAACCGACAAAGCCACCATGGACGTGCCCAGCACCGCTGCCGGCACCGTTACCGCCGTACACATCAAAGTGGGTGACAAAGTGTCTGAAGGCAACATCATCATCGATGTGGCCGCCTCTGGTGCACCTGCCGCTGCCGCGCCCGCTGCAGCCGAAGCGCCAAAAGCCGCACCCGCGCCTGCTGCCGCCCCGGCCCCCGCCCCCGCTGCACCTGCCGCTCCGGCCACTGCCGCCTATGGCAGCGCACCCGTGAACGAAGCCGGTTTCGCCAAAGCCCACGCCGGCCCCTCCGCCCGCAAACTGGCGCGCGAACTGGGTGTGGATTTGAGCCTGGTGAAAGGCAGCGGCAACAAAGGCCGCATCACCAAAGACGATATCAAAGCCTTCGTTAAAGCCGCCATGCAGGGCGGTGCAGGCAAGCCTGCAGCTGCCGGTGCTTCTTTGGGCGGCGGCTTGGATTTGCTGCCGTGGCCGAAAGTGGATTTCGCCAAATTCGGCGAAGTCGAAGTGAAAGAGCTCAGCCGCATCAAGAAGATTTCCGGTCAAAACCTGTCGCGCAACTGGGTAATGATTCCGCACGTTACCGTACACGACGAAGCCGACATGACCGAGCTGGAAAGCTTCCGCAAACAGCTCAACAAAGAGTGGGAGCGCGAAGGCGTGAAACTCTCGCCCCTGGCCTTCATCATCAAAGCCAGCGTGGCCGCGCTCAAAGCCTTCCCCGAGTTCAACTCCTCGCTCGACGGCGACAACCTGGTGTTGAAAAAATACTTCCACATCGGCTTTGCCGCCGACACCCCCAACGGCTTGGTGGTGCCTGTGATTAAAGATGTGGACAAAAAAGGCCTTAAAGAAATCAGTATCGAGCTGGGCGAATTGAGCAAAAAAGCCCGCGAAGGCAAGCTCAAACCGCAGGAAATGCAGGGCGCCTGCTTCACCATTTCCAGCTTGGGCGGCATCGGCGGCACTGGCTTCACCCCGATTGTGAATGCCCCCGAAGTAGCCATCTTGGGCGTGTGCAAATCACAGATGAAACCGGTATGGAACGGCTCCGATTTCGAAGCCCGCCTGATGTGCCCGCTCTCCCTGTCGTTCGACCACCGCGTGATCGACGGCGCAGCCGGCATGCGATTCACCGTGTTCTTGGCCAACCTGCTCAAAGACTTCCGCCGCATTTCCCTGTAAGCGTTTGGGCATGATTAAAAGGCTACCTGAAAGTTTTCAGGTAGCCTTTTTGTTGTTATGTGGCGATGCTGGAGTATTGCTATTTTTAAGTTTCCAGCTTGAAGGAGGGTAGGGCTATTAAGGATCATGGTGATGCAGTTGTAATATCTGCAGGCATATTTGTTCCATTTGCTTTGAGCTATTGATATGGCTAGGCTAGCCGTTAGTAGGATGGCATGTATTAGCCAATAAATTCTCAGGTAGCCTATGGACAGTAGGCTACCTGAAATGTTGTGGCATTTGGGCTGCAATATCCAACAGGTTTAATCGAGTAGCAATCGGTGCAAGATATTTTCGTAAATGGCAGAAAGCCGGGGGATAGCGGCAAGCTCGATGTGCTCGTCGATTTGGTGGATGCTCTCATTCACTGGGCCGAGCTCGATAAGTTCGTTGGCAATGGCTTTAATAAAGCGGCCGTCCGATGTGCCGCCGCTGGTGGAGAGCACAGCTTGGATGCCGCACTCTTCAGCAATGGCAGCTTGGGCAGCTTGGGTGAGGCGGCCGGCTTCGGTAATGAAGGGTTGGCCGGAGAGCTGCCATTGGAGGCTGTAGTGCAGATGATGCTTATCTAATATGGCTTTTACCCGGCGTTGCAGGCTTTCAGCATCTGTTTCTGTGGAGAAACGGAAGTTGAACTGGACGGATAGCTCGCCGGGGATGACGTTGGTAGCGCCGGTGCCGGCGTGGATATTGGAGATTTGGAAGCCGGTGGGTGGGAAGTAGGCGTTGCCGTTGTCCCAATGCTCGGCGGTGAGCTCGGCCAGGGCGGGGGCGGCAAGGTGGATGGGGTTGGCGGCGAGGTGGGGATAGGCGATGTGACCTTGTTTGCCGTGGATGGTGAGGCTACCTGAAAGTGAGCCACGCCGGCCGTTTTTGATGGTATCGCCGAGGGTGTGCTCGGCGGTAGGCTCGCCAACGATGCAGTAGTCGATATACTCACCGCGTTGGCGTAGGGTTTCAATCACGCGCACGGTACCGTCTTTGCCGTCGCCCTCTTCGTCTGAAGTAATCAGCAGGGCGAGGCTACCTGAAAATTGTGGATGCTGTGCAATAAAGCATTCGCAGGCAGTAATGAAACAGGCAATGCTGGTTTTCATGTCGGCTGTGCCGCGTCCGTAGAGTTTGCCGTTGCGTTCGGTGGGCTGAAACGGCGGAGATGTCCATGCTTCAGCTGGGCCAGGCGGAACAACGTCGGTATGTCCGGCAAAACACACGAGAGGCGTACTGTTGCCGTGCCGTGCCCACAGGTTTTGTGTACGACCAAAGGGCATGGGTTCGATAGCAAAGCCAATAGCACGCAGGCGTTCGGCAATGATCTCTTGGCAGCCGTGGTCATCTGGAGTAACGGAGGCTTGGGCGATAAGCTGTTTGGCTAGCTGGAGGGAGGTGGTTTCGGACATATGGACAGAGCTTGGAATAGATAGTGATGAGGCTGGGTTATAGCGGGTTTGCTGGAATTTGCCAAGTTATAGGTAGCCTGCAAACTGGGAAAGGCTATCTGAAAATGAAGCCACACAATTTAAAGCTGTTGATAAATAGCTCTCAGCGTATTTATTTTCACTGACGAATGAAATAGCTAGCTAATATTATGCATAAATAGAGAATATTTTCGGCGAAATAGCTTGACTTAAAAATTAAGCCTAACTATAATTCAAAACTTCACAGCGCACCCGTAGCTCAGTTGGATAGAGTATCTGGCTACGAACCAGAGGGTCGGGCGTTCGAATCGCTCCGGGTGCGCCATAATTTATCCGCGCCCATCGTCTAGCGGTTAGGACATCGCCCTTTCACGGCGGTAACGGGGGTTCGATTCCCCCTGGGCGTGCCACATTCTTAATAAACCCTTACTAGAAGATCGTAGGGGTTTAATTTTATCTATAAAATTAATAGGTTAGTATGTTTGCTATTCTGTTAATTTATCTTTGTGGTTCATCCCCAGTAGTTCGTTTTTTGTTCAGTTTTAGCCACAATCGCATGGGATTTAGATCAGAGGTTGTATTGGGCAGTTAAATAAAACTCCTCAACATCTCGCTTATACTGCAAAAGCCTTCTTTAATTTATCCGAGAGGGCTTTTATCATGGCTTCAATCAGTAAAAAACAACCTGTATGTGGTTTGCCCAAGTACACCATCATGCAATCAATAGTTTGCCTGTGATTAACCGGGTGATTTCATTTTCGTACAAAACCGCAAGTGGAAGTATGAGCAAACAAAATCGAGATTGAATAGACTGAGTGGTTGACCAATATTCCTTCTGCCAAAGTGTTATTGTGTTATCAAGTAGACAATATGCAAGCGATGCATTGAGTGCCAGAAGTAAAAGATTTTAATTGCAGAAAATTATTGATTATTTATTGAGTTAAATTAAAAAGGCTACCTGAAAACGAAGCGAGGCGCAGTTTCTGCAACGCTAAAATTTTCAGGTAGCCTTTTCTCTATCCTGCAGTTTAGGCGGCGTTTAAATCAAAGCCGCTGTGGCGGAGTAGGGCGTCGATGCTGGGGGCGCGGCCGCGGAAGGCTTGGAAGGATTCGGCGGCGCTGCGCGAGCCGCCCACGGCGAGGATTTCCTGCCAGAAGCGGCGGCCGCATTCGGCCACATCGCCTCTTTCTTCAAATGCGGCGTAGGCATCGGCGCTGAGCACTTCGGCCCAGGCGTAGCTGTAGTAGCCGGCCGAGTAGCCGCCGGCGAAGATGTGGCCGAAGCTGTTGGCGAAACGGTTGTAGGCAGGCGGCTGCACCACAGCCACTTCGCGGCGCACGTTGTCCAACACTTGAGCCCAGCCGGAAAGACGGGCGGGATCGGTTTCGCTGTAAATCAGCATGTCGAACAAGGCGAATTCCATCTGGCGCACGAGGAACATGCCGCGTTGGAAGTTTTTGGCGGCGAGCATTTTGTCGAATAATTCCTGCGGCAGCGGTGCGCCGTTGTCTTCGTGTTCGGACATGCCGCGCAGTACATCGTATTCCCACACGAAGTTTTCCATAAACTGACTGGGCAGCTCCACAGCATCCCATTCCACGCCGTTGATGCCGCTCACGCCTAGCTCGTCCACTTGAGTAAGCAGGTGGTGCAGGCCGTGGCCGGTTTCGTGGAAAAGGGTGAGGATTTCGTCGTGGGAGAGGCGGGCTTCTTTGCCGGCTGCGGGCGGGGTGAAGTTGCACACCAGATAGGCCGTGGGGCTTTGCAGCTGGCCGTTGGGCAGGCGGCGGCGGCCTTTATAGTCGTTCATCCATGCGCCGCCGCGTTTGCCTTCGCGGGCATACAAATCCATATACACACCGCCGATATGCGTGCCGTTCTGCGAGAGCTCGAAATAGCGCACGTCGGGATGCCATACAGGCACGGTTTTTTCAGTGAAATCCACGCCGTAGAGCCGTTTGATTTGGGCGAACAGGCCAAGGAGCACTTTGCCCACGGGGAAGTATTTTTTCACTTCGGTTTCGCTAAACGAATATTTGGCCTGGCGCAGTTTTTCGGAGGTGTAGGCCAAATCCCAGGGCTGCGGGTTTTTGATGGCGAGGGTGTCGCGGGCGAAGGCCTGCACGGCGGCAAAGTCCTGCTCGGCGAAGGGTTTGGCACGTTTGGCCAAATCGCGTAGGAAATCCAGCACTTGCGCGGGTGAGTCGGCCATTTTGGTGGCCAGCGAGAGCTCGGCGAAGTTGGCGTAGCCCAGCAGTTTGGCTTCCTGCAGGGTGATTTCGAGGCGGCGGGTGATGTTGGGGCTGTTGTCGAACCGGCCTTCGTTGGAAAGCTCGCTGGCGCGGGTAACGTAGGCGCGGTATACCTCTTCGCGCAGTTCGCGGTTGTCGGCGTATTGCATCACGGCGAGGTAGTGCGGCATTTGCAGGCCGATTTTGTAGCCGCTTTTGCCTTCGGCCTGTGCGGCGGCGGCAAACATGGCCATGGCGTCTTCAGGTAGCCCGGAGAGCGGCTCGGCATTGTCGAAATAGAGGGCGAAGGCATCGGTGGCATCGAGCACGTTTTGCGAGAACTTGGCGGCCAGCTGGGCGCCTTCGGTTTGCAGGGCGGCGAATTCGGCCTGCTTTTCGGGCGGCAGCTCGGCACCGCTGAGCACGAAATCGCGCAGGTCGTGGTTGAGCTTGGTTTGCTGCGCCGGGCTTAAGGCGGCAAATTCGGGGGAGCTTTTGATGGTTTTGAAGCGTTGGTAGAGCTCGATGTCTTGGCCGATTTCGGTAAAGAATACGGTAATTTCCGGCATCAGCTCGTTATACACGGCGCGCAGTTCGGGGGTATCGGCCACGGAGTTGAGGTGCGATACCACGCCCCAGATACGACCGACGCGCTCGGTGATGTCGGTAAGCTTTTCCACGGTGTTGCCCCAAGTGGCTTCGCTTTGAGCCTTAACGGCGGCAATGCCGGCACGGGCTTCGGCGAGGGCGGATTCGAGGGCAGGGCGGATGTGGGCAGTTTGGATTTGGTCGAAACGCGGCTCTTCGCCAAGTTGGAGCAGGGGATTCACGGGTTGTCCTTTTGATGATGGGGATGATACGGGCAAATAGGGGCGGGGCGGGTTTTCACAAGGGCAGGGGCAGGGTTAATTGGTGTTTTCAGGTAGCCTGGTTTTGAATCGGCTTGAGGCTACCTGAAAATGAACATTCGGCTGTGATGAGATTTGGCGGTTTGAGGCTGTTACGCTTAGCCATGCGGTTTCAGGTAGCCTTTGCCGATACAGCCTTTGGCAGATGGCTCAACGGGATGGTTGGTGGGCTGTCAGCAGCTGGTAAAACAGTTCTATTGCTTGGGCGTGCTGCTGTGCGGAAATCGGCTGGAATAGGAAATTTGGCCAATCGATATCGGTAGGGCTGAAGCCGCAGATGTAGGCCAGGATCATGTTGGCAAAGCCGGCGGTGGATTCGGCATAGCCCAGTTGTTGGGCAACGAAATCGTGGAAGGGGCGAAGAATGTCGGGTTCGTCGATATGGTGGCAGCGGGTGGCCATGGTGTAGCCGCTGATGAAGTTCATCAGGCTGGGAAGCGTGGGCGGGTTGATATACATACCGAGCCGGTTTTGCATTTGGAAGAGCAGGGCGGAAAGGGTGGTGGGAGAAGGCATGGTGTGGATTGGGGCTACCTGAAAAGTGGGCATGATTATAGCCAAAGCGCATTTCACCTTCTACCGCGTGAACCAGCCTTTTGGTGCTGTTTGTACTGTATTCGACTTGGTAGGGAAAATCATGGTTTTGGCTATGGCCAAGGTGCCGGTTTCAGGTAGCCTCAAGTTTTCAGGTAGCCTCAGTTGCGGCGTGAATCCGGATAAAAAACTGCCGACCTTTCCATGATAGGTACGGAAGGGTCGGCAGGGCAGGCTATAGTGAATTAAATTTAAACCAGTACAGCGTTGTCTCGCCTTGCCGTACTATCTGTACTGTCTGCGGCTCGTCGCCTTGTTCTGATTTTTGTTAATTCACTATACCTGAAAACGTAATGCGGGCAGCCAGATTATTTGCCGTTGGCTGTGGCAGGGGCAGAAGCGGCTTCTGCGGTGGATTGGGTCGGCGTTGCTGCTGAGGCTGGTGCGGCTTCAGTGTGCTGCTTGAGGCCGCCGCCGAGGGCTTTATAGAGGTCGGCCAGGTTTTCCAGCATGGAAAGCTGGGTGGCGAGCACGGCGGCATCGGCGGAGTAGCTGCTGCGTTCGGCATCGAGCACTTCCAGCGAGCTGGACACGCCGTGGCGGTAGCGCAGGTTAATCAGGCGCAGGCGGTCGTTGTAGGCTTTTTGGGTTTGCACACGGGCATTGTATTGCTGCTGCAGGGTTTCGCGCGCCACTAGGGCGTTAGATACGTCTTGGAAGGCGGACTGCACGGCTTTTTCATACGCGGCCACGGCCGATTGCTGGCGCAGTTTGGCCACGTCTAGGCTGGCGCGCAGGCTGCCCCAGTTGAAAATGGGTACTTTGATGGTGGGGGAGAATACCCAGGTACGGTTTATGCCGTCGAACAGGCGATTCATTTCGGTGCTGCCGGTGCCGATGCTGCTGGTGATGCTGATGCTGGGGAAAAAGGCGGCACGGGCGGCGCCGATATTGGCATTGGCCTGGCGCAGGTTGTGTTCGGCAGCGCGGATATCGGGGCGGTTTTGCAGCAGGTCGGAGGAAAGGCCGGCGGGCAGCTGGGTGATGCGGAATTGCTTGTTCAGTGGCAGGCCGGCGGGCAGATTATTGGGCACGGGCTGGTTAATCAGCACGGCCAGGGCGTTGTGTGCCTGCTCGCGGGCGCGCAGGGCGGCGGCGTAGTCGGCTTTGGCTGATTCAATCAGGGCTTCCATTTCGCGCAGGTTGACGGCAGAAATTACGCCGGCATTGTGCTGGATTTGGTTAAGCCGGTAGGTCTGCTCGCGGGTTTGCAGCACCCGCTGGGCGAGCTTCATGGATTCTTCAGCGTAGCGTTCGTTGAAATAGGCTTTGGCCACGGCAGAAACCAGCGCGAGGTGGGCGGAATCGCGGGCGGCAGTGCTGCTGAAATAGCCTTGCAGTGCGGCTTGGTTGTTGCTGCGGGCTTTGCCGAACAGGTCGAGCTCGTAGGAGGCGATGCCGAGGCCGACGCTGTAGGATTCGGCAATGTAGGAGCGGCCGGTGGCGCTCAAATCCTGCGCCACGCGGGCACGTTGGCCGGTGCCGCTGGCGTTGATGCCGGGCAGGGAGGCGGCGCGGGTGATGGCGTATTGGGCGCGTACAGCTTCGGCATTCAGGGCGGCCATGCGCAGGTCGGGGTTGTTCTGCAGTGCCAGGGTAATCAGGGATTTGAGGCGCGGGTCGGCAAAGTAGTCTTCCCAGCCGGTGTCGGCGGCACGGCTGCTTTGGCCGGCGGCGGTGTCGTAGCGGAAGCTGGCGGGCACGTTTACTTCAGGCTGCTGATAGCGCGGCGCAAGGGTGCAGGCGGAGAGCAGCAGGCTGAAGGCGAGGCTGCCGGCAATCGGTTTTAAAACGGTTGTTCTCATGTGCTTTGTCCTTATGGTTTTCAGGTAGCCTCCAATGCGGCAGAGGCTACCTGAAAATGTTTTACTGGTCGTTATGCAGGTCGCGTTTCTCTTCTTCGCTCAGCCCTTGTTCGGCGGCGGAAACATAGAGTTCGGCCTGCTCGGGGCTGATGTTGGTGTGGGCGGCGGCCATTTCGGTTTCGTGTTGGGACGGTTTAAACAGCTTGCGTACCAACACGTAGAACAGCGGCACCAGGAACACCGACAGCAGCGTGCCGACAGACATCCCCCAGAATACAGTGGTACCGATGGCGCGTTGGCTGGCGGAGCTGGCGCCGGAGGCGATATACAGCGGTACCACGCCCAAGATGAAGGCGAAAGAAGTCATCAGAATCGGGCGGAAGCGCAGGTGAGCGGCGGCCAAGGCCGATTCCATCGCGCTCTTGCCCTGCGCTTGTAGATCTTTGGCAAATTCGATAATCAGAATCGCGTTTTTCGCGCTCAAGCCGACCACGGTAATCATGCCGACCATGAAGTAGATGTCGTTAAAGAACACCTCTCGGATGTGGAATACGCCGTTGAATAGGTTGCGGCCGAACACGCCCAGCACCACGCCGAGGAAGCCCAAGGGAGCAACCAGCAGCACGGCAGCGGGAATCGACCAGCTTTCATACAGGGCGGCCAGCACGAGGAAGGTGGCCAGCAATACGAAGCCGTAGAGCATGGTGCGCTGGGAAGAGCCGCTGGCCTGTTGGCGCGATTCACCTGCCCATTCCACGCTGTAGCCGTCCATCTGCGACACGATGCGTTCTACCTCGGCCATAGCGTCACCGCTGGCGAAGCCGGGTTTGACCGCGCCGCTAATCGACATGGCGGGATAGCCGTTGAAGCGGGTGCTCTGCTCCATGCCGGCTTCCCATGAGGCGCTAACCACAGTGGAAAGCGGTACGGCCACGCCTTGGCCGTTAGGCACGGTCATAGCCAGAATTTGCTCGGCCTGCATACGGGCCTGGGGCACGGCTTGCACATACACTTTTTGCAGGCGGCCGTTATTGGGGAAGTCGTTTACATATGCTCCGCCCAGAGCCGTACCCAAGGTGCTGCGGATAGAAGCCATGCTGATGCCTTGTGCGGCAGCGGCGGCACGGTCGATGGTGAGCTTGAGCTGCGGTGCGTCTTCCAAGCCGGCGGCACGGGTGTCGCCGAACATCGGGTTTTTGCGCATTTCAGCAATCAGCTTGTTGCGTGCTTCCACCAAGGCTTGGTGGCCGTGGTTGTTACGGTCTTGCAGGTAGAACTCTAAGCCGCCGTTACCCAGCTCGCGGATGGGAGGCGGATTCACGGCGATGGCGAAACCATCGCGGATCATGCCGCTGGCCATGAAGGTACCGGTCAGTTTTTGAGAAATACTGGCCGCGTCTTCGCCCGGGCCTTTACGTTCGTCCCAGTTTTTCAAAATCACAAAGCCCATGGCCATGTTCTGGCCGCTACCTGAAAAGCTGAAGCCGGATACGGTGAATACATCTTTCACGCCAGGCGTGCCTTTGGCAATCTGCTCCACGGCCAGCAGGGTTTGGTCAGTACGCTCTTTGGTGGCACCGGCCGGCAGCTGGATGCTGACCATCAGGTTGCCTTGGTCTTCCGACGGCAGGAAGGAAGACGGGATACGGGTGTAGAGCAGGCCGGCGGCAGCCACCAGAGCCAAGTACACAATCAGCATCCGGCCTGCACGGTGCAGTATAACGGCCACCCAGCCTTCGTAGCGCTTGTTGCCGGCGGTAAATTTGCGGTTGAACCAGCCGAAGAAGCCGGTTTTTTCCTCGTGGTGTCCTTTCTCAATCGGTTTGAGCAATGAAGCGCACAAGGCCGGCGTGAGCGACAGGGCGAGGAAAGCGGAGAAGGCGATGGAGAGCACCATGGTGATGGCGAATTGCTGGTAGATTTTGCCGGTGGCACCGCTGAACATGGCCAGCGGTACGAACACGGAAATCAATACGGCGGTAATGCCGACTACGGCGCCGGAAATCTGCCCCATGGCTTTATGTGTAGCTTCGCGCGGCGGCAGGCCTTCTTCCGACATGATGCGTTCCACGTTTTCCACCACCACAATGGCATCGTCCACCACAATACCGATTACCAGCACCATGGCAAACATAGTCAGCACGTTGATCGACATGCCGAAATAATAAATGCCGGCAAAACCGCCCAAGAGCGAAATCGGCACTACGATGGTGGGAATCAAGGTGTAGCGGATGTTTTGCAGGAACACAAACATCACAATGAACACCAATACCATGGCTTCCACCAAGGTGTGCACCACTTGTTCGATGGAGATTTCCACAAAGGTGGACGTATCGTACGGGGCGCTCCAGGTAACATCACCGGGGAAATACTGCTCCAATTTGGCCATACGTTCTTTTACCAGCGTGGCAGTGGCAGTGGCGTTACCGCTGTTGGACAGCATCACGGCCATACCAACAGTCGGCTTGCCGTTGAGTCGGGTGCTGGCAGAGTAGTCTTCTGAACCCAGCTCGATTTTGGCCACATCGCGCAGATAAACGTTGGCACCGTCTGTGGTGCTGCGCAGGATGATGTTGCCGAACTCTTCCGGTGTACTGAGCTGGCCGTTGGCGGTGATGGTGGCGGAAATGGTTTGCCCCTGCACGGATGGCAGCGAACCGAGCGAGCCGACGGAAATTTGCACGTTTTGTGCGCTGATGGCGGCGGAAACGTCGGCAAAAGAGAGGTTGAAGTTTTGCAGTTTCTGCGGGTCTACCCAAATACGCATGGCGCGCTCGGCCGCAAACAGACGTACTGCACCCACGCCTTCAACACGCTGCAATTCGGGCACGATGTTGCGTTTGGCATAGTCGGCCATTTCTTCCAAATCTTGGGTTTGCGAAGAGAGTGCCACCACCATCAGGAAGTTGGAGCGGGATTTGGATACGTTCACGCCGTATTGTTGCACGGTAGCGGGCAGGCTGGACAATACTTCGTTCAGCTTGTTGTTCACTTCCAGCTGTGCCACGTCTTCATCGGTGTCGGTGGTGAAGGTGAGGGTAACGCTGCCTGAACCGCTAGAGTTAGCGGAAGTGGACATATAATCCAAGCCTTCCACGCCGTTCATGTTGCGTTCGATCACCGCCAACACGCTGTCTTCCATCACCTGGGCGGAAGCGCCGGGGTAGGTGGCGGTGAGGTTGAACGTAGGCGCGGCAACAGACGGATATTGCGATACCGGCAGTTTTTGGATGGCCAGCACGCCCGCCAAAATAATGAAGATGGAAATAACCCATGCGAACACGGGTCGGTCAATAAAGAATTTAGCCATTTACACACGCCCCTTTATTTGGCTTGGGAAGCAGATTGGGCGGCTGGAGCGGAAGCTGCTGCGCTGGGTTGGGCTGGAGCAGAAGCGCTGTTCGGCTTGGCCGGAGCGGCAGGCGCAGCGGATTGCTGCGGCTGCGAAGCCTGCCATTCTTGGGTTTTCACTTTTTGTGCCCCCATCATGCCGGCAATCATGGTGCCGTCCATGGCTACTTTGTCGCCGTCTTTCAGCCCGCTGGTAATAATCCAGTTGTTGCCGCTTTGGCCGGCAATGGTTACTTCCTGCGGGCGCATCGAGCCGTCGGGCGCTACGATAACTACGGTATCTTTCGCACCGCGGGTAACGGCGCGCTGCGGAATGAGGTAGGCGCGGTTGGCCTGTGCCTGCGGCAGGCGAACGCGCACATACAGGCCGGGCAGCAGGATGTTGTCGTCGTTCGGCACTTCCACGCGCAGGGAAACCTGGCCGGTGGTTTCGTTCACGGTCGGGTCGGTAAACAGCAGGCGGCCTTTTTGCGGGTATTCGCTGCCGTCTTCCAGAATAATGGTTACTTCCACCGCGCCGTTTACTGCGCTCATCTGGCCTTCGGCAATCTGGCGGCGCAGCTTCATCACATCCAGCGCAGACTGGGTAACGTTCACATACATCGGATTAGTTTGCTGAATAGTGGCCAACACGGTTGCACCACCTGCAGTGAGCAATGCCCCTTCAGATACGTTGGAACGGCCGATATAGCCGGAAATCGGCGCGGTGATGCGGGCGTGGTTTACATTTACCTGTGCCGAGCGGATGGCGGCACGGGCAGCGTTCACATTAGCCACGGCAGAGCGTTGTGCGGCCACAGCAGCATCGTATTCCTGTTTGCTGATGGCATCGGCGGCCACCAAGGGTTGGTAGCGTGCCAAATCGGCATTGGCTTTAGCCTGAGCGGCTTCGGCGGCAGCTAGCTGGGCGCGTGCGCTGGCAAGGCCAGCTGAGTAGCTGGCGTCGTCCAGTTGATACAGCGCCTGGCCGGCCTGTACATAACTACCTTCTTGGAACAGGCGGCGTTTGATGATGCCGCTCACCTGCGGGCGCACTTCAGCAGAACGGAAAGATTCCAAGCGGCCGGGCAGCTCAGTACTGATTGTGGTGTCTTCTGCCTTTACGGTAAGCACGCTTACCACTAGTTCTGGCGCCCCTTGTTGCTGCTGCTGTTCGCCTTTACTGCAGGCAGACAGCGCCAATACGGAAGCCACGGCGATTGCGCTCAGCCGAAAGCTTGTTTTCCCTGATATGCTGAAAAGTGTCATTATGATGGCCTTAGATTAAGTTGATGTTTAGTTAATGAATTATGGCTGCTTAGGGCCCGGAAAGGCAAAAGCAGCCGCAGAGAATAAAACAGAATCTTACATACATTGCTGTATGTTGTCTATAGCCGTTTAGGTGGAGAAATGCTAATATGCTAAAAAGCAACATTATTGCGTGGGCAGGCTGCAAGTGAGCTTGAAAGCCTGCTCTAGGCATGACAGAATTAATTAATAAATAAACCAGTTAATGATCTGGAAATAATGATGAGAAAAACAAAAGTCGAAGCGCAGAAAACACGCAACTACCTACTTAAGGCAGCCCTGGATACATTCTATACAAGAGGAGTTAGCCGTTCATCCCTAAACGAAATTGCTCAAACTGCCGGTGTAACACGTGGTGCGCTGTATTGGCATTTCAAAAATAAAGAAGATTTGTTTGAAGGGTTGTTTCAACAAGTATTTGCCGAAATATCGAGCGAGCTGGCGCACGATATAGAAAACCAATCAGCAGATATTTGGGAAAGTTTTGAAGTCGCTACCATTAATCTGTTTCAAAAACTGGAAACCGATGAAACAATAAGGAAATTTTGCAATATCATTCACTTGAAGTGCGAATATACTGAGCAGAACCATTCTGTAGTAAAAATTATGCGCAGCTATCAGGATATGTGGCAGCGCCAGCTCACCGATGTGCTGACCCTGAGCCTGCAACAGAAAAAGCTGCCGGAAGATTTGAATATTAATTTGGCCGTGATATTCATGATGTCGGTGATCAGCGGGCTGATGAGTATTTGGATGAATATGCCCGAGCAATTCAGTATCGGCAAAACCGCACCGCAGATCATTCGCACCGCTATGGGTGCATTGCAGCATGCGCCGGCTTTGTGTATCCAATCTTCCAAACCCCTGCCGCTGAGTATGCGGCAACATAAGGCCTAAGATTTCCATACCTCATACAGGCTACCTGAAAACCGTCTGCCAAACGATGCAGAGATTTTCAGGTAGCCTGAAGCCGTTTTATAGCAGGATTTTGCAAGCAGAGCAGCCGTATATACATTGCTGCAAAACAGGCCAATTTGCTGGCAATCCGCTATACAGGCTACCTGAAAACCATCTGCATAAACAGCTCGGCAAGTTTCAGGTAGCCTAAAGCCGTTTATTACCGTTTGCGCTTCTCAAAATCTGCCATATGAAAATCTTGTCTCCCAAGTTAATCTTCTCCCTGCTGCTTATCGGCGCGGCGGCCGGTATTACCGGCATTGTGCTGACGTTGCTGCTGCACACGGTACAGCATTTGGCGTTTGGGTATCCACTGAATATAGAGTTGTCGTATCGCGTGATGGTGGAGGAGAGCTCGCCGCTGCGGCGCTTGACGGTGCTGCTGTTGTGCGGCGGCTTGGTGGGGGTGGGCTGGGTGATGCTGCATAGGCTGGCCTCGCCTTTGGTATCGATTAAAACGGCGGTGGCGAACGGGCAGAGAATGCCTTTGGCAGCCACGCTGATTCATGCGCTGCTGCAGATTGTTACCGTGGGCTTGGGCTCACCGCTGGGGCGTGAAGTGGCGCCGCGTGAAATCAGTGCGGCGTTGGCGGAGCGCTGGGCGGCATCGCGGGGTTTTGATGAGGAAGAGCGTAAAATCTTGCTGGCCTGTGCTTCGGGTGCAGGTTTGGCGGCGGTGTACAACGTGCCGTTGGCGGCGGCGGTGTTTGCTTTGGAAACCTTGTTGTTATCGTGGTCGCGCGAGCGGCTGCTGGCGGCGCTGTTGGCTTGCGGCACGGCGGTGTTGGTGGTGCGTGCGGCGTTGGGCGATGTGATTCAGTATCCGTTGCTGAATTTCCCTTTGCCGGATGAGTGGTTTAATGCGTGGGCACTGGCGGCTGCGCCTTTGCTGGCGCTGGGTGTGTGGGCATTTGAACGGAGTATGGACAGGCTACCTGAAATTCCACGGCGCAAACCGGCGATGGTGTGGGTGGCTTTGCTGTCATTTGCGCTGATCGGGCTAATGGCTTGGTATTTTCCAGAAATTATGGGCAACGGTAAGGCTGGTAATCAGTTGAGTTTTCAGGCTACTTTGGGCTGGCGGCAGGCTTTTGGCCTGCTGGCGGCGAAGTGGGCGGCGCTGTTGTTGGCCACGCTGGCCGGGGCTTACGGTGGGCGGATTACGCCTTCAATGATGTTGGGTGGGCTGATTGCATTTTTAGCGGCCTGCGTTTGGAATGTTTGGCTGCCTGGGGTCGATATGGGTGCAGCAGCGTTTGTGGGGGCAACAGTATTTTTGGGTGTAGCACAGAAAATGCCGATTACTGCGTTGGTGTTTATGCTGGAATTGTCGCGCCAGTCACCCGCGTTGTGGCTGCCGCTGTGTTTGTGTTTGATGCTGACTTTGCTGGTGTATCGTGCGTTGCCGATGAGGCAGGCAATTTGAGGGTGGGGCGGATTGAAAGGCTACCTGAAAATAAAACGGCGGTATTGCCATGCCGCTGCCGATTTTTTCCAGCTGCCATAAGCAGGCATAACAAAAGGCTACTTGAAGTTTCAGGTAGCCTTTGCTGTGCTGAATAAGCTTAGCGGATATTAGCCTGTTGATAGAGACGGGCAATTTCCTGCTCGATCAGCAAGTTTTGCAAATCTTGCTGGATTTGTGGTTTCAGTTGGGCAAACGGCGGCACGCGAACGGGGCGTTTGGCTTCCATATAGAAGATGGCGAAAATGCCGTTGCTTTCCACCGGGGTTTCGGTGAATTTGCCCTGACCGAGTGATTTTACGGCGTTATACACCATAGGCGCGCCTTCTTCTAAATCTTTCAGCGGGGTGAAAGTGGGGCTGATGCCGCCATTGGCACGGCTTGGTGTGTCGATGGTGTATTGGCGGGCCACATCGGTAAAGCGGCGGCCGCGTCGGAGGTCGGCCACGGCTTTTTGGGCGTTATCGCGGTTGTTGAGGATGATTTCGCCGAGTTTGACTTCTTGTGTGCCGCGATAGCGGTTGGTGATTTCCTGATAAGCCTGCTGCACTTGGGCTTCGGTTACAGGGTTGGAACGCAGGATGTGCGCCACTAGGGCTTGGGCGGTTACGTTGCCTTCAAAGGTTTCCCAATCTTGGCGGAAGGTGGGTTTGCGGTCTTCGCCACTGGTGCGGGCATCGGTGCGGGCACGCTCGATGATTTGTTTGAATTCGGGGCTTTCGTTTAGGCGCAGGCGGCGTGATTCTTGAATCATCAGTTCGCGGGTAACGAGGCGGCGGGCGATGTTTTCGCGCAGCTCTGGGGAGTCGGTTACCTGGCCGTTGCTCTGTTCGTTAATAATCTTCACCTGCTGGTCGATTGCGGAGCTATCGATGCGGGTATTGTTTACGGTTACAACAGTTTGCGCGGCCAGCGGAGCAGCAGCTAAGGCCGTGGTCAGCAGTAGTGCGAGCGAAGTTCGTTTCATGTTGTCGTCCTCAAGTTCAAAATGGTTATAGCCGGATTATAAAGGATTTTACGGTTCGTATTCTTCCGGTGTTTGCGCACGGATGCTCAGTGCGTGGATTTGGGAGGGATATAAATCGTGCAATGCCTGTTGGATGGTACGCTGGCGGACAACGCGGTTCATGCCAGCAAATTGGGTGCTGACGATATGGACCCGGTAATGTCCGCCACCTTGGTTGCCGGCATGGCCGATGTGCAAATGGCTCTCATCGGTTAGTTCAAGCAAGCTAGGAGAAAAGGCGTCTTCCAAACGCTGGCGAATGGTTTGCGCGCTCATGCAGGCAGCACTTTCTTAAACGGGCGAATGAGGATTTCGGCATATACGCCGGCTTCTACATAGGGGTCTTGCCCTGCCCATTCTTCAGCTTCGTCTAAAGAGGCAAAGTCGGCTACGATGAGGCTACCTGAAAAGCCGGTTTCGCCCTCGGGCAAGGGGCAGGGGCCGGCCAAAACCAGCCGGCCGGCCTCAGCCAGTTTTTCTAGTCTGGCCAAATGGGCGCTGCGGGCAGCTAATCTGGCTTCAGTTGAATCGGCCACATCGGAGGCCATCAGCATGAACAACATAATTCGGTTTCTCTTGATAAATTAAATTTTGGAAATTAGGCAAAGGCATTTGCTGCCACATAATCTGTGGTCAAATTTGCCTGGCTGCTCACACCTTGCATCATTCTGTAATCTGGCAATTTGCAAGTGCGAGATTAGGCCTTTATCTTAAAGCAAATATGGAAATTCTGCACTTAAATATCGCAAAGCTGATGATGGTGAGTATGTGTTGGCAACAGTGTAAACGCATCGGAATATAAATGCAGGGAGTCTATTAAATAATTAAAAATGTTTCATTCCTGTATAGAAAATCGGGTTAAATAGCAGAAATGGCTTGGCATAAATAGGAAATAAACGATATGATACCTAGGTTTAGAGATTTTAATCCGTTGCACAACTGCCGCTTTCAGGCTGAAATTTTGCTTACTTGGCTCTGTATTTTTCTGTTGGTTCAGAAGGTTAGCTGTGCATGACTTTAGGTTGTAAGGGGGATTTGATGTTTTGTAAGCAGTATAAAATGAAGCTGATCGCGGCTTCCCTGGGTTTGGTAGCCTCTGTCGGTGCTCATGCCGCTTTGGGCGGTTTGCAGGTTCAGTCGCGCTTGAACGAGCCGTTTTCCGCCACGGTGGTGGTAACAGGCGATGAAGCGCGCGCTTTGGCTTCAGCCAAGCCCACCGTCAACGGTGCTAATCTGCAAGCCACGGTATCTCGCCGTAGCGGCGACCGTGCCGTTATCCACTTGCGTTCTAATGCGCCGATTAAAGAGCCAGTGATGACATTCTGGCTGGGTGTGGGCAATCAAAACCACCAATATACCGCCATGTTGGATCCCCGTGATTATCAGTCTGCTCCCGACAGCTCCCGTTCGCGCCGTGAGCGCCGTGTTGAGGCTGAACCGAGTCGTCGCCATTCTGCTGAATCTAGACGGCACCGCCGCGCTACTGATCGCCGCGAAGCACCGGTGCAGATTACTGGAGAAAGCTATCAGATTAAAGACGGCGAATTGCTGGTGGATATTGCACAGCGTGTTAAACCCTCGGGCATGACTTTGCGTCAAACCATCAATGCTTTGGTGGCTGCCAACCCGCGTGCTTTCCGCAATGGTAACCCTGATTTAATGTATCGTGGCGCCACCCTTACCATCCCTGATGGCGATACCCTGCGCCGCTTGGCACACAATCCGCCGCGCCGCGTAAGCACCCGTGCACAGGAAGAGCGCCCGGCAGCCGATACAGTTCCGGCACGCCAACAGCCAACAGTGGAAACCCAACCGACCCCGCTGGTTACGCCTCCTGCTCCCCCCGCACCGCCTGTTGATCAGGTGCAACCTCAGCCACAACAGCCAGCCCAACCACCGGTTCAGCAGCCGCCTCAAGAGCAGCCTGCCGTTCCGCCTATGGTTAGCGACGTGGCTCCTGAAACGCCGGCTTCTGCCGCGCTGCCCGATATGGGTGCCAGCTTGCCGGAGCAGGCTTCCGATATGATGGTGTCTGAGCCGGTGGTAGAAACACCTCCGGTTGAGGTTGCCCCGCCAGTGGTAGAAACTCCGCCGATGGAAGAAGAGGGCATGGACATCACTCAGATGGCCCTCTACGGTGGTGGTGGCCTGCTGGCCTTGGGTGGTTTGGCTTATCTCTTGATGAACCGCCGCCGTAAGACCGCTGCTCCCGCCCGTGGTGATGATCATGCGGATGACGACGATGATGGTCTCTATTTTGAAAGCGTAACCGACCATTCCGATAGCCTTTCCGCCACTCCGGCTGCTCCCGCTGCCGCTGCACCGGTTAGCCAGCCGGCTGCTCCTGCCGCAGCACAACCTGCAGCGGTGAGCGAACAGGATTTGGGCTTGGATTTGAGCCACTTGGACGAACAGCAGCAGCTGGGCAGCACTCCCAGCACGGAAGCTGCCGCCCAGCAGGCTGCAGCCGATGATTGGAGCTGGTTGGAAGAATCCGAACAGCCCGCCGCCGCACCAGTTGCCCCGGCTGCTCCTGCTGCTGCCGAACCTGTTGCTTCGGATGACGAATGGCTGGACTTTGCTGTTGAAGAGCCGGCTGCTCCGGCTCAAGCCCCTGCCCAGCCCGCGCTTGAGCCTCAGGCCGCGCCGGTTGCTCCGGAAGAGTTAGATTGGGTATTGGATGAAACTCCGGTTGCCCAAACCTTCCAAGCAGAAGCCCCGGCTGCCGTTGAAGTGGCCGAGCCTGCCCAGCCGGCAGTGCCGGAAATGGACAACACCATTGCCTTCGAAGCTCCGAGCTTGGAGACTGAAAGCGTAAGCAGCGTAGCTGAAGAAGCCGCTGCCACTGCTGCCGCATCCAATGTGATGGATTTTGATTTGGACTTTGACAGCACACCGGCTGCCCCGGCTCAAGCCGCGCCGGTGGAAGTTAGCCAGCCTGCTTCGGCCTATACTGAGCCGGTTAGCGCTGGTCCGCTGCCGAAAGAGGCGCTGGAAGCCAAATTGGAACTGGCTAAAATGTATCTGGAAATCGACGATGCTAACACTGCCCGTCAGACCCTGATGGAACTGATTAACGAATCAGAAGGCAGCAGCATTCAGGCTGAGGCACAGCAATTGTTGAACGACATCGGCCAGTAATCCAACTAGCCACAGCAACCCGGGCAGTTCCGCCCGGGTTTTTCTATACGGGCAGTTGTTTGCCAACGTTATTTCCGTTTTCAGGTAGCCTTCTCAAGCAATATCGTGGCTACCTGAAAAGAGTAGGCTGGCTTCGGCTCACAGTGATCAGTCAGATGGCAGGCGTAAAACTGCCGTACACAAACACTCCGCTGGCGTAAGCATGCTGACTAGCCCAGTTATACCGGTATCTGATTTTCAGGTAGCCTTTCCCAATATGCAGGTTACCTGAAAACATGGCTGCAACGAAGCTATAGTGAACTACAATTAAGAATGCTGCTGCCTTGGCTTGCTTTGCTGCACTATCGTTACGATCTGCGGCTCGCTACCTTGGCTCATTCTTAGGTTTTAAGCCACTATAAAACCAATTAATTTGAAAAAACATGAATCCATCTCCCATCAAACGCCGTGCCTTATTCGTCAGTTATGACGGCAGCCGTTTTTTCGGCTGGCAGAAGCAGGCAGACGGCATTGCCACCGTGCAAAGTGCCTTGGAAGCTGCTTTGAGCGAATTGGCGCAGGAACGCATCAGCGTGGTAACGGCCGGGCGCACCGATACCGGCGTGCACGCCACCGCGCAGGTGGTGCATTTCGATTCTGCCGCGCGGCGGCCGGATCAGGCCTGGGTGCGCGGCGTGAACGCGCTATTGCCCGAGGGCGTGGCCGTGTGGCGGGTGCAGGATGTGGCGCCGGAGTTTCATGCCCGTTTTGATGCTTGCGGGCGGCGTTATCGTTATCTGTTGCAGTCGGCGCCGGTGCGTTCGCCGCTGCTGGTGGGGCGTGCCGGGTGGACGCATTATGCCTTGGATATGGCCGCCATGCGCCAAGCTGCCGCGCTCTTGGTGGGCGAGCACGATTTTTCCAGCTTCCGCGCCGCGGAATGCCAGGCCAAATCGCCGGTGAAAACCTTGTATCGTGTGGCTTTGTGCGGTACGCCGGAATTGATGGCGGTGGATTTTCACGGCAACGCGTTTTTGCACCACATGGTGCGCAACCTGATGGGCGCACTGGTGTATGTGGGCTGCGGTAAGTTGAGTGTGGACGGTTTTGCCGGGCTGCTGGCCGCCCGCAGCCGCAAGCTCGCACCGCCCACTTTTATGCCAGACGGGTTGTATCTCACCGGCATCGACTACCCATCGCAATTCGGCGTGACCACGCCGCCGCCGCCCGCTTGGCTGTTTCCCGATTGGTGAGGAGAATCAGATGGTTTTAACTTTAATGTTTCGTGAGTATTGCAGCCTGTGCCACCAGATGCGTGCCGCCCTGCAGCCGTATCAGGCAGAGTATGGTTTTGAACTGCAGATATTTGATGTAGATGAAGATCCGGAGCTGGAAGCGCGGTATAACGAGCTTGTTCCGGTGTTGCTGCATGAAGGCGAGGAAATCTGCCATTGGCATTTGGATGAGGCCAAATTGCTGGCGGTGCTGCAAAATGCCAAGGCTACCTGAAAAATATAAGTCTCAATAAAATTATTGAGTTGATTCCTGATAAGAGGCTACCTGAAAAATATTGCCCACCTATAGCTGAAAGGAAATCCGATGCCTAAAATCAAAATCTGCGGCCTCACCCGGCCGCGAGACGCGCAGGCCGCTGCCGAATTGGGTGCGGATGCGGTCGGCTTGGTGTTTTATGCCAAAAGCAAACGTTGCGTAGATGCTGCGCAGGCCGCTGAAATTGTTGCCACACTGCCGCCGGAGGTGGCTAAAGTGGCGCTGTTTGTGAACGAATCGGCCGAGCAGATTCGCCGGATTCTGGGCGCAGTGCCGATTGATGTTTTGCAGTTCCACGGCGACGAAGCGCCCGAATTTTGCCGCCAGTTTGGCAAGCCCTATTGGAAAGCCGTGCGGGTGCAGTCGGCGCAGGATATTGCCGAGGCGGCCGAGCGCTATGCCGATGCCGCCGCCCTGTTGCTGGATGCGCATATTGAAGGCCAATACGGCGGCACGGGGCAGGTGTTCGATTGGCGCTTGTTGCCCGCAACCATGCCGCTGCCGTGGATTTTGTCGGGCGGGCTGAACCCGGGCAATGTAGCCGCTGCCGTGCGGCAAACCGGTGCGGCTTGGGTGGATGTGTCCAGCGGGGTGGAGCAGGCACCCGGCATCAAGAGCCGCGACTTGATGGCAGACTTTATCCGGCAGGCGCGTGGGTAGATTGGCCGTAAAAAAGAAGGCTACCTGAAAACTTCAGTTTTGTTTTCAGGTAGCCTTTTCTATGCAAGCCTGCTTCAAGCATTCAATCAAACGCTGATAGGGCAATACTGCCGTTTAGTTTCACCATCTTATGTTTCAGGTAGCCTCTCGCGTTACAGGCTACCTGAAATGTTGTAGGGGCAGTTGTTATATCTGTTTGTGAGCATATCGAAAAGGCTAGCTGAAACCGTCAAACGGGGTTCAGTTAGCCTTTGGTTATGTTCGGGCTGAGGGATGCAGGATTTTCTTAGCGGCTTCCACGCCCCAGTAAACGGCTTCCTCCATCACGGAGTAGCTGCTCAGGTCGCTGTGGGCGAAGGTGAGGCGGGAGTGGTGCTGGCGCAGTTGGAGTAGGGTTGGTTGGGTGAGGTAGCCGGGGGCGGGGGAGCTCATGCCGTGGCCGCGGATGCTGATGTCTACGGAGGCGACCTGGTGCCAGAAGCTTGGGCCGTAGGCTTGGATGAGGTCTTGGGCGGCGTGGGCGAGCAGCTCTTCTTCGCCCGCTTTAAGCAGCCAGCGGCGGATGTTTTGCGGGCTGTCGTGGTTGAGGGCGGTGTAGGCTGTAAAGATGGTGTGTTCGGGTTTGGCGGTGCGGATGAGCTGGTTGGTGGATACAACGTAGCCGAGGCCTTGCGTGCCGTGCACTACGTTGTCCCACGCCAATTCGCTGCGCTGTGCTTCGCGGGGGAAGCCGTTGAGCACGAAATTGCTCACCAGCCAGGGGGCGTAGGCAGGCAGGTTGAGCGAGAAGCCGTAGTGTTGGGGCTGGGCGATGATGCGGGCGGCCATCATCAGAGGCATGGCGCAGATAACGTTTTGGGCGCGGATGAGGGCGGTGTGGCCGCTTTGGTTGTGGCGCAGGATAACGGCGACGTCTTCATCGGTTTCGCTAATTTGCAGGGCGGAGGCGTTGATGGCGGTGGGCTGGGCAAAGGTGAGTTCGGTGGTTTCAGGTAGCCTGTCGATATTTTGCAGGCGGATATGGCGGCGGATGGCTTCGGAAAGGTGGGCGAGGCCTTCGGGCCAGGTGAGCACGGCTTCGTTGGTGTGGCCGCGGGCGGCGAAGTAGTGCAGGCCGGCGAAGGCGGATACTTGGGCGATGCCTTGGCCGTAGTCGTCGCGGCAGCAGTAGTCGAGATACCAGAGCAGGCTGGGGGAGCGGTAGTTTTCTTTTTCGAGCCAGGCGGCGAAGGTGGTTTGGTCGAGGCGGCGCCATTCTTCGTCGGCGGAGGAATGGGCAATGGGGATGGCGAAGATTTTGCGCCCGTCGCGGCCGTGGGCGCGGCGCAGGGTTTCGATGAGGGCGTGGAAGCGGCGGCTGTCGGCATCTTCTTGCGGCAGCAGGGAATCTTGCCAGCGGTTTTGGTAATACAGGCGCTCGGCGGGGGCATAAACCAAATCGGTTTCGCGATACAGGGGCTCGGGCCGGTCGATGCCGTCGAGCAGGATGCCGAGGTCGGATAAGAGTTGGCGCACATACACGCTTTCCTGTGAGGGCAGGGCTAAATAGTGTGCGCCGGAGGGGGCGGAGAGGCTACCTGAAACATAGGCGGCATTGTTGCCATTGCGCTCGATGCCTTCGGCGAGAAGAAAGTTGCGTTGGCCGTGTTTGGCCAGGTGCCAGGCGGCGGAGAGGGCGGCAGCGCCGCTGCCGAGGATGAGGGTGTGGCAGCGGTGTTCGGATTGGGGAGTAAGGGAAACTTGGCCGTTGCGCAGCTCGTGGCCGAAAGGCAGGCCGATGCGGTGAATGCGCACGGGAGGCAGGCGGTGGAGGTATTGATGGCCTAGGCGGGAGGCGGCGGCTGCGGCGGTGAGGGCGGCGGCACTGCCGAGCAGTTGGCGGCGGGTGAGTTTCATGTTTCAGGTAGCCTTGAGGGGTAGGCTGGTGGCGGGCAGAAGTCTAATGGTTTATATGTTTTCAGGTAGCCTCTATGAATAAAAGGCTACCTGAAAACAAGATTGCGGTGCAGCCTTATTCGGCAGATTGATTTTGCTGTTTGCTGCGTTCGGCCTGCCGTTTTTGGCGCATTTCCTGCAGTTTGGCGTGGAAAAATTGGCTGCGGCGGCGTTTGCGCTGCCAGAAGGAGAACAGCACCAGTGCGCCGATGCCGATAAGCACATAAAGGATGTGCTGGAACTGGTGGGCTTTCATGAGCAGCCAGTCTTTGTTCGCGGCGCCGTAGTGGCCGAGATACACCCAGGCGGGCACGGAAATCAGGGAGGCGAGGCCGTCCATAATCAGCCAGCGCCAAAACGAGATTCGGCCGCTCATCCCGGCGGTGATGAAAATGGGGGTGCGCAGGCCGGGCAGGAAACGGGCCACGAATAATACCCAGCTGCCGTGTTTGTCAAACTTTTCCTGCACTTGCAGGTAACGTTGCGGCGGCATCAGGCGTTTGACGAAGCGGGCTTTGAGGATGCGGTCGCCGTAGAAGTGGCCGAGCAGGAACATCATGCCGTCGCCGGTGAGCACGCCGATCATGCCCACCACCACCATGATGTGCGCGTTGCTGTGGCCGAGGCCGGAAATCACGCCGCCGGCAATCAGGGTGATGTCTTCGGGAATGGGAATGCCGAAACCGCAGGCAACCAACACCACGAATACGGCGGCATAGCCGTATTGGGTGAACAGGGCTTCTAGAATGTCCAGCATGGTTGTGGGTGTTCCTGTGAGTTGCTGTTATTTTTGACGGATGCTGTCGGCAATGCGTTCGGCGCAGCGTTGCGCAAGCTTGGTGTCGCGTGCTTCCACCATCACGCGCACCACGGGCTCGGTGCCGGAGGCGCGCAATACCACGCGGCCGTGCCCGGCCAATTCGGCTTCCACGGCCTGCAGCTCGGCGGCGGAGGCAGTTTGCCAATCCTGCCCTTTGCTGATGCGCACGTTAATCATGGTTTGCGGGAAGGGTAGCCAATCTACAGCGGCGGCCAAATCCTGATCCAGCGTTTGCAGCGCGGCCAGCACTTGCAGTGCGGCAATGGTACCGTCGCCGGTGTTGTGTTTGTCGAGGCAGAGAATGTGGCCGCTGGCTTCGCCGCCCAGCTGCCAGCCGTGTTGGTGCAGCTGTTCCAGCACATAGCGGTCGCCCACTTTGGCGCGGCAGAATTCGATCTTGAGCTGCGCCAAGGCCAACTCCATCGCCATATTGGTCATCACCGTGCCGACTACGCCGCCAACCAGCGAACCGGCTTTATGGCGGGCGCGGGCAATCACATAAATCAGCGAATCGCCGTCGTACACTTTGCCTTGTTTGTCCACCATCATCAGGCGGTCGCCGTCGCCATCGAGCGCAATGCCGTAGTCGGCTTCGTTTTGCAGCACGGCGGCTTGCAGGGTTTTGGTGTAGGTGGCGCCGCATTTATGGTTGATATTAAAACCGTTGGGTTGATTGCCGATTTCGATCACGTCTGCCCCCAGCTCGTGGAACACTTTGGGCGCCACGTGATAACCGGCGCCGTTGGCGGTGTCCACCACCAGCTTCAGCCCGCGTAAATCCATATTGGCAGGGAAGGTGGATTTGCAAAATTCGATGTAGCGGTCGTCTGCACCGCTCACACGTTTGGCACGGCCGAGGTGGTCGGAGGAAACGGTGTGCATTTCCTGCTCCAGCTGCTGCTCGATTTCCTGCTCGATTTCATCAGACAGCTTCATGCCGTCTTCAGTGAAGAATTTGATGCCGTTATCGGCATAGTGGTTGTGGGAGGCGGAAATCATCACGCCGGCAGAGAGGCGCAGCGCGCGGGTCAGATAGGCCACGCCGGGGGTGGGCAGCGGGCCGGTTTGGATAACATTCACGCCGGCAGCGGTGAAACCGGCTACCAGCGCGGTTTCCAGCATATAGCCGGAGATGCGGGTGTCTTTGCCGATGAGCACGGTGGGTTTGATTTCATCGTCGTGCTGGGTCAGCACTTGGCCGGCGGCATAGGCCAGCTTCAATACGAAATCGGGCGTAATCGGAAATTTGCCCACTTCGCCGCGCACACCGTCCGTGCCGAAATATTTTTTTGCCATCGTGAAATCCTTTGTAGTAGCTGCTTGCAGGCCGAATGAGCGAATTGTAAAGCAGCACTCCTTCTTATGCCAGCATTGCGGCGGTTAAATCGGGCAAACCTACGACGCAAAAGGCATTTGAATGGCGGCAATCAGTAGGCGGCAAAGCATTCGGCAATGAAGTTTATACCCAGCCCAAAGGCTACCTGAAAAATTTGAGCGGCGCAGAAACTCGCGCTACATTTTGATTCGTTGAAGTTTTGCTTTCAGGTAGCCTTTGCCTGAATGGTGCATGTGTTACAGCGAAGCAGGCTAAGGTGGGATTATTGCCCGTTTAGAACGGCTATATATAGATTATGCCAGCGATGGCCGCTATAATCAGACCTTTCAAACCGTTCAAGCACAGAAGGAAAAAACATGGCAGACTTCAATAAAATTCTCGACGCCGGCGATGTAGACGGCGGCATCATCAATGTAGTGGTGGAAATTCCGCAAGGTTCCAACCAGAAAATCGAATGGGACCGCAAAATCGGCGCAATGAAACTCGACCGTATCGAGCCGCAGATTTTCGCTAAACCCACCAACTACGGCTTCATCCCGCAAACCCTCGATGAAGACGGCGACGAACTCGACGCCCTGATTATTACCGATCTGCCGCTGCCCACCGGCATCTACATGGAAGCTAGAGTGATTGGTGTGATGAAATTTGTAGATGACGGCGAAGTGGACGACAAAGTAGTGGTAGTGCCTGCCGACGACCGCCACAACGGCAATGCCATCAAGACCTTGGCCGATTTGCCGCCGCAGCTGATCAAGCAAATCGAATTCCACTTCAACCACTACAAAGACCTGAAAAAACCCGGCAGCACCAAAGTTGGCCACTGGGGCGACATTGAAGAAGCCAAAGCCGTTATCCGCGAATCACAAGCTCGTTGGAAAGCACAATAACCTTGTGCTAGTGGTTGGCTGAAAAGGCTACCTGAAAAGTAGAAACCCGTTGTTCTGGATAAGAGAACAGCGGGTTTTGGTTTTTCAGGTAGCCTGATTAGGTTGTGTGGTGTGGCTGGTGGTGGTTCAAGTATTGTTGTGTTCCTCGGCACTATGTTCAAACCGGCCGTGGCGCAGGAAGTGGGCAGTTTGCCGGGCAACGGCGGGGTCGGTGAGCATGGCGGAGTGGTTGACGGGGAGGACGAGGTAGTCGCGGCAGTTGGCGGGGCGGGTTTCGGAGAGGAGGACGGTGCCGTCGCCTTCGCCTTGCAAGCCGACGATTTGGCCGACGCCTAGATGGTGGTTGCCGGCGATGCAGCCGAGTTCGAGCTGGGGCGGCCAGGGCGGGAGATTGCCGTCTAGGCCGTTCTGGTAGGCACCACCGATAAGTGCAGGGGCGTAACGGTGCAGCCGGTTGGCGGTTTCGCTGCCGAGATGCGGGGTGGCGAGAGTAACGCTGCGGCCGCGTACCAGTTCGGGGTAGTCGGCGGCGAAACGGCGTAACACGAGGCCGCCGAGGCTGTGGCAGATGAAGTGCAGCGGTTCTTGGTGTTGTTGGTAGTGGCGGCGGACGGCTTCGGCGAGACGGCGGCTGTGTTGGGGCAGGGTTTGGGCGATGCTGTAGTAGCCGAAGCAGCGGCTGTGGATATTATGGCGGCGCAGTTGCCAGGCAAGCGGGAGCATCACCCAGGCGTGCATATGGATGCCGTGCAGCAGGAGGGCGCGCAGCGGGGTTTGTGGCTGGCTCATGGTGTTAGCGGCTGCCGTCGGCAAGTAGCCATTTCTGGGCTTCGGCGGCATCGTTGAAATATTTGGGATGCTGGCGAGTGAGTAGGCTGGAAATATGGGTGGAGAGGCGTATCCAGAGGTCGTTGGTAACGATGGCGATGCGGCCGAAGTCGTTGTCGTGGTTGTTGAGGAAGCGCAGTTGTTCGGCAGCCATGTCGATGGTGTAGTCGCGCAACAGGGATAGGTCTAGGAGGATGTCGGGGCGGTGCACGCGTTTGAGGCACTCGAGGATGGCGGCTTCGAGGGTTTTGAAGTCTTCAAGGGTGAATTCGTTGTAGAGGGCAACGTTGAGGCCGTAGTTTTGCTGGCGGATGGAAATCATGGCAGAACTCCTGTTGAGATGGGTTTCCCGCGGAGGGGTGGGAGTGATACCGGCACGTTGTGGGTGCTTACTGATTATAGTGAAATTGTCGGCAAACTGCTATGGCATGAGTTTGTATTGCCACAATGAATGCGCTGTATGCGGGCGGCAAAAAGGCTACCTGAAAGTTCACTCAGTTTGTTTTCAGGTAGCCTTTTATAGCAAGCCAACTCGTACTTCTGTATTGCTTGCGGCTTAATGCCTTGTAGCGGAAAGTCAATTTGGCTTGAGGATGGATTGAGCCGGAACTTTATTTGATGTCGCTGCGGCTGGACAATACTTGGTCGATGAGGCCGTAGGCTTGGGCTTCTTCGGCCGACATGAAGTTGTCGCGGTCGGTGTCGCGTTCGAGTTCGTCCAGCGTGCGGCCGCAATGTTCGGCCAAGAGCTGGTTGAGTTTGACTTTCAGTTTGAGCAGCTCTTTGGCATGGATTTCGATGTCGGAAGCCTGACCACCCAAGCCGCCGCTGATGAGCGGCTGGTGAATCATCACACGACTGTTGGGCAGGGCGAAGCGTTTGCCTTCGGCACCGGCGGAAAGCAGGAATGCACCCATGCTGGCGGCTTGGCCGAGGCACAGGGTGGATACGTCGGGCTTGATGAAGTTCATGGTGTCGTAGATCGACATGCCGGCAGAAACTGAGCCGCCGGGGCTGTTGATGTAGAGGAAAATATCTTTATCGGGGTTTTCGCTTTCCAAAAACAGCAGCTGTGCCACCACCAGGTTGGCAGTTTGGTCGTTTACCGGACCCACCAGGAAGATAATCCGCTCTTTGAGCAGGCGGGAGTAAATATCGAAGGCGCGCTCGCCCCGGCCGCTCTGTTCGATAACGGTGGGTACCAGATAGTTGTTTTCGATTGTGGGATTCATGGGTTTCCTCGCGTTTATAAGGGATAATTTGGGCAAAAAGCACCTCGGCGGATACGGCCTTGGTGCTTTGTTTGCAACGAGTTTCAGGTAGCCTGAATTACTGCTGGCCCATCACTTCGTCGAAGCTCAGTTTTTTCTCGTTTACCTTGGCCTGACCCAACACATAATCCACCACATTGGCTTCTACGGCCATAGAAATCGGGCCTTCCAAGCGGCTGCGGTCGGCGAAGTACCAATCCATTACTTCCTGCGGATCTTCGTAGCTTTCGGAGAAGGTTTGCACCACGGCTTTAACTTGGTCGTCGGTCGGCTGCAGGTTGTGCTTGCCTACCAATTCGGCCAAAATCAAGCCCAGTGCCACGCGGCGTTCGGCTTGTTCGGTAAACAGGCTGTCGGCCAAATCTACATCTTCCGGCTTCATACCTTGGTTCACCAGGTTTTGGCGGGCATTTGCAACCATACGGGCAGTTTCTTCGCGCACCAAGGTTTTCGGCAACTCGATGGGGGTAACGTCCAGCAGGGCTTTCATTACGTTGTCTTTGGTTTGCGCTTCTATGCGGCGGTTTACTTCGCGTTCGATGTTTTTCTTCACTTCTTCGCGCATTTTGGCTACGTCGCCGTCTTGGATGCCCAAAGCTTTGGCGAATTGTTCGTCCACTTCCGGCAGCACAGCTTCGGCTACGTTGCGCAGGGTGATGGCAAATACGGCGGTTTTGCCGGCCACTTCTTTGCCGTGGTAGTCGGCAGGGAAGCTTACGCTCACGTCTTTGGTTTCGCCTTCTTTCATGCCTTGGATGCCGGATTCAAATTCGGGCAGCATCTGGCCTTGGCCGAGAATGAAGGGGTAGTTTTGTGCGGAGCCTCCTTCGAAGGGGATGCCGTCGATGGTGCCGGCAAAGTCGATGATTACGCGGTCGCCGTCTTTGGCTTCGCGCTCCACGCGGTTGAAGCGGGTACGCTGACGACGCAGGATGTCGATGGTTTTTTCCACTTCCGCTTCGCCCACTTCGCATACCACTTTTTCGATTTCCTGGTCGGCCAGGCTGCCCACGGTGATTTCGGGGAACACTTCGAAACGGGCGTTTACTTTGAATACTTTTTCGTCGTCTTGCGCTTCAACGGCATCAAAAGCGAGCAGGCCGGCGAGGCGGATGTCTTCGGAATCCACGATTTCGCCGAATTTGTGACGCAGGCTGTCGTTTAAAACCTCATCGCGGATGCCCGCGCCATACATGGATTCAATCATGCGCAGCGGGGCTTTGCCGGGGCGGAAGCCGTCTACACGGGCACGTTTTTGAGTGGCTTGCAGGCGTTTTTGTACGGCTGCTTCGATGTCTGCCCAGGGCAGTTCCAGTTGCAGGCTGCGTTCGAGACCTTCCAGTTTTTCAATAGTTACGCTCATTCGTAAGACCTTGTTTTGGTGTTAATCAAGCCGATAGGCGGATGCCTGCTCGGAAAAGTTTGCACTTGGCCGGCGTGTTTTTCCGCACCGGCCGTAAACGAAAGGCGCAAGTGTATCATAACTTGATGGCGCAGGCAGTATTTGGCTGAGGAATTTATGTGGTAAAACGGGTTGCAGGTAGCCTTTTTAGCGAGGGTGTGAGGCAGGAGGAAAATGGGAGGATGCTAAAGGGTAGGCTACCTGAAAACTGGGTTTGAGTTTCAGGTAGCCTTTATTTGAACAAATTTGGTTTGAGACTTTGCCGCTAACATGATGGAGTTGCTTTATTTTCAGGTAGCCTTACAGGGGTGCGGCAGGCTAGCTGAAAATGTAGCAGCAATTTTTGCTTTTCAGCTAGCTTGTTTGGTATTCCATCAACTTGCCGCTCCAGCCTTACTTCCCGCACGCAGCATGGCGGCAGCGTCGTCAAATTCGCGGATGAAGTTGCCTTTGCCGAGCAGGGTAACGATGCCGCTGCGCTCCAGGCTGGCGCGTACTTGCTCATTGGCGCCGGTAACGATAACGCGGATACCGCGTTTTTGCAGGCCGCTGATAACGCGTTCTAGGGTGAGGATGCCGGTGATGTCGATATAGGGCACCCAGCGCATCCGCAACACCACGGCGCGCGGCTGGGTGTTGATATCGGCCAGCGTAGTTTCGAATTTTTCCATCGCGCCGAAGAAGAAGGGGCCGTTCACGATAAACATCAGCACGTTATCCGGCAGGGCGGCGGCATCGCGGCTGTGTTCTTCCTTGCGCACTTCCACCGCTTTGGCCATCTGGCCGATAAAGTGCAGGGTGGACAAAATCACGCCGATGTTCACCGCCACCACCAAATCTACCAAAATGGTGAGGGAAAAGGTGATGAAAAACAGAATATAGGCAGCACGCTGGGCGCGGCGCAGGATGTGCAGGCAGCGTTTGGGCTCGCTCATGTTCCAGGCTACCTGAAACAGGATGGCAGCCAGCGCGGCCAAGGGAATATCGGCGGCCAGCGGCGCGGCCACGAGCAGAATCAGTGCCAAAGTGAGGGCGTGGATGATGCCGGCCAGCGGGCTGTTACCGCCCTGGCGGATGTTGGTGGCGGTGCGGGCGATGGCGCCGGTGGCGGCGAACCCACCGAAAAACGGCGTGATGATGTTGGCCAGCCCTTGGCCTACCAGTTCCTGATTGGCGCTGTGGTGCGTGCCGGCCATGCCGTCGGCCACCACGGCGGAGAGCAGCGATTCAATCGCGCCGAGCATGGCGATGGTGAAGGCAGGCAGAATCAGTTTGGCAGTTTCGGCTGTTGCAAAATTGGGCAGGGAAAAATGTGGCAGGGCGCGCGGAATGGCGCCGTAGGCCGAGCCGACGGTGGCCACGCCTTCAAAGTGGAACAGGCTTTGCAGCACGGTGGCGCACAGCAGCACCCACATTGGCGAAGGCAGGCGGCGCAGCAGCGGCACTTTGGGCATCAACAACAGCAGCGCAAGCGAAAACAGCCCCAGTGCGGTGGTGGTGGGGTGGAGATGAGGCAGACTTTGCAGCAGCGACCACAGCTGTTGGTGGAAATGCTCACCGCCCGCTTTGGGCAGGCCGAAAAATGCCGCCCACTGCCCCACAAAAATCACCACGCCGATGCCGGCAGTAAAACCCATAATCACCGGCATGGAGATAAAGCGGATCATGCCGCCGAAGCGGAATAAGCCCATAAACAACAGTATGATGCCGGCAAGGAGGGTGGCAATTTGCAGGCCGTCGAAGCCGAATTTAGCGGTGATGCCGGAGAGAATGGCGATAAATGCGCCGGTGGGGCCGGCAATCTGCACGCGTGAGCCGCCGGCCACGGCCACAATCACGCTGGCCACGATGGCGGTATAAATCCCCTGTTCGGGTTTCACGCCGGTGGCGATGGCAAAGGCCATGGAAAGCGGCAGCGCTACCACGCCCACAATAATGCCTGCCACAATATTGTTCGCCCAATGGGCGCGGCCAAGCAAACCGGCGCGGCGGGCTTCCATCCAAGCAATCATGTTTGATTTCGTGCACTTCTGTAAAAATATGTGAATTGTACGCTTGTGAGATGGGAATGACAAAGGCTACCTGATTATCAGGTAGCCTTTGTTTGCAGTAATCCGGTTTGAATGGTGCGGAGATGATGCTGAATTATTAAAAACGGATAGGGTGTTTGCATAGGCAGCTGGTTGCCTGGGTTGATAGGCCGATACGGCAAGGCTACCTGAAACTTTTGCTGAGTGAAGGCAGCGTTTTCAGGTAGCCTTTATTTTGTTATGGCAGCCTAGGCTTTCAGCCAGTCTGCCCGCCCTGCCGCAGGGCAGCGATGCGTTCGCGGGCGTTGGGATGGCTGTCGTACCAGCGGGCATACCAGCGATCATTTACCAGGCTGGCGGCATTGCTGCGGTAGAGTTTGATCAGCGCGGAAATCAGGTCTTCGGCATGGGTGTGCGCGGCGGCGAAACGGTCGGCTTCAAATTCGTTGCGGCGTGAGGAAAAGCTGCCCAACGGGGCGAAGGGGAAGGAGAGCACGGGAAGCACCAGCATCATCAACAGCAGCGCCATGGCGTGGCTGGGATAGGCCACGCCCAAACTGTGATACACGGCGGCAAAGTGGATGATTTGCCCGAGCGCAAACAGCACCAAGAGTGCGAGCAGGAAACGCACGGCGATTTGCTTCACGATATGGCGGTGTTTGAAATGCCCCAGTTCGTGCGCCAACACGGCTTCAACCTCCTGCGGCTGCATGCCTTTGAGCAGGGTGTCGAAAAACACGATGCGTTTGTTTTGGCCGAGGCCGGTGAAATAGGCATTGGCGTGGCCGCTGCGTTTGCTGCCATCCATCACGAAAATGCCGTTGCTGGCAAAACCGGTGCGCGTGAGCAGATTGGTGATGCGCTGTTGCAAGTTTTCATCGGCCAGCGGTTCGAAGCGGTTGAACAGCGGGGCAATCCATTTGGGAAACGCCCACAGCATCAGCAGCGAGAAACCGAGCCACAACAGCCACACCCACAGCCACCACGCATTTCCGGCCGCGCCCATCAGATAAATCACCGCATACAACAGCGGAATGCCGATGGCTGCGCCCAGCAGCAGGCCTTTGATTTGGTCGGCAAAAAAAGTGCCTAAGGTCATGTTGTTGAAGCCGAAAGCGGCTTCCAGCCGGAAGCTGCGGTAGAGCGCGAAGGGTAGGGACAGCAGGCTGCTGGCCAGCGAAAACAGCACTACCAACAGTACGCCTTGGGTTAACGGCGAGGCGGCAAGGCGGTTGGCCGTCTCTGCCAGCAGGTTCAGCCCGCCGCCGAGGGTAAACATCAGCAGCAGCAAGGTTTCATACAGAATATGCCAACGCGAAAACCGCTGTTTGGCCAGCGCGTAGTCGGCGGCTTTCTGGTGTTCTTCCAGCGAAACCACAGCTTTAAAATCGCGCGGCACGCGGTCTCGGTGCAGCAGCACGGCGCGGCTCTGGCGCAAAGAGAGCAGCAGTTGCAGCAGGGTGGAAAAGGCGGTGAAACCGAGAAAGAGATAAAACACGGTGGCGGACATGGGCTGCTCCGAGTGGAAAACGGGCGGCAGTATAGAGGGATTTTGGGCGCTGGGCTATGGTGCCAGTATGTGGCTGGCTAGTGCTTATTTGAAATATAGTGAATTAAATTTAAACCAGTACAGCGTTGGCTCGCCTTGCCGTACTATGTGTACTGTCTGCGGCTCGCCGCCTTGTACTGGTTTAAATTTAATCCACTATAATGATTTGTTTGGCTGATTCAGATTTGAATGTGCCAAGCAGTGGGAATATTTATGCGGCAAACGCGGGCAAAAAAAGCGGCGCATATCTAATATGCGCCAAATCTACAAAGGAGAAATAGAGGAGAAACTTGTTAAGCAGTCATCCATGACCACTCAACGGAACGAATTATAGGGCCGCCTAATAGGCAAGGCTAATACTATGATTTAACCTGCTTTTTCCTGATTGTAAGCAAGTGTGAATGTAAAATGCTAGCGGCATGAAACTACAGCGAAAATTAAATATACTGATTTGCTCGGAATTCAGACTAGGTACGGATTTGAGAGGGGGTGTCGGTATTTTATGGCGGTTTATGCGCTAAATCATTCATTAAATTTTCAGGTAGCCTGTTTGAATAAAAAGGCTACCTGAAAAACTAGTGTGCAGTTCAGAAACCGTCCCAATTGTTTAGCAGTACGCCCAAGCCGATGCTGTTGTGTTTGTGGTTGTAGTCGAGCAGGCTTTCGCCGTAGCCGTGGAAGGCCTGTACATAGCCTTTGAGCCGGCCGGCGATGGGGAAGGTGTAGTTTAGCTGCAGCCCGCCTTTGCCGCTGGCGGGGTTGTAGCGGGCGAGGGCACCGAGGCTTTGGCGGTCGTTGAAGCGGTAGTACATTTGCAGATCGCCGTAGCCCATGTAGCGGTTGATGTCGGAGTTGTCGTCGTCGCTGTTTTTTTCGGGGATACGCCACCACAGGCGCGGTACCACGGTAAGTTTGCCCCATTCCATGCCGGCCATGGCATAGATGCGGTTCCAAGAGCGGGAGAGGGGGTCGCTTTGGCCGTTGGATTGGTGTGCGGCGCCGATGCCGAGCATCCGCAGGCTACCGCCGCCGGGCAGGTCGGTTTTCACCGGCTGGGTGAGGAAGATTTCGGGCTC